>PXBW01000087.1 GCA_003566775.1 candidate division WS1 bacterium
AGGTCGTCGAGGTGTGAGTGATGGAAGTAGCGCGTCCCCGCCTGGTTCATCCGGTGCAGCCAGACGGAAGGGCAGCCGCGCGCATTGAACGGGAACATGTCCGAGAAAGGTGAGACATGCTCGCGTACCTCGCCGGAGAGGACTGGGGCCTCCGGCGCGACCATCTGCTCGCAGACCTCGCGCAGGGCCTGCGGCCCGACCACCATCAGTTGATTGCGCCCGGTGAGCGCCGCGACCGAGTCGAGGTTCACCACGAGACGGCTGCGATCCGCCGCCTCGGGCCGCCGCTCCACGTAAACGCGCGCGCCCTCCGAAAGCTGCTCTTCCGCCCCGAAGCCGCAGAAGCGGATGGTGCACAGCGGGGTCTCGCCGACCTCCACGAGCATCCGCGCGGCCTCCAGCATCGCCGCAATGCCCGAGCCGTCATCCTCCGCGCCGGTGCCGACGATCACCGTGTCGATGTGCGCGGTCATGTGTACCATCTCGTCGCTCTCGCCGGGAAGGTCGGCGAAGACGTTCACCGCCTCGCCCTCCTCGCGCCAGGCGTCGCTGACGAGGCGCGCTCGCGGGGCGTCCATCCTTGCGATCTCCAGCGCGTCCCAGTAGGGCACCGTGACCTGCGGTAGTGTGACGATGTCACGCCACGCATAGGGCGTCCCCGCGGAGACCGGCCAGTCCATCGGCAGGCGATCATCGACCCAGAGCAGGCCCGCCGCGCCGGACGCCTGAAGCATCTGCAGCGCCTCCGCGCCGTCGCTGAGGCCCCAGATGAGCAGCAGCTTGCCCTCAACATCGTTCAGCGCGAGGTCGGTCTCAGTTGCGTGATCGACGTAGACCACCTCGGCCTCGATGCCCTCCGCGGGCGTGGGGCGCGAGTTAGCGACCGGAATGCACTCGATCGATCGCCCGTCGCCTGAGAGCAGATCGACCCGCGCGGTCTCATACCCCCAGACGTGGAACGGGAAGGTCTCGAAGGTCACGTCGCTCATGCCGAGGGCTTCCATCCGCTCGGCGAAGTACTCCGCGGCGCGACGTTCGGCCTCGGTGGCCGCGAGGCGGTTGCCGATGTCGCGGCAGAGGACGTGAAGGTGTTGGATGATTGTGTCGGGTGATGCGTTGAAGGCTGGCATTGATGGGCACCTCTTTACTGCGGGAATTGAGAACGTCTGCCCCTCCCCGGTCCTCGCGCCGGTGCTGCGCACCGTCACTTGGCGCCCTTCATCCGCCGTCAGGAGTGGCGCCCTTCCCAGCGCACCCGGCCGTTGGTCCTTTGCCGTGCTGAAGGGGCCGACGCAGTGAGCATGTGTGCGCCCTCAAGTCCGGCCCGGTCGTTCGTCGTTGCCGTCGGAGGGGCCGTCCTGAGAAGCCAGCGTCGTGTGCTGGCGCCGAAGTCGGCCCGGCCGTTAGTCGTTTGCCGTGCTTCGTTCACTCGCTACTCCGTATCCTCTGGCGAGGCCCTCTCCGCCAGATCGATACCTGCTTCCGTGGACTTGTCGATGAGATAGGACACGAACGCGCTGCATGCGACCAGCATGAAGCGCGCTTCGGTGGCGGCGACATCCGATGACCGAAATGATCCGTGCCGGACGTGGTCCTCGTCGCAAGAGTATCCGTACAGCTTGTCGAACGCGATCTTCAGACAGGGATGAATGCGCACATGCTCTTCGATGACCCCCAGAGCCTGGCCGAGCGTAGAGTGATCGTCTCCGATGATAAGCTGTGCCAGACCCCCTACAGCGCTGATCGACTCCTTGACTGAGTTGTCATAGTCGGGTTGCTCACGATCCGAGAGGTGTACGAGAGCGGAGTTGAGATGGTCCCAGACGCCACCTAAAGAAGATGCCTGCATCGCAGCCTGTTCGATGGCCTCAATCTGCTCTGGCTGAAGAATGTCCGTCACTTCATCGCCCACAATTCGATAGCCAGCCTGCTCCTCACTCAGGGCGCGATTGAGGGCCTCAGCGAACCAGCATCTATCGACGTTGAACCACTCGTCTGCTATGCTAGCCAACACGAACTCACAGAAGTCGTACACCCTGTGCCAGGGCAATTCCATGTAGGCCGCTCTCAGGGCCGCAAGCGTCGAATCCCAACCACCAGTCAGCTTACGGATCGGTGATTCATCAATCGGCATGGCGAAGAACTCTGCCCAGAGAGCGTCAGCGACTGCATGAGAGCAGTCCGGGCTCTGGTAGTAGTCTTCTGATATCAGAAGCCACACTTCCTGGTAGAAGGCGCTCCATATTCGGTTTCGCAGCCTGTCATCCATTTCCTCGATTTGCAGACTGTCCCGGACGCCAATGCGCTTTCGCTCTGAGAAGAGCATGGTCCACCTCCCCATTGCGCCGCAGCAGACGATTGGTCAACTACAATGTGTATCTTCTCGTCAACGGAACGAACCACGAGCACGCCACCGGCCGCGCGGAGCCTTCGACGGGTGTGCGTCCGCCCGCCGAACACCCGTGGCATCGACCTTTCTTCCGCGCGCCGTTGCCGTCAGCTTGCGACTTGCGACTTGCAGCTTGCGACTGCCCCTCAAAACTCATCCTCCGTGAAGTACATTCCCCGGATCTGCGCCATCGGCGCATCGTCCTTGATGTAGTTCACCACGAAGAAGCGCCCATCCTCAAGCTCCACCCAGCCGCAGTATGATGAGTCGGACTGCTCGTTCGAATCGTGGTCCAGCGGCAGAATCACGCCCGTCTGCTCCTCATGCAGCAGACTGAGCGCCGATTCGACGCTCTCGCGGTAGGCGAACAGGTTCTTCGCGAAGGGGCCGCGACCCGGCTGATGGCGGTGTAGCACCATCACGTTGCCCGAGCGCGTGAGCCCCGATACCGGGCGATGGCAGCCGTTCATCGGCGTGTCGAACGGCCCCAGCCAGTCCTCGCCCTCGTTGAAGGAGATGCACTTCGGTCCGGGGCGACCGGTGCGCGAGTTGTCGCGCATGTAACAGACAAGCTCGCCGCCGGGCATCTGCACGATCGAGGCCTCGCAGGCGTCATAGTGATGGGTGCAGCAGACGTTCACCGGCCCCACCCAGCTTTCGCCGCCATCGTCTGAGTAATGCACCATCTGCCGGTAGATCGTCGGCGAGAAGTCGAGGCGGTGATGGGTCGCGGTCAGCAGGCGCCCTGACGCAAGCTCCACCACCTGGTCGGGCACGATGCCGGGGATGCCGGTGTCCACCGGGTCTGAGAAGCTCGTGCCGTCATCGGTGCTGGTACATATCCAGGTGGTAGAAGGAGCGCTTGAGTCGGTGTCACCGGGGCGGCGGTCGAAGCCGTCGCAGATCAGCAGAATGCGACCGTCGGAAAGCTGGCTGATGCGCGGGCAGTTCCACTTGAAGAGTACGCCGTCATCGATCTCAGAGCGGATCAGGTAAGCCTTCTCGGACCAGGTGAGTCCCTCGTCATCGCTCACGCGCCAGACGAGGTGCGTGTACTCTTCGGCGGAGTGAGAGTCGCTCTCACGGTAGGTGATGATGAGGCGACCGCTGTCGGTGAGGCAGACATCGGGGAAGCACTCGTAAGTCGAGTCGTCGCGACTGATGGTGAACTTCTCGATCATGATATGTCACACCCTCCCGGGACCGATCGTGTGATACGAGAAGACAGTTCGCCGCCGATGCGCCGGGGCCTTCGTAAGCGGCAGAGGCATTCTGGTGTTACGGCGCGGTGGGAGAAGGTCAGTAAGAGTCCACAGGCGAAGCAGATTCTGTCACCAGGAGGCATTCTCCTGCGCGGAGCGTCGAATTCTGCCGACCGGACAGGGCTGGGCACATCGGGGCTTCCCCGAGAACTACCCGGAGAGGCGCGAGGTACGACGGAAGCGTAAGTTCGCCGACAGGCTCAACGGGAGGGTTTGTGATGAATCGATCCTGGACGCGCGATGCCGATATTCCTGTGCTCGCCGAGTGCGACGTCGTGGTGTGCGGAGGGGGACCGGCGGGTTGCGCCGCAGCCATCGCCTCAGCGCGGCATGGCGCAGAGACACTGCTGCTGGAGAAGTACGGGTACCTCGGCGGCGCCGCCGTCGCGCAGCTTGTCTCGGTAGTGCTGAGCACCAACGGCGTTGACTTTCAGGGCCTGTGGCATGAGTGGGCGCGGCGCCTGCACGCGTATCGCGCGATGCCCCCGCTGATCCGCACTCCCTCGCGGTACAACCCCGACTGTCACTGGTTCCGCACCTCCGTGGATCCCGAGGGCGTCAAGCGCGTCTGGGATGAGATGCTCGAGCAAGTGGGAGCCGATGTACTGTTACTGGCGCATCTGTGCGGCGCTTCCGTCGAGGATGGCGCGATCACGGGCGTGGTCGCGCACACTCGCGCGGGCATGCAACAGATTCGCGCCGCCCGGGTGATCGACGCCACCGGCGACGCGGCCGTCGCCCACGAGGCCGGGGTGGCATGGGACCGCGGTGTCGTGGGCAAGCCGTGGCCGCAACAGGTCTCTCTGAAGCGGCGCATCGGTGGGCAACCGATCCCCGGCACCGATGGCGCGAAGCCGCTCGCGGGCGGCGGCACCGTCGCGTGGCGGCCCGAGGCCATCGGACGCGTCAATCGCAAGCGCGTCGATCCGCTCGATCCGATGGCGCTCTCCGCCGCCGTGCGGGACATGCAGCACGAGGTCTGGCGACGGTCGGACGATCTTCCCGAGGGAGAGTACCTCGTGGACACCGCCGCGGAACCGGGAGTGCGCACCTCGCGCATCGTTCAGGGCATCGAGCGCGTGGAGGACGATGACGCGTGGAATCTGCGCAAGCGGCCCGACGGCATCGCCCGCTCGTCGTGGGAGATCGACGTGCATCCGCCCGATGACGAAAAACCCCTGCCCGAGCGGTGGCTTCACAGCGGCAGCGAGGCCTACGCGGAGTTCGCCCGGCGTCTCTTCGCGGGAGAATGGTTCGACATACCCTGCGGCTGCCTCGTCGCGGACGGGGTGGACAACCTGCTCGTTGCCGGGCGCTGCATCTCAGCAGGGTACCTCGCGCAGGGCTCGCTGCGCATTCAGCAGACCTGCATGGCAACCGGCGAGGCCGCGGGCGTGGCGGCGGCGTTGAGCCTGCGAGAGGGTGTTTCTCCACGCGACCTCGACCCGCAGATCGTAGTCGCGCAACTCGCCGAAGATCGTGACGTGGAGCCGGCCTTTCCGTCCCTGCGCGAGGTCTGAAGCAAGCGCCGCCGTGCCCGTCACACGTCGAGATTCGCCCCGCGCTCCTCGACGCGGCGGCGCAGTTCGGTTGCATCGAGATCGCGAGGTCCGCGATCGCGATCCGCGCACCACGCCGCCGCGATCCCCGCAGCCTGTCCCATCATCGCACAGGTAGTCATCACCCGCGCCGAAGACAGCGCCATCTGATCGGCGGAGAAGCAGCGCCCGGCCATCAGCAGATTATCCGCATCCCGCGCGATCAGCGAGCGGAACGGGATCTGGTAGGGCGGCACCACTTGCTCCTCCTTCGTCAGCATGTAAGTGCGCTTCTCGTCATCGGGCGTGAGGCCATCGAGGTAGAACGCACCCCGCGCGATCCCGTCGTCGAACTCCCGCCCTGCGCGCAGGTCCTCCAGTGTCAGCACGTAGTCTCCGGCAATTCTCCGGGTCTCGCGCAGGCCGATCATCGGCGAGCAGTGATCGAACTGCCAGCGCGTCACATTCGCGTTGCGCGGATGATCCCTGCGCGGCGTATCCTCGCCGCGGAAGTCGCGCTGATAGAAGTCAAGCACCTCGAACATCCGCCGCCGCGCGCGAATCTCAAGCGCCGTCATGCCGATCGTGTCCCCGCTGTCGTGGCCGATGACTTTCAGCTTGAGCGCCTTCCCGCGCGGGCCAGCGGGCCAGGTGCTGGTCATCGGCATGTCAGCCTCGCGCTCGACCGGCTCGAACCAGCCGGGAGGAAGCTGAGGCTTGACCTCCTCGTCAAGCTCGCGCACGAAGTACATCATCGAGGGCGGGATCGGCCCGCGCTCGCCCCGGGGCAGCAGCTCGCAGCCTGCCGCCCGCGCCACCTGCCCACCGCCCGAGGCGTCGATGAACACCTTCGCGCTGAGCGCCTCGACTCCCGACGCGCCCGCGACCACCGCGGGGCCGAGGATGCCGCCCTCACACTGCACGTCCACGAACTTGGTGTGCAGCAGAAGTTGCACTCCGTGGCGCAGCAGAAGCTCCTGCAGGATCACAGCGAGTATCTCGTGGTCGAAGACGCGGTTGGTGTTCGCGAAGCCATCGACCGGGCCGGGATAGGGGGCGATGCTGTCCCACTCTTCCTGCATCGCGATGATCTCGTCGAAGATCGCGCCCTGCCCGGCGGTCTCGCCCGACCAGTTGGCGACCCCGCCGACGGTCGCGTTGCCGCCCGTCACCGCGAAGCGCTCCACAAGAATCACCGAGGCGCCCTCGACGGCCGCCGCGCATGCCGCACAGACGCCCGCGATCCCGCCGCCGATCACCGCCACGTCCGCCTCATGGCGCAGCGGCACCCGCCGCCTCCAGTCCACAAGGTCGTTCTTTTCGGCGTCATGAATCATCTCTCTGTCACCTCATCAGGACATGAACGGGCCGTGGGCGATAGTTACGCTGCTTCTCTTCGTAGTGAGTTACCCCTCGGGCAGGATCGCGAAGTCGTCGAACCAGAACTCCTGCCCCTGATCCTCGCCCCAGTTGGTGCGCAGCAGGAACTGCCGCAGATGCTGCTGCTCGGGCGCCCCCCACCCCGCGCCTCGATCTCCCACTCTTGCTGCCCGTCTTCAGTCGAAGTGCTCGACTCCCCAATGAGCTCGATCATCCGTGCCTGAAACTCCGCCTCAGAAGCATTGATCTTGAAATACTCGACCTCGCCGACGCGGAGCACCTCCCACTGTGCCTCTGCGTACGTGTTCATCTGCACTGCCATCCACCCGACCGCCAGAACGCTCGCCAGCAGCAGAGCGGGAACGGTGACACCGATCAGCGAGGCGGCAACCCGCAGTCTCTTCTCTGTGAAGGTCAGGTCCGAGAGGTCGTCGCGCCGACCATACCAGGCAGCAATCATGCCAGCCCCCACAAACCACAGCGGCACTCCCGCTGCCATCAACGGGTGCACGTAGAGCGTTGGAGCACGAAGCGTGTAGCTCGGCACGTCCGGAGAGAGAATCCATGCTGCGATCCATCCCGGGGTCAACAGCACCGCAAAGAGCCCCAGCACGATCAGAGGGTGGACCTGGACCCAATCCTTCCGTCGCGGCCAGCGGCGCCTGCGGACCGCCATGTACACCGCATCGATCGCCACGACGAGGACAATGAATATGCCGAAGACTCCTGCCGTCACCCATGTCGCCATCGCCGCCGGCCATCCGGCCCAAGTTATGGGCCGCAGCATTACATCGACGCTTCGGAGAGAGATCTGTCGCAGACGGGACCGGGAACGTTCATTGAGAGAGTGATGCTCAATGATAAACCGCGCCAGGTCGTCGCGGCCGTGCTCCCGCGCGTAGGCGGCAGCCGCCTCCGCCCGCAGACGGCTGTTCTCATCCGGCGATAGATCCCTGTCCGACGCCACTGGCGCCAGGGCACCATGGCCAATCGCACTGACAGCGCTCGCAACAAGCGTATCGATCCACCCCCAGGCCCCCTCGCGCATCTGGGCGCCGAAGACGATTGCGGCGGAGGCATATTCCAGCGCGGTCTCTGGATCATCCGCCTCACGTGCCGCCCTGCTTCCATAAGACAGGGCACGCGCAAGTTGCCGTCGTCGTCGTCCGCCTCCCATGGCTGCCTGATCAACCATCGACGCTGCGATGGCGGCGGCAAACCATGCAGGGTCGTTAGTTGCTTCGAACAGCCTGATTGATCCGCCGGCGAGCCGGTCCGGGTAGAGAGTGTACTGAGGCTTCGCCGCGGCACGAGCGAGCGCGGCAAGTGCCTCTTCACGCCGATCCTCGACCAACCATGCCCATGCAAGCATGTAGTCGATGGCGGCGTTCTCAGGTGCGTTGAGAGCTGCCGCGCTAAGAATGGCGCGGATCTCCCGCGCCGCGGCCACGTCCTCATCGGTCGGAAGCCTTGGCTCGAAAACTGGAGGCGGACCCAATTCGACTTCCATCGGAAGGTCGACGTACAGGTGGCGTAAGAGGTACTCCGCGTATAGAACTGCAGGGGCGGGATCATCGGGGAAACGATCTATGATCTCGCGGAAATGCTCCCGCGTCTCCTCCTCGCTCGGAAGATTGCCGGGGATGTCGGGATGCCCGAATGACCGATGGACACGCTCCAGGCCGTAGAGCAGCGCGAGTTGCATGTAGGCGTCGTCGGGAGCCTCGGAGGCTATCTGCCTGAGCAACGTCGGTGAATCGCTGTCCGGGTGGATGATCTCTGCCCTCAGCAGCAGCGTCTGACAGCCCTCGCGGATGATTGGGACTGCCACCGCAAGCACGATCGCAACTGCCAATATGAGCCAGCCCAGCGGCACCCTCTTGATCATGGCTGCACCTTCTCAGATTCAGACCAGGCCGTCAATGACCGATGCGCACAGTTCGATGACCCGACCTTTGCGGCCCCTGTTCGCCATGCGGTCGCCTCAATCCTCCGGCAGGATCGCGAAGTCGTCGAACCAGAACTCCTGCTCCTGATCCTCGCGCCAGTTGGTGCGCAGCAGGAACTGCCGCAGGTACTGCTGCTCGGGAGGTGCCTCGCGAACCGCGCGCACATCGATCGTGATCTCGTGCCACTGACCGTCATCGATCAGTGTGTAAGTGCCGAGATCATCGTCGCGCTCGGCACGTGCGGGAGTTCCGCCGAGCGTGAAGCCGGCGGGCTGGTCCGGGCCGCCGAAGGTGTTCAACTCGATCCCCACCGGCACGCCCTCGGGAATGCGGTAGGAGAAGCGTACGAACGGATAAATATCAATATCCCACGCCCCGGGTGCGATCTGCGCGGCAGTGGTGTTGCGCTTGTTCTCGTCGTAGAACAGGTGCATGCACCTGCCCTCGCCGTCGGGACGGTCCACGCGCGCCTGCCCGGTCTGATGCCCCCGGTAGAACTTCATGTACCAGCCCCAGGTCTCCTGATAGGTTTCATCCTCGAAGTCGATCTCCACCCACGGCAGCACCGGATCTATACGCTCAGGGATGTTGATGAACAGGGCGGCGACCCCGCGCCTGCCGTCTGCGAAGACCGCGCGGGCAGTGACGCCGTAGTGTCCGGTCTCGGCGTAGCTGTGAGTTGGGGCCTGCTCGTCGGAGAATGTGCCGTCCTCGAAGTCCCACGTGACACTCTCTATCTCCTTGCCCAGGTTGTCGAGGCTGAACCGAATCGGCTGGCCGGGTTCTGCTACCGCCGGGTCTGCCAGCGCGATCAGCGCGGTCGGGTGCTGGACGCCGCGCTGATAGGCACCCAGGTCGGGTGCCTCGCCGCTCCACGGCAGGCTCACCGGCATCCCGTCCTCCCAGGTGACCTCGCGCTCGAGGTGCAGCAGGGCGGGGCGGTAGTAACGCAGTTCGACGCGCTGGATCTGCGCGAGGTTGTCGCCGGAGCCGATCGCGATGAAATCGCCCTCCTCGCCCTCGATGCCGAAGCCGTCGTAGAATGGAATGCCGTCGCTCACGGGGAGCGCGCTGCCGGTGCCCTCACCGATCGTCCATGCCAGCGGCGTGCCGGCGTCGATTGCCTCGCTCTGCGCGCTGAGGCGGTAGTCGCGGTTGTCTGCGTCCAGGAAGGCGGGGTCGGCGTCGATGTTGGCGTGGAACTCGGACCAGAAATCGCCGTGGGTGGCGGTGCGCTCGTTGGCCTCCTCGGCGGTCCAGAAGCTGTCGCCGTAGCGAACGACCGTCATTCCCGGTTCGGTGCCGCGGAACAGGTTGCTCACAAACTGATTGTCGCGGCTTATGTTTTCGCGTCGAACTACCTGTACATTGCCCCCGTAGGGGTCATTGCCGTAGAAGATGTTGTTCTGGAAGATGTGCGCGCTTACGTTCATCCCGCCGAGGCTCCACGCCGGGCCGAGATTGTCGGTGAGCGTGTTGTGATAGAAGCGTGAGTTCATCGCGCGGAAGGGCCAGCGATAGAGACCGGTTCGGCTGACTCCGCGCCAGATGTAGCTGCTGGTGTTCAGCGGAGTGCCGAGGTTGTCGAAGACGCGGTTGAAGCGGAATATGCTTTCATCGTAGAGGTTCTTCGCAATCGGGTCGGCCGACCAGGCGCTGTCACGGGCCCGTGTGATGATGTTGTCTTCGATCAGCAGGCGTCCGGAGGACCAGAACGAGTAGTTGCGTCCCCACTCGGCGCGGAAGACGTTGCCGCGGATCACCGTATGTGACATCTGGGAGAGAACCATCGGACAGTGACCGACCCGCGTGAATGAGTTACCCTCTATCAACACTTGGGAGCAGTTCAACAGGTGAAAGGTGTCACCGGTGACGGTGTCTTTGCTGAAGACGTTGTCCAGAAGGTTGATGTGTGTGGAGTTGCGTATCCAGTGCATGGGGCGGGCCCTGCGCATGTAACAGCCCCGGATCGTCAGATGGCTTGAATCGTCTATTCTCAGCCATCCCCCCTCCAATCGACCATCGACCGCGAACCCCTCCACGACGACATGCTCGTGGCCGTCAAACTCCATGAGCAGTGGTACTGCTTCCGCCACCAGCCGCGCCGCTCGCGGCTCCACTGAGCGGTAGGTTATCGGTGCATCCGCGGTTCCGTTGTTCTCCGGTGTGATTACGCCTGTGTAATCGCCCTCAAGGAAGATCGCGGTGTCTCCCGGCTGAAGCGTCTCATTGGCCTTCGCGATGCTCTGCCAGGGATTCTCGCGGTCGCCCGCTGCGGCATCATCACCGTCCGGCGAGAGGTAGTACTCGCCCGCGATGGTGGTGGGCGTGGCGATCAGTGCAATGCCGACCAGCATGATGAACACCTGCGCTGTTGCTCCCGCGTGTCTCATATCGCTGCCTCCTGAATGACTGGCACCGGCTCAACGCGTTTCCGGTCGTGAACCGCGCTCTTCACGCAGAACCACGGTCTCTCCTGAGCGGACGTCCTTGAAAGCAATCTCACCGTTCGGCGCTAACCGCAGATCGAACATGCCCTCATCGTAGAAAGCCGCAAGCGTGGGATTGCGCACTGTAGTCTCCTGCACGACGCAGTAGGCGCCGTCTGTCATAAGCCCCACCCGCGGCTCCTCGGTGCCCCAGCGCGGCGAGAAGCGCGCTACGCCGACGTGGCCCGCATCGGTGTCTGTTGTCTCAAGCGCAAGCCTGGGCTCGAGACCTCGTTCATCCCAGGGTCTGGCCAACATCATTGGCGCCGCCGTGATGTGAAGCCCCCTCGCCTTGAGATATTCCGTCCGCTCCTGCCACTCTCCCGCTGGAAGATGCAGATCGCCCGACTCACCTGCGCGCGCCGTCACAATGCGTATCCCGTCCGCGCCGAGCACCGGAGCCGGCAACGGAATCGCGGAGGCCTCGTCAGCCAGCGCGACCAGATGCAGGCTGGTGCCGTCCGTGATGGCTATCAGCAGACCGCTTCCTCCGGCTCCGCCATCCAGCAGCGCGACCTGATGGTACTCGGTCCGGCGGCGCATGAGGGTGCCACGATCCTCCTCGGGCAGCCCGCCCGCCACAAGCAGATGACCGCTTACCTTCGCCCATGCGGGCCCGCCTGCATGGATAGCGTGGAATTCGACCTCCCCGTAATCGAGAACCCGGCGAGCATACGGTCCCACGGTCTCGGTTACGCGCCTATGCAGCTTCTCACGTTCCTCGGAGCTGAGCGGATGATCGGCCAGCGGAGCATCAGGATGGTGCATCGCCACCCGATCCAGTGATAGTCCGCGGGAATCTCGATTCAGAAACCGCAGCGTTACCTTCCCTGCAGGCAGTTCCAGCGGCTCAAAGGGCAGAGTGATCTTGTCGAAATCACCCCAGCTACCGGTGGTCTGAAGCTCGATCTCCCCGAGTTCCTCGCCGTCAAGCAGCACCACGCGGTCTGTGTCAGGCCAGTTGAGGGCGTAGCGGATGCTAATCAGGTACTCTCCCGCGACCGGCAGGTCGAACTCCAGATCCAGCCAGCTTCCCGGATCCTCCCAGTAACTGACGGTGAGACCCCGGGACGCCTCTGCGCGCTCTATCACCCTGATCCCGTGCATATCCGCGTAGTCCTCAGCCTCGACCCGCACCACCGGAGGGGGAGCGCCGTCGTCGGCCCCGACCATGGCCCAGCATGGCACCAATAGCACTGTCGTGATCGCAATTGCTGTGAGTAGGTGCTTCATCAGTCAGTCACCACCAGCACGTGTGATTCAGCGGGAATTGTCACTTCGAACTCCCCATCCCTTACCGCGACCTCCGCGGGCGCTTCGCGAATCTCTTCAGGCGGCCACGCGAACTCACCGTTGAGTATCTCGAACTGGGAGCGCGGCCCATCATAGTCAGTAGGCGGGGAGTACACCGTCACACTCGCTCCCGCCGCCGGGCCGCGATACACCGTATCCTCGGTCTCCTCGTTGTGCAGCAGCATCACGTGACGGTCTTCCTCCTCCAGCAGGAAGCCGCGCACGGAGCCCTCGCGGATCGGCTCCACAGTCGCGGCAAGCTCAGACCAGTACGGCAGGACCTCTACCACGTAGAAGTTCTCCTCCCCCTTCCCGTACTCCCACGGCGGCTCCTCGCCCGACATCATGCGTTCGTCCATCAAGCGCAACTCCCGACTGCGCGGGCTGAGCCCCGGATCTTCTTCGGTCTCAGCCGTCTCGATCCCGGCGAGGTTGCTGTCGTGGATGCGAGCGATGAGGCCCCCGTATCGGAACATGTCGTCCGCACCCACCTCGAATTCCCGATCTCTGCCGAAGTTCATGCGCCCCTGCACGCCGGCCGCCTCGGTGTCCTCCAGCGGGCGGATCGTCAACATCCCCACGAGGCGGTTACGTGAGAGGTACCACTGCTGAAGGCCCTCCCAGGGCATTTCGGGGTTTGGGGAGCCGCCCCACGCCGGGCGCGTGATTCGGTAACGCACCGCCTGGCTGGCGAACTCATCGGCCACCATCACACTGTGCCGCTCGCTCCCGGAGTGATAGCGCGCGTTTTGCCAGTGTGGCCCGTCGGGGCGTAGCCGATACTCGATAGTGGCTATCTGCAGCGCTGCGTCCAGCGGATCGCCGTCTGGATCGCTGATCATACAGCCGACGAAGGTGTCACGCCCGATGCCTCCACCCGGAGTCACGCGCGAGGTGCCCGCGAAGGAGAAGGAGCCGAACTGCCCGCGGGGACCCATCGTGTTCGAATCGTAAATCAGCCAGTTGTCCCGCACCGGCGCAGGCTCAATGTCCTTCCACCACGACACCGCACGGACAGCAATGAGTCCGGTTTCGTGCCTTCGAGCGTTGAGCGCCGCCCGCTTGTTCTCGTCACAGTTGAACATGCCCGCCTTCGTCTCGGCGCCTGAAGCCATCGCAGGGTGCCAGTTGTGCTTCCACGACACATCGGTGGAGTGCTCGACGAAGCCTCCGGGGGTGTGCACGAGGGGGTAGTAGGGGCGCGACCGATGGAGTATATCACGCGCGCGCTCGTCCCCACTCAGTTCGTAGTAGCGCGCAAGCAGTAGCGTGTTGTAATAGTGATAGACGTAGACCTCGTTCTGCATTCGCGTGTAGGTCCATGCCCCCATCGGCAGCAGTCCTTCGTCCATGAGAGCAACGAAGCGGTCACGCTCGACGGCGTATCGCTGATCACCGTAGATGTGATATGCAAGCTCCATCAGCAATAGATAGTGCACGTCCATGTTCGGGTATAGATGCGGGCGCTCCGGCGGGCTGTGCTCATACCAGCGGAAGCCGTAGGTGTCGTACTGGTATTGCACCATCTCCCGCATCGCATCCCGCCACGCCGTGCGCTTTGAGGGAAGCACGGTCCACTGCCGGTGCTCATTAATCTGCAGAAGTGTCTCGAGCGTGGGGGTAAGCTCGAAGCGGTCAATGTTCCAGTCGCGTGAGGCGCGGTGTGGCGTTATGCTGCCGCCAAGCTGGTGATCTGTCATCGCCTGCAGGTGAGTGAACACGCGCTGCAGCAGACGTGGATCGTGTTGCAGATCGCTGCGTGGGTCCAGCAGGCCCCATGCGAGCACCTGTGCGTTCGTTCCGCCGCCTCGAAAGCTCTCCAGTTCGAGATAGCCCTCGAAGCCCTTCGGGTAGAGCCGGGTCTCCTGTGCCCGGCCCTCCATCTCATCGTTGAGTTGAGCGACGTAGGGGTTCCCGTCACGCGTGGGGTCAGCGGGACGAAGTTCGACTTGTGCGAGGATCTCCTCCGCCCTTTCGCAATAGTCGAGAACATCGCTTAACGTCGCATGGGCCTCGCGGCCGAGTCCCGCCTCGATTGCAAGCTCCGCGTCCTGCAGCGCCCACTGCAGGGCGGCCACCAGCAGGTCGCCTTCGGTCTCCGTAACCCGCTCGTCGACCTGCTAGACCTGTTCACGCGCCTGAGCGAGCGTCTCTCCCGAGTCCGGCAGCAGGCGCTCGTCCTCGGCCTGCTCCCGCTCAAGCTGCGCCCTGCGCTCCACGTCGGTGCCGAGATGCGTGTCATCCCAGTGCACTGTTCCCGTCGCCCAGGCGTTGCGCAGTTGCACCTCCGCGCGAACTGTCTGCGGCGGCGCATCGAAGTCCAGCGTCAGATGCGACCAGTCATCCTCCGAGGCGCTTCCGTACGCGTAGAAGTAGAGGATCACCCGCCCGTTCTCATCAAGCGCGCTGATGCGCGCCACCGGTCCCTGGCGCGGCTCCGGATCCATTCCCTCGGTCATGTACCACGCCTCGAACCGCCACGGACCGGGTATCAGCGGGACCTGTGTCACCCACGCGCCTCGTCCGGCATCTGAAAGACACTCCACCGCGACGCTACGCTCCCCGGTGCGCCCGCGGTCGGTCTGATAGTGCATCTCCACCGAATCGGGCGGGGGCGCGCTGGATGACACCGGGTATCCCTCGCTGCCGGTGGCGCCCCGTTCCCAGAAGTCCGGGGCGTCCGGCTGACCGGCCTGAATCTGGAAGCTCGGATTCGGCAGCACGTTGCCGCCGTCGGTGGCGGGCTCTCCCTCCAGTCGTTCAGCCTCCTCCGCCCAGCGGCGCACTGCCTCGTTCTCCGAGGCCATGGCCGGGGTCGCACTGACATCGCTCCACCAGACGATTCCAGGTTGGAAGAAGTTGAACAGTGACACCTTTGCCCGCACCGCGTCGTCGGGAGCGGGCAGCAGCAGTTCGAAGCGCGTCCACTCCTCCGAGGAGCTGAATCTGCGGTGCACCGAGTGTATGTGACGGTCATCGGAATCGTCCCGCCACCAGATGACGCGCACCGTGGCGGCATCTTCGGCGTCGATGTCCTCGGTGCGGTACCATCCGGTCATGTGCAGGTGACGTCCCTCGCCAAGATCGATGACCTGCACCCATGAGCCGCGCTCACCCTCGCCGCGGCTGCGCACACCGACGGCGCCGCCGCCGTCGTGACCGCCCTCAGGCTCATAGAAGCTTTCGGCATCGGTCCCGTAGAAGCCGAAGCGCCATCCTTCAGGAGTGCCATCATCAGGCCCGGGGTGAAATACGGGATTATCGAATAACTCGTCTGCTTCTGCCGCCGGACCCGCCAGGACGACACACATCAGTGTGGCGATGGTGATCAGCACCTCAGGAAAGTTCACCGTGGGCACCTCCGGGTCGCCTACCAACGAATCTGTATTCGACGTGTAAGCCGCAACTTCGCCGGCCCTGGAGGACTCCCCTTCAACCGTACCCCCCAGCCACCGGCGGTTCAGCAGCACTCCCCGACTGCTGTCCACCCGGATTCCGTGCCTGCTGAACGACTTCTCGGGTCGGAGACATCGCTTCCCATACCGGTCACAGGGAGCAGAGGTCACCCTTGACACAGTGAACATCCCGGCTATCATCAACGTATCATCATACGGAGCAGCTAAAATCTACTGTAAAGGTGAAGAATGACCCGGGAGGATAGCGCGAGCAAGGCAATCATCCGCCGTCGCGTTCTGGTGGAGGGCATTGTGCAGGGTGTTGGCTTCCGTCCGCATGTGCACAGGCTCGCCCGTGCCCTCGGACTCAGCGGATTCGCGCGTAACGTGGCCGGTGGCCTTGTGGTCGAGGTTGAGGGAGGGCGGGAGCGGGTCGGCGAGTTCGTCGAATGCCTCGAGCGCAACGCTCCGCCTATCGCGGTGATAGAGAGTGTCCAAACGGAGACCCTCGACCCTGTGGGTGATGAGGAATTCGCGATCATCTCCAGCAGCGATGCATCGGAGGGTGAGATATACATCTCGCCGGATGTAGCCATCTGCGCGGATTGTGCGCGGGAGTTGCGCGATCCATCCGACCGGCGCTTCGGCCACCCATTCATCAACTGCACCAACTGTGGTCCGCGTTTCACCATAATCGAGAGCGTTCCCTATGATCGCCGCAGGACCTCGATGGGCGTTTTCCCGATGTGTGACACCTGCCGCGCGGAGTACGAGGAGATCACCGATCGCCGCTATCACGCCCAGCCCGTCGCCTGCCCTGAGTGTGGCCCAGGAGTGGAGTTTGCAGCGCAAGACACGCGCGAGAGTGGGGCGGAGGCCATCGCCGCCGCAAAGGAGATATTGCGCGCGGGCATGATCGTCGCGATCAAGGGTCTGGGGGGCTTTCATCTTGCCTGTGATGCGGATGATGACGCCGCCGTGCGTCGTTTGCGGCGGCGCAAACACCGAGAGGCGAAGCCGCTGGCAGTGATGGCGCGTGACATTGATACGATACGCCGCTTCGCCCTGGTCACGGAAGCCGCCGAGGCACTCCTCACCGGTCCGGAGGCGCCGATTGTCCTGTTGAAAAGGCGCGATGATACACCGCTGGCGGATTCGGTGGCGCCTGATATCGATAGCTACGGTGTGATGCTGCCGTACACGCCATTGCACATATTGCTGCTCGAGAAGATCGATCTGAGGGCTCTCGTGATGACCAGCGGCAATCTGTCCGACGAGCCGCTGGCGACGGAGAATCGAGAAGCAATGGGGCGGCTTCAGGGAATCGCCGACGGCTTTCTCATGCATAACCGCGAAATATTCATCGGCTGCGACGATTCGGTAATTCGTCCGACCTCGCGCGGTCCGGTCATGCTGCGAAGATCACGCGGGTACGTGCCGTTTCCGGTGAGGGTGGAGGCTGGGGAGGCGGGGACTCTGCGAACGACGCACGGACAGGAGTGTCCGTGCCACGGATCGCGAGATGGCGGGGAAGGAGCGACAACGCGGCGGGGCACGGGTCCCCGCCCTGCAGAGGTGACGCGGGACATCGGGCCGCGGCCCACGAAGACGCCGTGCATCCTCGCGGTCGGGGGGCATTTGAAGAACACCTTCTGTCTGACGCGAGGGAGCAACGCGTTTCTGAGTCAGCACACAGGCGATCTCGAGGACCTGCAGACGCTGGAGTACTTCGAGCGGTCAATCGAGCACTTCAGGATGTTGCTGCAGGTCGAACCGGAGGGACTTGCCTGTGACCTGCATCCGGACTTTCTCTCCACGCGCCATGCTGAGGACCTCGCGGAGCAGCGGGGGCTGCCGCTCGAACGTGTACAGCACCATCACGCGCATCTCGCGGCGGTACTGGTGGAAAATCGCCTGCCTGGTCCGGCGGTAGGCCTGATCTGCGACGGTACCGGCTACGGTGCAGACGGTACCATCTGGGGGTGTGAGGTGCTGGTGGGCGATGCGGCCGAGTATGAGCGTGCAGGGCATCTACACACGATTCGACTTGCGGGGGCGGAAGCGGCGATCCACGAGCCATGGCGTGTTGCCGCGACGTGGTTGAGGGAGAGCTTCGGAGCGGGCTTTGAGGAGCAACCGACGATCCCGTTCGTGGCGCGGCTCGATCCTGAGGCGTGGGCGACACTGTGCAGCATGATCGACAACGAAGTGAATGCCCCGGTCGCGTCATCAGCGGGCAGGCTGTTCGATGCGGTAGCTGCGCTGCTCGGGCTGTGCGATCGCGTCGAGTACGAGGCAGAGGGGCCGATGAAGCTGGAGGCCATCGCGCTCCGAGGCGAGAAGCCCTACGCATACCATGTGCAGGAGAATGAAGGAGAGCTGATCCTCGATCCGAGGCCCGCCTTCCGCGCGATGGTGGGGGAGATCATGCAGGGGGTAACGCAGGCGGAGATTGCCGGGCGTTTCCACGCGACCTTCGTTCAGATGCTGGCCGATTCGGCTGAGAAGAGCGCGGACGCACATGGGATTGACCTGATTGCTCTCTCGGGTGGCACTTTTCAGAACCGCATCATATTGGAGGACCTGATGGACGAACTTGAGCGCAGGAAGCTGAGGCCGATCATGCACACCGCTGTCCCACCGGGCGACGGCTGCGTTGCGCTCGGGCAGGCCGCGGTGGCGATGGCGAGGTGGCAGTGATGTGCGTGGCGATACCCGCAAGGATCGTGCAGATTGAGGACGATACCGCGACTGTCGATATCGGCGGCAGCCAGTCCACCGCGCGCGTCGACCTGATCGAGGAAGTTGCGGTCGGCGACTACGTGCTGGTACATGCGGGTTTCGCGATTACCGTCGTCGATGAAGAGCATGCGCGCGAGACGCTTGCTTTGCTGCGCGAGGCGGGATTGCTGTGAGTAAGCGCGAGGAAGCAATCGCGGAGAGTCACCGACTCGCGGTCGAGATATCTGAGGTCTGCGACCGCCCGACCATTCTCATGGAGGTCTGCGGTACTCATGCACATCAGTTTGCGCGCTACGGACTCGCGCAGTTGCTGCCCGATCACCTTCAGCTTCTCTCAGGTCCCGGTTGCCCTGTCTGCGTTACCTCCGCGAGCGAGATAGATGCCGCCCTGATGCTGGCGCGGCTGTCGGACGTCACCGTCGCGACCTTCGGCGACATGATGCGCGTGCCCGGCAGTGATTCCACACTAAGCCGGGAGAAAGCGCGGGGCGCGGATGTGAGAGTGGTCGCTTCGCCCATCGAAGCAGTTGCGCTTGCCGAGAGGACCGAACATCAGGTAATACTTATCGGGATAGGCTTTGAGACGACTACCCCCGGCGTCGCGGTTGCAGTGCGCGAGGCGAAAAGGCGCGGTCTGAGCAATTTCACCCTGCTCTGTGCAGGCAAGCGCCTTATACCGGCTCTCGATGCACTCATGGCCGCCGAGGATGTCTCGCTGGACGGTCTGCTCGGTCCCGGCCACGTCAGCACGATCATCGGTGCCGGGGCCTACCGGGAGTTCGTGATGCGCCACCGGGTACCCTGTGTGATTGCGGGCTTCGAACCGGTGCAGATGCTGCGCGCTGTGCTGGCGCTTACGAGGCAGCTTCGGGATGGGCGGGCTGAGGTGCAGAATGTGTATCGGGGAGCGGTCGGTGAGGAGGGGAACACGAAGGCGCTCGCCGCGATCGACGAGGTATTCGAGCCTGCGGATGCCGAGTGGCGCGGGCTCGGAGTGATCCAGGCTGGCGGTCTTAGACTGCGAGAACGATACACTCAGTTCGACGCACTCACGCGGTTCGAGATCGATCCACCCGACAGCCGCGAACATGCTGAATGTTGCTGCGGCGAGGTGCTGCGCGGCGCGACTCGACCGCAGGAGTGTTGCGCCTTTGGCATTGCCTGCATCCCTGAGAATCCTCTGGGTCCCTGCATGGTGAGTTCAGAGGGCGCCTGTGCGGCGGCATACCGCTATGAAGCATGAGCGATTAACCGAGATATGCCCTCAAATGTCCGCAGATGGTTGAAAGGAATCGGCGTGGCTGGAAAACGTGACGACATCATCACCCTCGGGCACGGAGGGGGCGGCAGGCTGATGCACGATCTGATTGTGGATGAACTGCTCGTCGTCTCCGATGTCATGACAGAGGAAGATCTCGAGGACGCGGCGCTTATCGACGACGATCGACTCGTCATCTCCACTGACGGTTTCACCGTGCAACCGCTTTTCTTCCCGGGCGGTGACATCGGAAAACTCGCCGCCTGTGGCACCATCAACGACGTAGCCATGCGTGGTGCAAGGGTTCGCTGGATGTCCGTTGCGATGATCATCACCGAGGGCTTCGCGCTGGACGATCTCCGGCGGATCATCCGCTCGATGCGAGCAGCATGTGAGGCGGACGGCGTGCATGTCGTGACCGGTGACACCAAGGTAGTTGAACGCTCTGCGGCGGACGGGATCTTCATAACCACCACGGGAGTGGGCGAGCGGTTCGCGGAGCCTGCGCCGAGCGCCACCTCCGCCCGTCCCGGAGACCGCGTCGTTGTGAGCGGCACTCTCGGTGATCACGGGATCTGCGTCCTGGCGGCGCGTGAGGAGCTTTCACTCAGGCAGGCCATCGAGAGCGATTGCGCATCCCTGCTCTCGCTGACCGAAGCGATCATCGACGTTGGGGGGGATGCCGTGCACTGCCTTCGGGACATGACGCGCGGTGGAATGTCGGCCGCGCTCAATGAGATCGCCCTGGCGTCCGAGGTGTCGATCGAAATCGAAGAGGGAACAATACCGGTGCGCGGCGAAGTACAGGGAGCGTGTGAGCTTCTCGGGATGAGCCCGTTGGAGATTGCCAACGAGGGTAAGTTGGTGGCGATCTGTGCGCCCGAGGTAACTGACCGGCTGCTTGAAGCATTGCGAAGCCATCCTCATGGCGCGGAGGCGACCATCGTGGGTGAGGTCGGGGATGGACCGGCGGGACGGGTTATTGCCCGGACACCGCTCGGCACAACGCGACTGGTGGATCTGCCTGCCGGAGAGTTGCTCCCACGCATCTGCTGAAAGCTCGGCTTATGTGGCATGTGGAAGAAGGGCTGCGACACAGCCCAGAAAGGCTCACTGCCTCCCGTTGCCTGTTGCCGAGACGCCCTGATTAGTGTATTGTAACGCTTGGCTGGCTGCTCAGAACGAGCGCATTAGCCTGCAGTGCCGGGTTATCGTCGTTGTGACCCGATGGAGCATACGGAGACGTACTCTGATTACCTCAGGAGGGGTGATGAAAGTGGCGGATGTCTGTGAAGTAATGGAGCAAGCAATAGAGATGGAAGAGGATGCACAGCACTTCTACCAGAAGGCTGCCAACGAGGCGAGCAATCCGCTGGCCAAGCGAACCTTTGAGGCGCTCTCCGAGTGGGAAGTTGAACACAGAAAAGTCCTGCAGGAGGTCTTCGAGAAGGCTGAGGCAACCGGAAGCTGCCCGACGATCAGTGAACTCGACCCCGAGCAGGTTGCGATGATCGAAGAGGCAGAGGACATCTTCAAGACCGCTCTATCGGATGTTGAGGAGTCTGTGGCGCATGATCCGACCCTCGACGGTGCGTACTCCACCGCGATGGAGAAGGAGCGCAAGGCGATTCGCTTCTACCAAGAGAAGCTTGAGGAGGCAGACACCGAAAACGAGCGGATGCTCTATGAGTTCTTGCTCGGACAGGAGCGGAGCCACCTGAACCTGTTGGCGACAACTGAGAAGTACCTGAATGACACCGCGTACTGGCACTTCGAGCAGGAGCACTGGATCGTTACCGGTTAGTTCTACATTACAGCAGACTCGGCCTGCGTCCTCTCCTGATGGCGGACGCAGGCCGTTCAATTTGCAGAGATGATTCTTCGGACCGACAGGTGCATGGGAGAGTGAAGAATGAAGGGCAAGGCCGGCTCTGAGAAGCTCTGGGGCGGAAGGTTCTCATCAGACCTCGACGGCGCGATGCTCAGCTTCAGCGAATCCACCGAGGCGGACAGTGAGATGATCGCTGAGGACATCTGGGGCAGTGAGGCCCACGCGCTGATGCTGCACGAGTGCGGTATCATCGCCCATGAGGACCTGCGCGAGATCCTGCGCTGGCTGGAGACCGCGCGCGAGAAGTTCGAGGCGGGGGAGCTTGAGCTCAGGCGCGAACTCGAGGACGTGCATATGAACGTCGAGAGCTTCCTGCGGGAGGGCGCGGGGCCGGAGGCCGGAGGTCGTCTGCACACGGCGCGGTCGCGCAACGACCAGGTTGTCACCGACTTCCGCATGAGGCTGCGGCGCTACCTGCTGGACATTCGAAGCGGGCTGGCGGAGCTTCGCGGCGCGCTGCTGGAGCTTGCGCTTAAGCACGCCGAGGACACGATGCCCGGCTTCACGCACACCCAGCACGCGCAGCCGATTACCGTCGGATTCTGGCTGGCGGCACACGCGGCGGGCCTTGCGCGAGACGAGCAGCGCCTCGCTGGAGCGTACCTGAGGACGAATCAATGCCCGCTTGGGGCCGCCGCGCTCGCGGGGACCTCTTTCCCGACCGACCGCGAGCTTACCGCCCGGTTGCTCGGCTTCGATGGTATCGTGTTCAATGCTCTTGACGCGGTGCAGTCGCGGGACTTCGCCATAGAGTCGCTGGCCGCGCTCAGCGCGCTGATGACCAACCTCTCGCGCATGGCCGAGGAGAGCGTGGTCTTTTCCTCGCCCGCCTTCGGAATGCTCGAAGTTGACGACGCCTTCGCCACCGGCAGTTCGATCATGCCTCAGAAGAAGAATCCCTGCGCCGGTGAGCTTGCGAGGGCCCGTACCGCAGCGGTGCACGGTCGGCTGATGGAGCTTCTGACGCTGCTGAAGGCACTGCCGAGCGGGTATAACCGCGACTACCAGAATGACAAGCCCCCGGCGTGGGAGGCCTGCGGGCACGTTGTGGCCACGCTCGAAGTGATGACCGGGATGTGCAGGACGATGACGCTGAAGACCGATCGGATGGCTGAGCTTGCGGGCGCGGAGTTCGCCTCCGCGACCGAGCTAGCCAACTACCTCGTTCGCGAGCGCAACGTGCCCTTCCGCGACTGCCATGAACTGGTTGGCTCGCTGGTGGGGGCGCTCGTCGAAGAGGGCGCGACTCTCGACGACCACGAGCGCGTCGCGCAGATAATGACCGAGCGCGGCCAGGAGATCTCAGCAGATCAGGTGGCGGAGATCGTGGAGCCATCCGCGGTCGTGCGCGCGCAGAAGAGTCTTGGCTCCACCAACCCCGAGCAGGTGCTGGCATGCGTGGCACAGTTGCGTTGCGATCTCAGTGCGGAGGTGGAGGAGATCGAGGCGGATGCCCAGCACCTTCAGGATGCGCGCGATGAGACGGCCCGGCGAGTTCGCGAGGTGCTTGACGGCAACTGACCCCGGACACGATGGCTCCCATCGCGCCATGGTGTCAACTTCTCACGCCGAAGCCGGGGGATCGGCCTTCGGTAGAAGTTCCGTGCCGTCTTCGGCTCGTGCCGAGAAGGCGAAGGCCCAGCCTCCGCGGTTCGCGCCCATTTCGTTGGAGAGCTTGAGCACAACCGTGTTTTCTCCGGCACGCAGATCGACGGGGAATGCCTGGGCCCGGAAGGCCGAATGCCGCCCCGCGCGCAGAGGCTCACCCTTGTTAACCCGCAGTACGAGTTTATCATCCCAGGCGATTTGCATACGGGCACGCATCGCGCGGGGCGCGTCAAGCGTGCAGCGCGCGACGGCCACTCCGAGGTCGGTCTGAGCGACTCCGCGCACGCGCGGTCGGAAGACGTGGTTGAAGTCGATGAAACCGCGAGTGGCGTCCCTGCGCACCCAGCGGGCGCGGTCAAGGCCCGCCGCGACGGACGCCTCCGCCAGCCAGAAGGATTCAGGCGCGTGGCCACCATCGAAGTCACCATCGCCGGGCCTCGCGGTCTCGGCGGGCAGCGTGGCGTCCATGGCCCGGCCCTGGGCGTTGGCGAACGGTCCACACAGCCACCAGCTTCCGCTATTCGGTGGAGCGATATCATGACTGCCGCGCGGGAGAAGTCCCTCGTGATCGGCGGGGTTGCGCGGGAGGGCTGCAAGCAGGTCCCACGAGGGCAGGTGGAAGAACTGTCGCGGAGGGGCCTCGGCGTACCAGTAGGTCGTGGCGCATATGTCGTTCGCCATTGAGCCGAAGCGCAGGTGCAGTGACTCGCGGAAGTCGATGGTGTCTTCGTTGAAGAAGCGGTACCCGACCACGCGCTGGGCGGGTCGGGCCTCGCCGACATCCTCGTGGACATAGTAGGGCATCCCCGTGTGCAGGTGTGTCTCCGGCTCATGCAGCGCGCCACCGTATGACGTGCCGAACTCGTCCTCACCGCCGATGCCGCGGAGATAAGCGGGGTACTCCCCGCGGCCATCGATGTAGCCGTTGAGAGCGCCGCCGTGGCTCCAGCGATCGGTGTCATCAAGCAGACGCACGCCGTAAACGAAGCCCATCAGGCGGCCCGGCCCGTCCGCGTCAACCATGACGAAATCCTCGCCATGGGCCTGTGCGGGCGCCTCCCTCCTCCAGCGTGCGCAGAAGCGCCGCGGCTCGGCGAGAGCGTCCTCAGGGTAGCGATGCCAGTCCACCATCAGGTAAACCCGATGTGATTGCCCGCCGCCCTCGAACTCGATGCGCGCGGATTGCGCGAAAGGCATCGGAAAGTAACAGTTGTATCCGCTCTGATCCTGCAGGGACAGCCAGCGTGTGTTGAACGGATACGACTTCCGCCCGTGCATCGCGCCGAAGAAGTCGCCCACCGGCGCCTCGACGAAAGGATCGTGATGGTCTTCGAAGTATATGCGGATCACCGCGAGGCGATTCGCGACATCCTCGCGCGTCATCGTCACCCAGATATGTCGAATGCAACCGGGCCCCTCAAGCTCGGCCCAGGTGTCGCGCATTCCGGCTTCCAGCGTTCGTACCACGCTTACGCGATCTGACACGGCGAACTCAGGCAGATCGAGATTCATCGCAAACCTCCCTTAGAGGATGAAGACGTAAGGCCCTATGCCTGCACTCTCGGGATCGTGAAGAAGAAACTACTGCCCTCTCCGACCTCGCTGGTCACTCCGACGGTTCCGCCATGGGCCTCCACCGCAAGTTTCACGAATGCCAGTCCCAGGCCCGTGCCATGTTTCTTCCGGCCTCCCTCAAGCTGTGCGAACTTACGAAAGAGCATTTTCTGCTCATCCCTGGGAATTCCGGGTCCTGTGTCTGCGACACGAACCTCTACCTCTCCGCCATCAGCGGCGGCGGAGACCTCGACGGTTCCGCCCGGGGGGGTGAACTTGATGGCGTTGCCGAGCAGGTTCACCAGAACGCGCCTGATCAGGTCCCTGTCAGCCTCGAGGGTCAGCGCTTCCTCGATCTTCATTCGGATCTGCAGGTCACCCTGGCGCGCGAGGTGTCCCACCCGATCGAGGGTGGTGCTCACAAGCTCACGCAGATCGAAACTGGTGCACTGCGGCTTCAGTTCCCCGGCCTCCATCTTCGAGATGTCCAGCAGGTTACTGATCATGTCCGCAAGCTCCTGTCCCGCAACTATCGCCTCCGGGAGGAACTCGCGCGAGATCTCATCATCGTATTCGGTGGCCTCCACCGTCTGGAGTCCCGAGATGATATTTGTCAGCGGGGTGCGCATGTCGTGCACTATCATGTGCGTCAGATCGTCACGAAGCTGCTGAAGCTCGCGGAGCTTCTCGTTAGCCCGCTGAAGCTGGCTCGCCCGCTCTTCGAGTTCGTTGTAGAGCGCACGTGTATTGGCGAGCGTGCGGATTCGGGCAAGTAATTTGTACTCGCGCACCGGTGTGCTGATTACATCGGCCGCCCCCGCGATGAGCGCCTGCTCCTCGTCGGTTGCGTCGTATGCCGGAGTGGTTACGATCACCGTGCAAGGTCCCTCCGCACTTTCCCGGATGCGACGGGCGATCTCGTAGCCGCTGATATCGCGCAGGATGGCGTCGATGACCGTTACATCTGGCTCCTCGCGATTGAAGGTCTCAAGAGCCTGCGCGGGCCGTGCCGATGTGACCTCGTACCCCGCCCGGTCGAGCACATTGAGGATCGCGCGATCTACCTCCGGGCGGTCGGTCACCATCAGTGCGCTCCCCGGCGCCCGGACGGGCGCGCGCCATCTCGGAGATATCGACCTGCCGAGCCCCCGGCAGATCATCCGCCTCTCTGCGGGCAAAACCTCGCCACGACACCGCCGGGAACTGTTTGCGCGTCCGTTCGCCGTCTTCCGCGTAGCCGAGCGGGACAAGCCCCACCAGCGTATGGTAGGGGGCCTCAAGCAGATGACAGATCTCATCGGCCAGATAGAGCGCCCCTGTGACATAGCAACTCGCCAGCCCCAGCGCATGGGCCGCGATCATGAGATTCTGAATCGCGCAGGCGGCTGAAGCGATGGAAAGCTCAGCGCCCTCGTGCTCGATTTCGGTGAGAGCTACCACAAGCACGGCAGCGTCCTCGATCATCGGCATCAGCGAGGAGGCCCATCGCAGAATCTGCCGCGAGGGTCCGTCCGACAGGGTCGGCAGCACCTCCGCAAGCCGCTCTCTGAGGAAGTCTGTGAGGCGCGCCTTCTCCTGCCCCGCAAGCACGATGAAAGCGCGCTCGTCCCGTTCCGTCCCGTAGGGCGCCCAGCATGCCGCGTCAATCACCTGCTCCAGAACATCATCGGGAATCGGCTCATCCCTGAACCGCCGGATGGATCTGCGTCCACGTATCGCCTCGAGTGCGTCGATCACAATCACTCCTCGGTGAGTCTCGGTGCGGCGAGCGCCCTTCTGACCATGCGGGCAGCGCCCAGCGCGGATGAATCAAGTTGCTGGAAAAGCTTCCTCCACTGATGTATGATGCTCCCGTGGCGATCGAGTCCCTCGCGGCACCATACGGGTGTGCAGTTCGTCTCGACGGAGAGGAAGCCCTGCAAAGAGGCGCAATCCATCATGACCGTGCTCGTCCCCGGCATCGAAGAGGTGTTACGACCATGCTCACGCGGAGCGGCAGCAGCCCCTTCTCAGCAATCGCAACAATGATACTGTTCGGGCTTTGCGTGGCCGTGTCTGTGGCTGAAGATGGCCCTGCCGATCGGTGGGATCCTACCTCGGTGGAGGATGGCGCCTTCGACCTGCTGAAGGCGGCTTCTCGGGTGTCGGCGAGGGCGGACACCCCGATGCCCTGCTCTCCACCGCTGGAGGACGCCGTGTTGCCACATGTCGGCGAGATCGCCGCAACTATCCGGGAGATGGTGAGGGGTTAACCAGACCGACGGTCAGCAGCCCGGCCGTTGAGGTTCGCCGTTGCCGTTGGAGGGGCCGACGCAGGCTCCAGCGTCGTTCGCTGGAGACGAAGTCCGGTCCGGCAGTTGAAGTCGTTGTTGATGTCGTTTATCGTCTGCCGTCTTGCCGCTGAATCGGACGCCGGGCGGCATACGAGGACCGCCTTTCCTTAACGGCTTCGTGGCTATCGCGCCCACCCTCTGCTCTCACCCTTCCGGGTCGCGGGCGAGGAGGCCCACCGTCTCCGGGCAGCCATACATCGTGCTCGTCCATGTCTTCCCGAAGCCCTGGGTGATGTTGACCTCCAGCAAGCCGCCGAACTTCTGCTCCCACGCCTTGCGCAAAATCCGCAGGTGATCCGGGTTCTCGCCGAAGCGCACCCCGTTCACATGCGCCATCATCGTCACTCCCGGCTGGCTGACGCCCCGCAGCGCCGTCCCCGGGCATGACGTGTAGCTCCACCCGCTCCACTGGTCATACCACGTGTCCACGTCGAGGAAGGTCACCGCGCGGTCGATGCTCTCAGGCAGACGCTCGTCGCCGGATAGCTGGTAGTACCGCGCCAGCCCGTTGATCAGCACTGCGGTGATGAAGCCCGCCATCCCTGTGTGGCGCTCGGTCTCGCAGATGCAATGATCCGGGGCCATCGGGTAGATCAACCAGCCGCCGCAGACCGGGTCCTGATCGGCCATCGCGTCCTCTGCCAGCGTACGCATCGCGCTCAGGTAGCGCTCATCGAGGCCCAGTTCATACGCGCCGCCCAGCGCCAGCATCGTCCAGCCGGTCACTCGGCCGCAGTGCGTGGTGCCCATGAACTGATACCTGCGATCCTCCACCAGCCGCGCGAGGTTGTCGCCGATCATCTCGACGCCCTCGCGCATGAACGCGTCACCGGTGAGGAAGTGATGGCGCATCATGCCCTGGGTGAAGACATGCCCCAGATTAGTCGGCCCGAGGCACAGGTAGGGGCTGGGCGGGCGGCCGATCTCGTGCTCGATGAAGATCTCACGCACCGTCTCGGTCTCCACCAGCCCGCTCACGTGGCCAATGGTATGCTGATGCACCATTCCCGCGCGGTAGGGGAATGCAGGCTCTTCGCCCTCCTCGCCGCGCTTTGGGCCGCCGGTGGTGTCGCAGAAGTGATCCCACAGATCGTCATTCACATGATGGACAGTGTCTACCTCGAGATGGTGCCGGGCGGCGGCGTCCGCGGCGTAGAAGTAGCGCGGGTCGCCGGTGCGCGCGAACTGGATCAGAAGCTGGTTCGGTGTGTCATACTCCATGTTGCCCCAGTTGACCCGTCGCTCACCGTACCAGTCGCCCCAGTTCATCTCCCCGTAATCGCGCTGCTCTTCGATCGAGTTGTCGAACGCCTCAAAGAGCCGCTCGGCCCATGCGTCATACTCCTCGGTCTCGGGGGTATCCGCCGGCATGATCTCATCCCAGACGCCGCTCTCGATTGCCTGCGCCGGGTCGGCGATGGGGATAAGCGGCGTGTCGATGGCGCGGGCGAGGGCGTCTCCGTCACCCGCAAGGTCCATCCAGAACTCCCAGCGCCGGGCCTGTCCGGTGCGCAGGCGATAGTGTCCGTCGCCGAAGAAGTACTGGTACTTCCACCATGGCTCCATCTGCTCGAAGTCCGCACGGTCGGGCCGAGCGGGAAGCAGCTCAACCGTCGCGCTTTCGCTCTGCATGCCGATCGCCGACGGCCAGCGCCTCCAGAAGTCTTTCATCGCCAGGGCTATTGTGCCATCGGCAAGGTCGAACTCCATCCATCCCGGCGCGCGCTCGCTGACGCGCTCGGAGCCGAAGCGGTACTCCGCGTCGTTAAGTTGGGTCAGCATGCCCTGATTCCCCGCCGCACCCTCGATCTCAGGCGTGCCTCCGATGCGCCATGCGGATGTATCGCCATCGGGCCTCATTCGGAACGCGATGCCGCCCAGTTCCTGCACAATCCCCTCGTCGCAGTCCATGATAATCATCGGCTCAATGCGGACACAGCTAAGCCCCGCGAAGATGGATACGCGCATCCGGAGGCTGAACCAGCGGTCACCGCCGGGCCGGTGAATGTCGCCGCGAAGCTCGACGGTGGCGCGCATCGGCCCCTCGGCCAGCACGGTCAGTTCGGCGCCCTGCATGCTGCAAGCGCGGCCCTCGCCGTCGAGCACGTTCAGTTCGGGGTAGAGCCGACCGTCGATGCTCATGAAGCCCTCGCTGGCGAGGCCGACGCTGCGATCGCCGCTGGAGATCGTGCGGCCTTCATTGGAGACCTCGCACGCTACCTCCGGTTCGGCGGGTGGCTCATCGCCCCACGTCAGCGTGTAGGCGGCCTGACCGTCGGCGGGGGGTGCAGCCTGAAAGTCCAGCAGCACCCAGCGGGCCGAGCCATCCTGCCATTGGCCCAGCACCTCGGCCTGCAGCGGGACCTGCGCGCCGGAATCGTCGGCCAACTGGAAGAACGAACCCTCCGGGGCGGCTCCCTCGCTGATCGGGACGCCGCCGGTGACGGGGCGGATTGTGTCGAGTGAACTCATGTCGCGGACGGTAATCCTGAGACTATCCATAATGCACTCCTTACGTCTGATGGCACGGCCATTTTCTCATAACATCTGCCGGTCCATGGCTGCGCCGCTGCTCATCGAACGTGCGCCGCCGACGTTCATCCGCCGGTCTCGACAGCATCGCTCCAACCGCGAGTTGTCATCAAAGGGATGAACAGGGTCAGCGCGAAGAGAGGCCCTCGAGAAGATGGCCCGCCGACCTGTGTTCGGAGATAACCGGTTTGTGCTTATCGCTCTTCAGTTCCCTGCTCGACCGACCAGTCCTCCTTCGTGATCCGACTACGCGAGCGCCGTTTCCGTCCGATTCGCCTGATCAGCGAAGTCGGGGAGAGGTAATGCGCTCATCTGCCTGGGCTGAGAAACGCCCTCAACAGTTCACAGATTTCGCAGGAGAGACTCGTGCGAAACCGCGGTTGACAGCGCGCGCGGGCTTACATAATATGATGAGCGGCATACGGGACGAATCATACAGCAGCCCGGCAACGGTGCCGATGACGAGTGCCCGGTGATAGTAGATGATACGCGCCCGAATGAGAGTTCGGGCGGATACGCGAGGAGGCGCACGATGAGTGCCAGTGAGTTGTTGCTCGATGAATCACACATGTGGGTGCGTGTTGAGGATGATGACACGGCTATCATGGGGCTGTCTGACTACGCCCAGGACATGATGGGGGAGATAATCTTTGCGGAGTTGCCCGAGGACGGCGCGGCGATCAAGCGAGGTGACGCCTGCGGCACGCTCGAATCAGTGAAGTCCGTGGAGGATCTGATTGCGCCGGCGTCCGGCGAGATTATCCGGGTGAACGAGGACGCTCTCGATGCCCCGGAACTTATCAATGAGGATCCCTACGGCGACGGCTGGCTGCTCGAGGTCAAGCTTGAGGATCCCTCGGAACTCTCCAGTCTGATGACCGAGGACGAATATGACGCATTCCTCGACACCCTCGAGGGCGACATTGATAACGACGATACCTTCTGAGTTCCGCTGCCACCGCCGAGACACCCCGGGGCCGGCCAGCATCATGGCCGGCCTCTTGATCTACGAGGTGATTGCATGGATCGCTGGCGCCTGATCGAGAGCGGCTTCGACAGCGGGCCTGTCAACATGGCGCTGGATGAGGCGATATCTGACGCGGTTACGGCCGGACGGCAACCGCCGACCCTGCGCCTTTACGGCTGGAAGCCGCCCGCGATCTCACTCGGATACCATCAGGACATTGACGACGGGATCGACCATGACGCTGCGCGCGAGCGCGGTTACGACATCGTGCGCCGCCCGACCGGAGGAAGAGCGATCCTTCACTCGACCGAACTCACGTACAGCTTCAGCATCCGGCAGGATGAGATTGCCGGAGGCCAGTCGGTGATGAAGTCTTACCGCGAGATCTCCCGCGGGATCATTGCCGGACTCGCGCTGATTGGTGCACGGGTTAGCCTCGGACCCGACCAGCAGCGGGCAGATGAAGAGGATGCATCGACCGACGCGGCACGCGCGATCTGCTTCGCGAAGACTGCACGCTGCGATCTTCAGGCTGCGGGGCGGAAGGTGGTCGGCAGCGCGCAGGTAAGGCGCGACGGGGGCATACTTCAGCACGGCTCGATCCCGATCGAGATCGATCTCGAGGACCAGATAGCCGTGATGCCGGGCGCTGATGATCGCACCGCGCGCAGGGTGTTGGCCGGAGCGGCCATGAGCGTGAACGAACTGCTGGGCCGACCGGTCAGCTATAAGGAATTGAGCGAGGCGGTGGCGCGTGGCTTTGCGGACACCTTCGCGGTGACACTCGTTCCTGAAGCGCTTTCCGACGAAGAGCAGGCACATGCGCAGATGCTGCATGATACTAAGTATTCCAGCGCGGAATGGAACGAGCGCGCTCCCGCGCGCGGTTGAGCGCCGGATCTTCGAGCCAGTGAGACTGACCCCAACCGCGACGTGCCCGTACGCGCATTCCCGCGTTCCGTTCAGCCCAGCGGCACCTCGGTAACGGTGCGCAGGCCCGGTCGAGCCATGGTAAGCGGACGCATGAAGTTGATGATGGCCCCGGCGGTCGCGATGTCGCCGTGGATTCCGCAGGGGACAACTACGTTGAGCGATGGTTCCCCGTCAACCCGCACCCGGTCGCTATCCTCTGCATCCAGAGCCATCAGCAACTCAAGGCTCACCGCGCCCATAGTCAACTTCTGATGCTGCCCTCGCACCTCTCCTGCGGCGACTTCGAGATAATCGGTCGAGATCGCCTCCTCGGCGACCAGCGGCTCGATGCTCTCTTCGTAATCCTCCCATTGCCAGCCGAGCGAGTCGGCAAGCAGGGCTGCGGATTCAGCGAGGCCGACGTGTCCGATTCTGCCCTCTCGGGCGAGCGCGTCGAACTCCTCCGGGGTCATCGAGCAGCCTATCTTCTCCTGCAGTTGTCGACGGCGGCGGGAGGCGTCAACGGAGCGGCTCACCTCGACCGCGTCCACGCGACAACATACGCGGGTCGTCATATAGGGAAACAGGTCGAGCACGAAGCCCGGATTGACCCCTGCAGCGAGGAGCGCCGCACGATTCTCGACCGCCACGGCGTCGAGGCGGTCCGCTGCCTCAGGAGACCGCAGCCAGGGAAAGACGAGTTCCTCGCAGGTGGAGATGCAGGAGAGGCCACGTGCAAGAAGTGTGTGGAATTGGTCCTCGATCTGTGCGAGACGTGATCCGGTGCATACAACGGCGATCTCCGCTCCGGCCTTCTCTGCGACATTCAGCGCATCTGCGATGTCATCGTGGACGACTATATCGGGCAGAGCATCGTTCCCTGCGATCCGTGGAAGCGACTCCCCGGCGATCTGTGGAGCGATATCTACACAGGCGACGGGATGGCAGATCTCACTCTCGACCCCGGCGCGTAGTATCCGCAGCCCGATCGGTCCGAGGCCAACGTGGATGGTTCTCAGTGCTTCACTCATGGTCGGCTTTCCCTCGCAGTCACGGCGTGCCATACGAGACGGAGTCTACACCATCATCCGTACCTGGACAACGGCAATCTGAGCATTTCCAGTCGGTCCTCGAGTGCCATTATCATCGGCCGCGCGCTCAAGGAACCCGTGCAGGATGCTGATAGATTAACTGAGAGATCATGCCACGCGTCCACTCGTAATGCCGGGCGCAGATTCTTCGAGGTGACACCATGCCGGCAACGGTGCTGCTTGCCACCGATAATCCGGGACGATGCGATGCACTTCGCGAGTCCCTTGACACACTCGGGCTTTCGGTAACAGTCGCGGAAACCGGGGCGGAGATACTGCAACTCCATGACCGACTGTCGCCCCGTCTGATCCTACTGGCCACGGATATTCCCGACATTCATGCTTTTGATGTGTGTAGACGCCTGCGACGCGACAGTGACGTTCCGGTGATTGTGATCGGCGATAACCCCAGCGACTTCGACAGCATCCTCGCACTTGAGCTTGGCGCTGACGACTTCATCGCACGGGACTGTATGTATGAGGAAGTCAATGAGCGTATCCGGGCGGCCCTGCGACGTGGAGCAGGCATGCGCCTCGGAGAGGAGGCCGGGGACAGTCTGGATTTCGGCGAGATTGTGATAGATCGGCGAGCGCACAGGATGATTGTGCGGGGCGAAGTGCAGGAGCTTACACCAACTGAACTCGACCTCATCTGGGCACTCGCGGAGAACGCGGGCGAGGTAATCTCCTCCGACGATCTGCTTGCGAGTGTCTGGGGCTATCCGGAGGGTATCAGGACAAGGACGCTCGATGTACATGTAAGTCGGCTTCGACGCAAGCTCGGTGAGCGGGGGCGCAATGCCCGGCATATCATCACGGTGCGTGGCATAGGTTATCGCTTCGAGCCTCACCCGACCGAGTGAAGAAGCATTACTCAACCGAACAGGCGCGGCGGCATGCCCTCTGCTGGCGTGAGTGCCGGGACCACAGTTCCTGTGGGTATCCTCTGCCGGTTCCCAATGAACCGGCTGCTCTTCTCCAGAGATAGGCGCGAGATCACCGGAGGCCTGGACCGATGCACGGCTCATAGTGCTCTCCCCTGGCCCAACCGGCTGCTGTGATCCTGCCTCTATGTGTCACTTCTCTCCCCTCGACAATCCGGCGTGGGCGGTGTATCATATGCGCGATGAGGGTGGATGACAGCATTGCAAGTCGCGCTTACTCAAGCATTTATCGTCGCGCGAGTCGCTTTCTTTACCGCTGTGAAGGTGATAGATGATGGCTATGGAGCCGATGATCGGACTCGAGGTCCACGTTCAGCTTAACACCGACTCAAAGATGTTCTGCGCATGCTCGACGCAGTTCGGCGCCGAGCCTAACTCGAACGTATGCCCGACCTGTCTCGGCCTGCCCGGATCGCTCCCGGTACCCAACCGCAGGGCGGTGGAATACGTGATACGCACCGGTGCAGCGCTCAACTGCAGCACGGCAGAGAGATGCCGCTTCGCTCGTAAGAACTACTTCTATCCCGACCTGACAAAGAACTACCAGATATCGCAGCACGATGAGCCGCTTACCTTCGATGGCAGCCTCGATCTGAGTGTTGATGGAGAGCAGAAGCGTATTCGTATCCGGCGCGCCCATCTCGAGGAGGATACCGGTAAGAACACGCACCTCCCGTCCGGCTCCACGCTGGTCGAGTACAATCGCGGCGGCATCCCGCTGATGGAGATCGTGACCGAGCCTGATTTCACCACCGCCGAGCAGTGCCGCGAGTACCTGGTGCAACTTCGGCTGATACTGCGCTGCATCGGCGTATCCACCGCCAACATGGAAGAGGGCGCGATGCGTGCCGAGCCAACGGTGAATCTCAACGACCGCGACACCGGTGAAGCAACGCCGAAAGCCGAGATCAAGAACCTCAACTCCATTCGAGCGGTGTACGAAGCGGTGAAATATGAGATCGAGCGGCAGAGGAAGGCGGTCACCGAAGGTCGCGAGGAGGAGCTTTTCCAGCAGACGAGGCGTTGGGACGAGAACAAGAGTATAACCGCACTCATGAGGCGCAAGGAGAGCGCCGACGACTATATGTATTTCACGGAGCCGGACCTCGTCCCGCTGGAGCCGGACCCGGAGTGGGTGGAGGGTATCTACGCGAGTTGCCCGGAGCTTCCAGCGGATCGCAGCCTGCGGTTCCTCGAGCAATATGACATCCCCGAGTACGATGCGGACGTGCTGATTGAGAGCCGTGAGCTCGCCGACTTCTTCGAGGCTACCTGTGAGCGCTTCACTGGGGCCGCCAAGACTGTCAGCAACTGGGTGATGGGCGACCTGATGGGCCTGCTCAATGAGGCCGATGTCAGCATCGAGGACAGTCCTGTCTCATGCGAGGGACTGGCTGATCTGCTGGAACTGATCGAGGAGGATGTGATCTCGGGCAAGATCGCCAAGGACGTGCTGGAGAAGATGTTTGCAACTGGGAGAACGCCGCGCGAGATCGTGGAAGAGGAGGGACTCGAGCAGATCTCAGATACCGGCGCTCTGGAGGGCGTGATCGACGAGGTGATCGCGGAGAACCCGGGCCCCGTGGAAGATGTCCGTGGTGGCAAGGATAAAGCGATCGGCTTCCTCGTCGGACAGGTCATGCAGAAGACGCAGGGTCAGGCGAACCCGCAGATGGTCAACGAGATGCTCCGGGAAAGGCTTGGATGAGGGAAGCTGTCGGCCATACCGCGACGGGCCACGCGGCCGGAAGAGGCCGTGGGTAGCGCAGGAGGATCATCCTCATGCATTCGCGGCCAATTGATGCAGTAGGACCGGCTCGCCTCAGTTCGGCGTACACACTGCGCGAGGGAGGGTGTCTCCACAAGGATCTCCGGTTTGCTGAACGAGACGAGATGATCGAGGAGATCAAGCAGTTCATACATCGGGCGAACACCCGGGAGGGCATCGTGTATGGATCGCGCCCACGGAGCGAACGTCTTCATACCAGCGGCGTAGATCTGATGCTGATCTCGTCGCGCTTTGAAGAGGCACTACCCCCTCGATGCCTGGCGCAACTGCATGAAGCACGGAATGCTTCACTGCACTTCCTGGAGGTTACGGCGCACACTTCCGAAGCGCTCGAGCGGGCGCAGTATAGCCTCGAGATTGACAGGATGGCCGTTGCAGAGGGTAATCGCATCAACGTTGACTGCGTCTCGGACGGGGACAGCTGAGCGATGCCTTCAGTGCGCGAGCAGTCATGGATCGAAGACGCGCGTATCGAGCTTGAAGCCGCCAGGCTTCTGTCACAGGACCTGATCCCCAACCTTGCCATATTCCACGCGCGCCAGTCGATTGAGAAGCTCCTCAAGTGCGGCTATCCTGTCCTGCTGGACGAGCCGATGCCCCGCGAGCACTCTCTGCCGGCAATGGTTCATGATCTCTTCGGGAGGATACCCGAGAGCATCTGGACAATCATCAAACGGCTGAACCCTTTCTACATGTCCACGCGCTACGTGGATGCCGCGGGTGGCCCGCCCTCCCAGTTGTTCGGACCGGAGGACGCCGAGGAAGCGGTAGAGATGGCACAGGAGGCCTTCGAGTGGATCGAAGCGCAATACCACGAGAGAAGCTGATAGAGGAGATCAGGCGGTTCATGCACCGGATCGGTGTGCGGGACGCGATCTTCTTCGGCTCGCGCGAGCGCGGTGATGAGCATCCACACTCGGACCTGAACCTCGTGCTGCTCGATGAGCGTTTTACGGATCGCCGGCTGAGCAGATTGTTGTCGGAGCTTCAACGGGCCTGGAAGATGGACGTGCAGATCGAGATGCTGCCCTGTTCGCCGGATGAGTTCGAGGAGATGCAGGGCTGGAACTCACTGGCGCGCGAGGCCGCTGAGCGCGGCCTGCGCATACACATTGATATGAGCGACGATGAGGAGACATAGTGATGAGCGAGGCACTGAACTTCGATGCGCTGGACCCAGGCGCCGAGGCCGAGGTCGTGGTAGTGGGAGGTGGCCCCGGCGGGCTGTGCGCGGCTGTGGCGGCCGCCGAGGAGGGAGCGGATACACTGCTCATCGAGCGTTACGGCTTCCTCGGCGGGATGGCCACCGCGGGCCTGGTCAATCCGTTCATGACATGGCATGCGGGCGGTCAGCCGATCATCCGCGGACTCTTTGAGCGCATCACCGAGCGGCTCGATAAGTACGGCGGCTGGGGAGGCCCCAGGCGGGCATCGGCCTTCGATGATGAGTTCTTCAAGTTCGTGGCTGAGGACCTGTGTGAGGAGGCCGGAGTGAGACTTCAGCTTCATACGATGCTCGCGGATGTCGATGCCGAGGCCGGGCGGGTCGAACGCATCGCCACGGTCAGCAAGTCCGGCGTGCGCCGGGTGGACGGAGAGATATTCATAGATGGCACCGGTGACGGCGACCTTGCCGCGTGGTCCGGCGCTCAGGTGGAGATCGGGCGTGAAGAGGATGGCCACTGCCAGCCGATGACACTGTGCTTCCGGATGATGAACGTGGAGATCGAGGCCATGCCGTCGCGGGAGGAGATTAACCAGCTTTACGATGACGCGAAGGAGCGCGGTGAGATAGACAATCCGCGAGAGAACGTGTTGCTGTTCTACACCACGCACGACCGTGAGGTTCACTTCAACACAACGCGTGTGGTCATGCACGATGCAACCGACGCCGATGAACTGACCGAGGCCGAGCTTATCGCACGCAAACAAGTGCGACAGATGGTGCGCTTTCTCCGCGCCGACGTCCCCGGCTTCGAGGAGGCGTGGCTGTCGGAGATGGCACCGCAGATAGGGATCAGGGAGAGCCGGCGGGTTATCGGCGATCACGTCCTGAGCGTGGACGAGGTGCTCGGCGCCGCGAAGTTCGACGACGGCATCGCGCGCGGATCGTACTCAGTGGACATTCACAATCCGGCGGGTACCGGAACTGTGATCGAGCGTCTGCCGCCGGGAGAGTCCTACGACATTCCCTATCGCTGTCTGACGCCGCTCGGCTTCGACAACCTGTTGATCGCCGCGCGCTGCATCTCCAGCGACCATGGCGCACACAGTTCGCTGCGGGTCATGCCGATAGTGATGGCGATCGGCGAGGCGGCGGGTTGCGCGGCGCAGATGGCGCTCGAGGATGGCGACACCCGCGCGGTGGGGACGGATGCGCTGCGCGAGAGATTGGTGACGCGCGGCGCGGACATCTTCGGCATGGATTGAGGACAGGGGCCCGTCCTGCGGAGTCGGCTGCCCGGGACGACTGGGTCGGCGGCGGCGACATACGTGAACCATTCGCACTGGTGGGCTAACTCTGGAACGATCAGTAGTCCCCATGCATGGAAGCGGGCGGCGAACGCTTATGTCGGGCATCGATATGCGCAGTGTGGTGATCTACGGGCCGCTGCTCATTCCGGCGCTGCTGCTGCTCGCGCTGGCCGTGGCCCGGCTCTTCACCATGTGGTTCGTTGACAGACTAATCAGTGGACTGGAACTCATCATCATTCAGATGGTGGTAGTCTCGCTCGTGGGTCTCGCCTTCATGATGGATGGGCTCGCCGCAGTCGGTCCGATCATCCTGTTGGCCCTGGTGGTCGGACTTGTTCCGCTGATGCCAGGCCTTGCGGGACGCATTCGCGCCCGGCAGCTTTTGCGCGAGGACATCCTCAAATACCGGGCGGCGCTCGAGCGCCAGCCCGATGTGCCCTATCCGCATCTGAAACTGGCGCAGATCTATGAGGAAAGGGAGGACTGGGATCGCGCTATCGAGCATTACCGGTCATATCTGCACAGGCATACGATGAGCTCCGATGCGCGACGAAGGCTCGAGCGGTGTCTCGAACGCAGGCGGATGCGGGAGATGGGTCTGCGGCCCTGCCATGTTTGCGGAGCGAAGAACTCGCGGAACAACGTTCGTTGCGAGGAGTGCGGGCTCTACCTTAAGGGTAGCGCCGAGATTGTGGAGGCGCTCACCACGCCGAAGATGATGGGCCTCTGGCGCTGGCTGATCGTGGTGTTTCTGGTACCCGGAATTGCCATCGGAATACTCGGTGACGTGATTCCGCCCGAGTTCTCGATGATTCTGCTTTCGTGCAGCGTAGTCGCCACTCTGATATTCGTTTACGGACGTGTGCTATGGGAGGAAGAGTCCTGATGCCGGAAGAGATGTCACCACGTGAGAGGGTAATCACCGCGATGCGCCGTGAGATACCGGATCGCGTGCCTAAGGAGGCGAGCTTCACCCCGGCTATTCAGAAGATATTCGAACAGATGACGGGGGCGACCGATCCACGGGATCACTTCGGCATGGAGGCCCGAGGCGTGGGTTTCCGGCAACCTGCAGAACTGCCTGATTTCTCCCCATGGTATCCGAACGGAGTGCCCGAGGGTACCACTTTCAACGAATACGGGACCGGGCAGGCGCCGTCGGACTTCCATCACTTCACCTCCAAACTCTACCCGCTGTCGGACGCCGGGAGCACCAAAGAGCTTGAGGCCTTTCCGTGGCCGGACTACACGCCCGCTTACCGTCATGAGCATCTCGAAGAGAGTGTGGGTGCGCTACACCGGGATGAATGGTTTGTCGCCGGCGGCCTCGGACATATCTGGGAGACCGCATGGCAGATCACCCGCATGGAACGGTTAATGGAAGCGATGGTGTTGAAGCCCGACTTCGCAGGGTATATATTTGACAGGATAACTGAGGATCGCGTCTTCATGGCGCGGCGCTACGCCGAGGCCGGTTGTGACATGCTCCGTTGCGGCGATGACATAGGCATGCAGGATCGGCTGATGATGAGTCCGCGTATGTGGCGCGAGTGGCTGAAGCCGCGTTGGGCGAAGGTCATCAGCGCCGCGAAGCAGGTCAATCCGGATATCCTCGCATGGTATCACAGTGACGGTAACATTGAGGCGGTGATCGAGGACCTGATCGAGGTAGGCTTCGATATCCTCAATCCGGTGCAGCCTGAGTGCATGGATCCCGCGCAGCTCAAGCGCTGTTACGGCGACAGGCTGGCCTTCTGGGGCTGCATCGGTACCCAGACCACCATGCCGTTCGGGGATCCCGAAGAAGTCCGGCAGGCTGTCCGCTGGACTATAGAGAAGGTCGGATATGACGGAGGGCTTCTCATTGCGCCCACGCATGTGCTCGAACCGGATGTGCCGTGGGAAAATATCGTCGCACTCTTTGAGGCGGTGGAGGAATATGGCGCATATGCGTAGGATGCTGTCGGTCGCGGTCGTTCTCATGGCGCTGACTGCGGTCGGCGGCTGCTTCTTCCTCGACGGGCAGTTCGCAATGCAGCAGGATGGAGCGGTCGATGCGCGCATCGAGGCCGGTGTCCTCAGAGCGATGGCACAGGAGGACGACATCGCGGCGGAGTTGGACGAGGGGATTGCTGAGGGCCAGTGGACGAAGCAGGAGCCGTTCGACCGCGATCAATGGCGCGTCACGGCACTGACAGGCCGGGCCGAACCGGGTGAGTCGTTGTTCGAGGAGGACGTAGATCCGAAGCCGGATTTCAGCATGACGTCGCATCTGCTGAGCACGGTTTACAGCTTCCGAATGGACCTCCCCGACGAGGCGGTGGAATTGGAGCCTCCGGACGAACAGGCCGCAGTTGAGGACGCAGCGCCGGCACCGGAGAATGGGTTCGGCGACGACGGTGAGGTGGATGTCGAGGGAATGGAAGGTCTCGGTGAGGCATTCGGCGAGATGATGGCGGCCATGATGCAGGGGCCGGACACCGGGATACGCTTCGCGGTCGAGTTGCCAGGTGAGATCTATGCCACTAATGGCGAAGTGAGCAGGAATGAGTGGCGGGTCACGTGGTCCATGGACCTCACGGACCAGGAGCAACAGTTCACGCAGCTCGACGCATTCTCGCGCCTGCCCAACTGGGAACAGATCGGCAGATTGGGCGCGGCGCTGACCGACTTCGGGCGCTGGGACCTTGTACCCGCGCTGGCCTCGGGGGTACAACGGGGTGTGCTGCCCGATCCGGTGGTGGCGGATCCGGCCGCCGCCGAGATGAACGTGCTGATGTACGTGCAGGCGCTGGAGATCCTGACGGCACTTGATCGGGCCGTCGGCCCGGAGATCGCCGATGAGGTGATAGCCGGGCTCGAACTGAAGGGAGATCCGGACCCGGCCCGTGTCGAGGAGATCGCGGTGCGCCTCGAGGGCATCGATCTGGGCGCCGAAACCAGTCAGAAGATCATCGAGCAACTCATGCAGATGCTCGGTGGGTGATTAGAACAGAACAAAACCGGCCTGCCAGTCGACTGTACATATGTAGTGTGTACAGAGCAGCGCGTGCAGACCGAAAAGGATTTGCCAATGCGAGAGCAGTCGGGAATCGGCTTCAGCCCCGGGCAGATGAGCACGCTGCGTGTGCTCGTGCATCTACCGAACTTCCTGAAGCTATATCTTCGCCTCTACCGGGATAAGCGGGTTGGCCCGATAGCCCGTGGTGTGCTCATTATCACAGTGCTCTATGTGCTAAGTCCGATAGATCTCATCTGGAACTTCCTGGTCCCCTTCGGTCTGATCGATGACATAATCGTTGCAATCGTCGGTTTGCGGATGTTCATCAAGCTGTGTCCGGAGCGGGTCGTGGAGGAACACGTGGAGATCATCGATAAGGGGGCTTGAGAGATGGCGGCGGTCAGGTCACGATTGCAGGCACAGCGAAGCTCGCCACTGCTTCGCAGATTTGATGTGCGTCGGGATCTCGATACAGTCATGGACTTTCAGTACGAGGTGTACGAGAGCAACTTTCCCGGGTTCCGTGTAGATGAGAGCTTTCGCAAGGAATACCGTCGCGACATGCGCAGGGCGGCGCGCGATCCGGGCGAGATGCTCTACGTTCTCGAACAGGACGGATGTGCCTGCGGCTTTATCTGGGTGGCGATGATGACTACTCTGGTCGATCCGCGGGTAGGGTACATAAAGAACGTTTACGTCGCACCGCATCTCCGCGGGCAAGGCGAGGCCGAGCGACTCATGCAGGCGGCGGAGGAGTGGGTGCGGGAGAACGGTGCCACTAAAGTGATGCTTGATGCAAGCGTGGTGAACGAACGAGCGGTGGAGTTCTACCGCAAGGTCGGCTACGAGGTGGAGAGAGTTCGAATGGTCAGAGAGCTTGAATGATGCGCAAAGCGCGTGGTAGATAGGAGAGGTGTGACTTTCGTGTTGCAGGAGTTGCGAGCGATAGAAGGACAGATGGCCGAGGGGAACCTCGCGGCTGCACAGGCTGAATGCAAGCGCTTCCTGCAGCAGCATCCGACACATGCGGGCGCCCACGAGATGATGGGGGACATACTTTACGCTCGCGAACTGTGGGAAGAGGCGGCGGAGTGGTACGAGCTTGGGCGACAGCTATCGCCCACCGAGAAGCTGCGTATCAAGCGCAGGGACGCGCTGCGACAGGCGAAGCAGGCGCGCAAGGGCCCCGAGCCAACGCTGGTGGATGACGCCGATACGCCGCGACGGATGATCTGGCTGGGCATAGCGGCGGTGGCGATGCTGCTCGTTATCGTGCTGGTCGCGGTGGGCATGGCGCGCAGGGGCGGAGAGCCGAGGGAACGCAGGCCGCCCCGGACCGTGGCGGAGAGGCGACCGCCGGAAGCCCAACAGGAGTTGACGAGTCCGCGCACCGTGCGCGGAACTCCCGATAGTGCCCGACAGACGCCATCTGCACCTGACCGAACACCGTCGCCAACCCGCCGGGAACCCGCGGCACAGGAGCGCGCTGCAGAGCACTGGGCGGCACAGCAGATGGAGCGCATACCGCCGCGACGGGAGATATCACGAGGGGAGACTACTCCGCGTCGAGGCTCTGAGCCACTGACGGATCACGACGACGCCGTTGTCAGAGCGGTAGGCTCGCTCCAATGGGACGAAAACATCCGAATGACCGGGCAGGTTGGCGCGATGGTCGATCCGTTCACCGGGTACGCTGTGCTCAGGGTACTGGTGCCCCAGAGTGTGACGGGGGATCTTCAGGAAAAGGTCGTCAGACAGGCCTTTCGGGTCGCGCAGGCGACATTCCAGGCCAGCGAGGCGGTAAGCTCACTCACCGTGCAGATGGTCCGCGACTCCGAGAGCGGAGAGAGGATGATCCTCTTCCGCGGTAATACTACGCGGCGGATGATCGAGCGGGTCGAGGAGACCCCCGACTTCGATACGCTGTGGGATCGGGTATTCACGGCGGTACAATGGAATCCGCTTGCAGGACCCGACGCCTATGGCGTGATCGAGGACGAACCGCGCCGGTAAGCGCCCCACATTCCGACGTATTGCTACGCTGTCGAATCGAGCGCCTCGGGTGCATACCGGATATCGCAAAGCCCTCCGGGAACCATCGCTTCAGCAAGCCACGCACTCGCTGTTGGTAACCGTGCGGCAGGCTCGCGATGCCTGCGGGTCTGCTTCTGCGGACTTTCTCCATTCTCGGCACCGGCGAGAAGCTCATACCCGGCGTGGCGGGCAAGTCCATGCGACGGGCCTGCAAATCTGACGCGACTACAGGCTCGTTCTCAGTTCAGCTTCCGGCGGCAATGCAGCGCCTGAGGGCATCAGCGTTGTGCTTCATGCCGACCTCGGGGTCGGGCAGGCGCTCCGGGTGCCAGAACTTCTCGTACTCATCCGAGATCCACCCATCGTAGCCGATTCCGTTAAGTCGCTCAATGATCTCGCACCAGTCCATCTCTCCCTCACCGATCAATGTGGTGTGAGTGCCACCGTCGTCCTCACGTGCGCAGTCCTTCGCGTGGACGTGGACGATCCACGGGGCCAGCATCTCCACGGCCTTATCGACGGGCTCCTCACCTCGCACATGTACCCAGTAAGCGTCATAGAGAACACCCACCGCCTCGTGATCGATGGCCTCCACGAACTCCACCGCCTCCGCGGCGCTCCAGGCAAGCTGCCCGCGATGTGTCTCGACCCCGAGCACGACGCCACAGTCGGCGGCGATTGCTCCCGCCTCTCGTGTCCCCTCGACGGTACGCTCGAAGACCTCGTCACGCTCGAAGTCGTCCTGTGGCCACTGCCCGGAGATAGCGCGGACAGTGGGGCAGTCAAGCTGTCGCGCTATATCGCAGGCGATGCGATAGCCTTCGAGTGACGCTTTCTCGGCTGCCTCATCCATGAAATCGCGATAGTAGGGAGTGAGACAGGCGAACTCCACGCTCTCGGCCTGCGCGTGATCGCGGATGCGCCTAACATCATCCGAAGTCAGCGCCTCAAGATGCATCTGTCCGTTCTCTGCACAGCGTACCTCAATGCCGTCAAGGCCGATTGAGGCACAGAACGAGATGGCCTCAAAGATATCCATCTCAGGCATTCCCATGGTGTGTCCGCAAAGCTTCATGGCGAGTCTCTCCTCCTGTATGGTGGAGTGCGTGGCGCGGCAGGTGACAGGCGGCGGTCAACCTGCCCATCAGTCAATATTGCACTCCCCCGAGTCTGTCCCGGATTGAACGCTCTCGGTCGATAGTTCCACGGAACCATGCCCTTCTCCTCGTGTCAGGTGGAAAAGCTCGCTCACGGACACGGCTGATCAGAGTGGATGATTCTCCGACACCGGTCGCCGGCTCACGCTCAGACCGACGCAGTTTTCCTGGCCCAATCTGTCAGGATTGCGCTCTTAGAGTCGCCTCAGAAAAAAGATTCCATCCTGATGAAGGTCATCGGTACGTCGGTAGCGAACTAAGTATCTTCAGTCATCGTCGCAGGCACCTGAGGGCTTGTGAGTCGGACCATTTGCAGAGAGTTGTGAACGGAGCGGTAGCAGTGAAGACGCCATTCGAGGAACTGCCGGTCGAATTACCGTCGCACCTTGATGAGATACTCTCCGCCTGTCCGGGGTACACGGTGGCCCGGAACGAAGCGGAGTTGGTTGAGTTGGCGGTGAAGGACAGGTCAAACGGTTGGCATGAGGTTGCGTACGATGTGCCCGGGATGGGTTCGGTCACCGAGGCGCGAGTATGCCGGGTGCACAATGGAATCGCCGCCAACTACGTCGATCCCTACATGCGACGTCGCGATCCAGAGTGCATGCTGATAGCCGACGATCAACCTACCGATAAACCACGGTTCAAGGAGCGGTTCGACAAGGACTTCGAAGAGGTCCGTCAGGAGACATTCGAGTGGCTGAAGACCCAGGAACTCGCGCTCTTCCTTTTCATGGCCGGTGGGGCCGAGGAGGGTCTGCCTGCGATGGCGGTAGCGCCTGCGAACGCGGGTTTCTTCGCACTCGGGCTTGCGCTGCTGCAGGGTATACTTGATCCGGAGCAGCTTCCTGGGGACGAGTTGTTCGCTCCTAAGTCGATCATCTACGTTGCTCCTCCCTTCCGTCACAGCCACTTTGGCGGCAAGCAGATTGTTGTGCACAATCGGCTTCCACAGATGCACGAGTTGTTCAGCTACAACCTCTATCCCGGCCCCAGTGCCAAGAAGGGCGTTTACGGTGTGTTGATCAACCACGGCGAAAAGGAGGGGTGGGTAACCGCGCACTGTGCGACTGTCCGGTCGATTAACCCGGCCGGGGAGGAGATCATATTCATGCATGAGGGCGCGAGCGGCGGCGGGAAGAGTGAGATCCTGCAGCACATGCATCGAGAGGAAGACGGTAGCCTGCGTCTGGCCTGGAAGAACGGTGACGGTGGCGGGCCCGAAGAGAAGCTTCTGTCACTGGCTGATGCATGTGATCTGATGCCGGTTACCGACGACATGGCGATGTGTCATCCCTCGTTGCAGAGTGACAACGGGGGCCTTGCACTGATGGACGCCGAACAGGCATGGTTTATACGGGTGAATCACATCACAGAATCGGGCACCGATCCTCATCTTGAACACATGACAGTTGATCCCTCCGAGCCCTTGCTGTTCCTGAACATCCAGACGGAACCCGGCGATACCGCCCTTATCTGGAACCATATCATGGATGAGGCCGGAGATCCCTGTCCTAATCCCCGTGTTGTGATCCCCCGGCGCGCGGTTCCCGATGTGGTCGATGGCCCGGTGAAGGTGGATGTCCGCAGCTTCGGTGTGCGCACACCGCCGTGCACCAGAGAGCTTCCGACCTTTGGCATTATCGGGTTGATGCATGTTCTGCCGCCGGCGCTGGCATGGCTGTGGCGGCTCGCCGCGCCGCGTGGCCATGACAACCCAAGCATAATAGACACGGAGATGATGACTTCCGAGGGCGTAGGCTCGTACTGGCCCTTCGCCACCGGGCGCATGGTGAGCCAGGCAAATCTGCTGCTTGAACAGTTCGCCAAGACGTCCTCGGTCCTGCACATTCTGTGCCCGAACCAGCACGTTGGAGCATGGGAGACGGGCTTCATGCCTGAGTGGATCGCGCGGGAGTACCTCTCCGGGCGAGGCTCTCACCCATTCAGCCCTGACGAGATAACTCCTGCTCGCTGTCCTCTGCTGGGATATGCGCTTGGCTCAATGGAGATCGCGGGACAGACTGTTCCGGACGAACTGCTGCGCGTGGAATTGCAGGAAGAGGTGGGGAATGAGGCGTATGATGCAGGAGCCGGGAAGTTGATCCGCTTCTTCCATCAGGAGATCGAGAAGTTCGATCGGCCCGATCTGGATCCGGTCGGCAGGAGAATCATCCAGGCCTGCCTTCAGAACGCACCAGTTGAGACCTATGAAGGGTTTTTCGCCGGTGCCAGGACAGCCGATATCTAACACATGCTCTGAGCATGCATCAGGCTTTTCACCTCGATCTTCTCAGCGGTGACGTAGCTCGGGAGAGGCCCGTCGACTCCGCGCAGAGGAAGCGACGAGGAATACGCTGCCGAAGAGGCCCTGTCATGGCTTCTCGATGGCGCAGAATATGGCTTTTCGCACGGGGGTAAGAGCGATGTCCGCGATTCCCGAAGTGAAGTTCGATGGTTACTACAATCACGAGCAGATCACCGACTTCCTGAAGACCGCCGAGACCGCTGCCGGTGATCTAATGAACGTCAGAAGCCTGGCACAGACGCCTGAGGGGCGGGACATCTGGCTGGCGACGCTCGCCGACCCCTCGACCGGCCCGCCTGAAGACAAGCCCGCGTATCATGTACAGGCCAACGTCCACGCTCATGAGGTGGGCGGTACCTCGGCAGTACTGCACCTGCTGCGCAGTCTTCTGACCTCCCCGGAGGCGCGGGAGCTTCTGGCCGATCTGACCTTCTACGCGGTGCCCCGGATCAACCCTGACGGTGCGGAGTACGCGCTCTCCACCCTCTCTGAGATCCGAAGTCGCGCGGAGATCGATGAGAAGATCAACGGCATTATCCCGCAGGATCTCAACGGCGACGGGATGATTCTCAACATGCGCTGGGAGGACCGCACCGGGCCGCTGGTTTAGGATCCGCAGGATGAGCGTCTGTTGGTTCCCCGCCGCCCCGGTGATGAAGGACCTTTCTACCGCCAGTGCATCGAGGGTCTCGTGCACGAGTATAACGGGGGGCCGTTGCGGCGTTCAGTCAACAGCTACGATTACAACCGCAACTACCCGGCAGGCTGGGATCGCAACACCGACCAGGCCGCCTATCCCTTCGAGCATCCGGAGATGCGGGCGCTGGGCGAGTTCCTGCTTACAACGCCGAACATCTTCGCGGGGATCGACTTCCACGGTGGTCCCCCGGCTATCCTCCATCCAGCGGACATGGAGGGCGAGGAGATGAAGGAATCCGATCTCGGTATCGTCCTCGAGATCGGACGTATCGGCGAGAGGATCACCGGCATCAAGCTCATGAGCAGTCCCGACTATCGTGATTCATGGCGCGGGCCCTCCCCCCGGCCGGGTAACTCCAAGGACTTCGGGCATTACGTTCTGGGTGCCTCCTGGTACGTGATCGAGTTGGGATGGGGTTACAGCACGGCGGGCATCGGTACCGAGGAGTACTACGATGCCACACAGGAGATGCGGGAGCGGGAGTTCAGGCGCGAGATCATGCGCTTTGCCGACGACCACGCGGAGAGCGACAGCAGGGTGCTCTTCGTACCATGGGAAGACTACGATCATCCGCAGCTTGGCGCGGTTCAGATCGGCGGCCTTACCCGCGCGGCGACATCGCATATCTATCCGCCGGAGATGGGCAAGATCGCCGAAAAAACCACCAGCTTTCTGCTGGAGCATGCCGCATGGCATCCACAGCTTCTGCTCGACGACCTCGAGGCGACCGCCGTGGGTAGCGATCTCTACCGCGTCCGTGGACGCATTGCCAATATCGGCCGGCTTGCCACGAACGTCATGTCCACCGGCCTCGAGGCTCGTACGCATCAGCCGGTTCGTGTGAGCGTCGAGCAATCCGGTGAGATCGAGATTATCTCACGCCAGAGGACAATGGAGTTCGACTCGCTCGGGGCCAACGGGGCGTTCCGTCCCCTGGAGTGGTTCATCGCCGCCCCTGCGGGCACCAGCGTTGAGATCATGGCGACACATCCCCGCGGCGGCCTATGCCGCGAGACCGTGACTCTGCCCTGACGGTTATTCGTGCACTTGCTTCCGCCGATTACTCTCCGATCCGCTCACCGGCTGTTTTCAGCCGTGCCGGTCAGGCCGACAGAGGCGCCTGATCTACGCGGCGGCTGTGCTTGACGCTACAGGCATTAGCCCGGGTCCGACCGGCAGGGAGCACAACGAAGCACCCTCGCCTGGATAGCCGCATCTCTCCCCGCATGGCGTATCCTGCGAACTGCGATGATTTGGCGTTGGGCCATGTCTGGTGTTGGCCTCTTTCGGGCGGAGGATGGTCGCGCATCGGACCACTGTCGGCAATCCCTGCAGGAACGATCTACTGTGACGGGAATAGCTTACCTGAGGGTGAAAACAAGTCGTGCCAAGAACTGTCGCGGCGCGGAGGTGACTGAGTGAATGGCTGAAGAGGCTCACGACGTTACAGGTCGGGAGATTGAGATAGCGACAGAGATGGGATCCACGTTCGGAGAACTCGCTGTTCCGGAGGGATCTGCCGGGGTCGTGCTCTTCGCGCACGGAAGTGGCAGCGGACGGCACTCTCCCCGCAACAACTTCGTTGCAGGTATTCTCCGCGAAGCCGGTCTGGCCACGTTTCTGATGGACCTGTTGACCGAGGAGGAAGAGCGAGTGGACATGCGCACTCGTGAGTTCAGGTTTGACATCGACCTTCTGGGAGAGCGCCTCAGGCTTGCGACGGATCGGCTTGCCGAGGATGAGGAGGCCGGTGGGCTCAAGATTGGCTACTTCGGCTCCAGCACAGGCGCTGCGGCTGCGATTGTCGGGGCGGCTGGACGAGACGACATCCACGCTATCGTATCACACGGTGGCAGGCCGGACCTTGCCCGCGAGGCACTCGAGCAGTTTGCCGCGCCTATCCTGCTCATCGTCGGCGCAAACGACCGACAGGTGCTTCAGATGAATCGGGATGCGATGGAGCGGATGGGCGCACCCGCCGAACTCAAGATCGTCGAAGGCGCCGGCCATCTGTTCGAGGAACCGGGCACGCTGGAACAGGTCGGCGATCTCGCGGCGGCCTGGTTCAACAAGCACTTCGACGTATAGATGCACCCACACAATACCCAGAACTGGATTGAGGGGATGAGAAGATGGAATCTCCAAGACTTATACCGTTCGAAGTGACACTGCAGAAGACCGATGAGTGGATGAAAGACGTAATGGAAGAGCTTGGGCCGGACGATCCGCAGATGGCCTACCGCTCTCTGCGCGCGGTGCTGCATTCTCTGCGCGACCAAATGATGCCGGGCGATGTGATGAACACGTCGGCGCAGATGCCGATGCTTATCCGTGGCCTGTTTCTGGAGGGTTGGAAGGCTACGCCACCAGAAGGGGATATCGACACGCAGGAGGAGTTCTTCGCCCTGGTGAACGAGGAACTCATGGTGCCGGCCGACGTGGGCCCCGAGGATTCGACGCGAGCGATCTTCCGAGTTCTCGAGAAACGCATCTCGTGCGGTGAGGTACAGGACATCCAGGGCATGTTGCCGGATCCTCTGAAGGGACTGTGGACTGAGGCATGCAAGTGAGCTAATGCGGACCGAACGGTGTTCACCACACCGTTAAGTCATATCCGGGAGCGGCGCGTGACCGGTCGGTCACGCGCCGCGTTATGACATGGCCTTCGCCTTCCGAAGAGGTCCTCTGCATTCCCAGAAGTACCGTCGGCACAACTGTGAGATAATCCCGGCCTTGCCACAAACGACGCGTATTTCCTGGTGGCATGGAGGCGACCCTGATGACGAACCGCGAACGCGTGATCTGTGCACTGAAGCACCAGCCACCGGATCGCGTGCCATATCAGGTTGGATTCACCGCGGCGGCTCGCGATGCGATGGAAGAGCGGTACGGCCAGAAATGGTCCGCAGCGCTCGACAACTGCTTTCACGGCGTATCGACGGCCTCCGGCCCCCTGCAGGGATGGCTCTCCGAGACGGTGTGGCAGGACGATTTCGGAGTGCAATGGGACCGCAGCGTTGACCGGGACATCGGGGTCGTGTGCAACTGCCTTCTACCCGAACGCAACCTCGACCACCTGACCTTTCCGGAGCCCCGTGATCCTCGCCGCTGGGAAGGCTTCGAGTCGGCCGTCGCTGCAGCGCAGGATCGCTGTGTGCAATTCTGCATTGGATTCTCCCTCTTCGAGCGCGCGTGGACACTGCGCGGGATGGAGAATCTACTTGTGGACATGCTGGAGGCACCAGCGTTCGTGGATGATCTGTTCGATATGATCTGCGATTACAATGTCGCAATGATCGAGCGGGCGGTGAGCTACGAAATAAACGTGGTGCATTTCGGCGATGACTGGGGAGCCCAGCGTGGTCTGATCATGGGCCCGGAGATGTGGGAGCGCTTCCTGGCCCCACGTCTGCAGCGAATGTACGGCGCTGCTAAGGATGGGGGAAAGCTCGTGTCGATACACTCCTGCGGGAAGGTCCAGGAGCTTTTCCCTCGCCTCATCGAGCTTGGACTGGATTGCTTCAACCCATTCCAGCCCGAAGTCATGGATCCCTGGGAGATGAAGCACGAGTTCGGTGATAGGCTGGCCTTCTGGGGCGGCGTCAGCACTCAGCGGCTCCTGCCTTACGCGAGTCCGGATGAAGTTCGCGCGGAGGTGCAGCGTCTCCTGGAGGGGATCGGTGAAGGCGGCGGATACATCTGTGCTCCGGCGCATTCGATCCCCGGTGACGCACGACCGGAGAACGTAATGGCGATGATCGAGGTACTGACCGATCAGTAAGATATGCGGCCGCCGGGCCCAATCTGGCTTGCAGGGCAGGTGACTGATGCGCCCGATGGCCTCTCGAAGAGATCAGTCCATCCCGGCGAGCAACTCGACCACCCCGTCGAGGTTCGGGTAGCGATACTTCGCCTCGCCTTTACGGCGCACAAGTATCGCCGGAATACCCGCTCTCTCAGCGCCTTTAATGTCGGCCACAGGATTATCGCCAACCATCCAGAGTTGTTGCGCCTCCGCCGCCGCACCCCGACCAATCGCAAAAGCCTCAGGATGCGGCTTCTCATATCCGATCAGAGCGGAGGTTATGATCTCATCGAACAGAGGTAGCAGACCAAGCCCTCGCACAATCTCTGGGAGTTCCGGCACGTGGTTTGACAGGATAACATGTCGCCAACCGCTCTCGCGCAGGGCCTCCAGCGCAGGCAGCGTATCCTCGTAGAGTCGGAACGACCCAGGATCGGTATATATCCTCCGCGTCGTTTTCGCAAGTGTGTCAGCGAGGTCCTCTTCATAGCCCAGGTCACGGAAGAGCCATGTGAAGTGGCCGCACAGGCTCGCCCACCAGCGCTCAGGGCTGTTGAGGTGGGGATGTTCGACCTGCGGCGAGTTCCAGGGAAAGCCCGATACGATGCGCGGATGGATGTCATCCCGGCAGAGATCATGCCCGGGGCAGTGTCGATCCAGCGCATCGAGCAGCGCGCCGCTCCAAACGCCCTCGCGCCAGGCGAGGGTTCCGTCAAAGTCCCAGAGGATCACGCTTCGCATTGCTTCACATTACTCCTATCACACAAGCTGAGTTCACGTTGCAGCGGCACGGTGTCGCGCCTTCATCTGATCTGTAGTTCATCGGTCGCCATCTTCGATACCGTACGCCCGCGCGCAGTTCGCGCCCAGGATGCCACTCTGCACATCCTCCGGCATTCCGTGGAGGTAGCTCATCACCACGGCGACCGTCTGTTCATAGGTTGCGGCCACGAGGCAGGCGGGCCAGTCCGCGCCAATCATCAATCGTTCAGGCTCAAATGCATCGAAGACCACGTCGAGGTAGTGCTGAAGCTGTTTGGGAGTCCAACTCTCCCAGTCGGCTTCCGTCACCATCCCCGAGAGCTTGCAGTAAACGTTGTCATGAGCGGCGATTCTATGCAGTTCGGTGGCCCACGGCTCGAACTCCCCGGAGCGTATATCCGGCTTCCCGATGTGATTTAGCACGAATGTCTGTTGCGGGAAGTGTCCGACCAGCTCCGTGGCGGCAGGAAGCTGCGGGGCGTAGATCAGTATGTCATAGGCGAGATCACACTTCGCGAGCTTGCCGATGCCGCGCAGAAATTCGTCCTGCAGCATAAAGCGGGGATCGTCTTCATCCTGCACGACGTGACGGGCCGCGACAAACCGCGGATGATCGCAGAGTATCTCAAGGTGATCGCCAAGCGCGGGATTGCGCAGATCCAACCATCCGACCACACCGCGGATGACCGGGTACTTATCCGCAAGCTCCAGCAGCCACCCTGTCTCCAGGAGGGTCTGCCGGGCCTGCACGGCAATCAACCCATCGAAACCGAGGGGCTCGGCGGTCTTCATCCAGTCCTCAGGCAGAAAGTCGCGCCGGATTACGTTCATGTTCTCCGTGATCCAGGCGTAATCGGTCTCATTGTAGCGCCAGAAATGCACGTGAGCATCCAGCCGCATGGTTCTCGCCTCCAATCAATCAACCATCTTCAGGCGAAACAGCAATCTCTGCGTTGGAAAGATACGGCATTCCACCCCATCCGACTCTGACGATTCCCTCAACGGCGACCTGCTGTCCGGGTGAGAACTCGGGAGACCTGATAATCAGGTGCCCGATCCACGTGGTATCGGTGCAGTGAATCGCACCACTTTCATCGTGCACCACCCAGGTTGCTACCGCGGGAGCGCCTCCCGCCAACGACGCAGGCCGTCCCGCCGGGTCCGAGCCATTGAACACGCCCTCGATGCGCACCCTTCGATGCACCCACGCGGGCAAATCCGAGACAAGCTCGCTTACCGAGAGCAAAGGCGGATCGTCCGGAGGGTAGGTGTCCCAGTAGATCCTCTCTCGCCCGAGATCAACCTGCAGATCTCCGCCGCCGATGATGCGCAACACGATTGCAGGCGCGTACATTCTCCCATCCAGTCTCTGCGGCGCGAATGGAAGATCGGAGCTATACTCGTTGACCCGCACCTGTGCGCGATCGGGATATACCTGACCCACGCGCGTGAGGCGATGACGCCGCGGAAGATGCTCGATGTGCCCGGTGATCTCAATGTAAGGCTCATTACGTGCATGATACTGCACCACGAAGCCGGCCGCCTCAAACGTCTCCCGAACAGGAATCGCGATCTGCCGCGCTCCGTATTCATCGAGTTCCGAGATGATCGGAAACGGCATCTCCACCTCGACGCCATTGAGCACGAGCGTCAGAACCATCAGTGTGGCCGCTGCAAGTTCCAACCATTCCACCTTCTCCATTGCGCATGTTAACTTGACCTATCCGCCACAAGCGGGCCCGTACGGACTCAGCGCCACGGTGAAGTACGAGTTGAAGATCGTGTCATCGCGCTCGGTGGCGAAGCGCCAGATGCGCCCCAGCATCTCCCTGCGCACCTCGTTCAACTCCGGCGGAAGCTCCGGCCATGGCTGGAACTCGCCCGGCGAGCGCCGCTCCGGCACGTTGTCATGCCCGATCGGATTGCGGCATGGGGCAGCGAGGTTGTGCATCTCATGCGGATCCTCGCGCCGGTCGTAAAGCTCGTCGAAGTCAAAGGCGTTGTACACGTACTTCCACTCATCGGTGAATACCGTGCGCTGGGTGTAGTATACCTCCACGCCATTGAACTGCAGGTGCATCTCGTCGCGCCAGTCACCGGGCGTATCGCCCGCCAGCAGCGGCACGATGCTGCGCCCGGGCATGTTGCTGTCGGGCTCCGGGCAGCCAGCGATCTCGCGGAAAGTGTTCGCCATGTCCGCGTGGGTGGTGAACTCGTCGCAGGTCGCTCCCGCCTGCGCGCCACCGGGCCAGCGGACCGCCAGCGGTATTTTATACGCGCCATCGAAGGCCGGGACGCCCTTGCAGTAGAGGCCGTGGTCGCCGCAGTAGTCGCCGTGGTCGGAGGTGAAGACCACCATCGTGTTGTCGAGTTCGCCTGTCGCCTCCAGCGCGTCGAGCACCTCGCCGAACATCGCATCGAGCATCGTGCAGTAGCCCCAGTAATGGGCGATCGACTCGCGCACCTCGCGCTCGGACATCTGCCCCCAGTACTGGTGCCTCATGCGCTGGTAGACGCGCGGCTTGTCCTCGAGCGTGTCGCGGAAGCTCGCGGGAAGCTCGATCTCGTCTGGATCGTACATCGTCGCGAACTTTTCGGGGATCGTGAACGGATCGTGTGGGCCGATCAGCCCGCAGTAGAGCATCCACGGCGCGTCGCCCTCGGCAAGGCGCGGCAGTTCGTCGATTGCTTCGCGCGTCACGGTGTAGTCGCGCAGGTTCTCGTAGCCCTTCGGGCCGCCGTCGGGCCGCGATGCGTAGATGTGCCGGTTGCCCCAGCCGGGGCGCAGGATCTGCCCGTCCTCGCGCGGGCGGTCGGGGTCTTCGTCCTCGACGGCGCGGATGATGCGCTCCAGCGCCGAGTCGTTGCTGTCTGAGGCGCGGCCTGTGACGGTAGCAAGCTCCCGCCAGCCCCGGTCGGCAGGGTCCTCGAGGCCGGAGACGTGCCACTTGCCGGTGTACGCGAGGTCCCAGCCTGCCTCACTGAGGTCCTCGGAGAAGCAGCGGATGCCGTCATTGAGGCCCTCGGAGAGCCGGGTGTTGGTGAGGATGTTGTTCCAGACGCCATGCTGTGAGGGATAGTGTCCGGTCATGAAGCTGGCACGCGCGGGGCAGCAGTGCGCGGTTTGCGTGTAGTGGTTGGTGAAGAGCACGCCCTCGTCGATGATGCGCTGGACGTTAGGCGTCTGGCAGGGATGATCGGGGTGTATGACATCGGCGCGCTGCTGGTCGGTGTGAAATATGAGCACATTGGGCGTATCGGCCATGATCGGACACCTGCTTTCGAAGCGTCCCTGCCTTTAGGACGCAGATGTCCTTCGCCGTGCACGCGCCGATACCTGCGCATCGGACGTTTGGGCCGACACTCCTGAGAACCTTCGTGAGGCCGTGGAGGCGCGCTTACCTGCGCGCTGCCCGTTCAGTAGTCGCCGCCTGCTCAACTGCCCCTCTCCAAGTCGCACAATTCTTTGCCGTATGCCACTTATCAGGGAAGGAAACGAGAACGCCGCCTGGAACCTGGTGTACGTTAGCATCTTCCCACATGGGGGCATCAGCTTGCCAGCCTACTATCACGCGCGCTTCGACGAATTTCTACGCACCGACGACGACACAGTTTTCGCGGCGCTCAATCGCCGGGCCGCTGAGGAAAACCTGGGGCCCCAGTACCAGGAGCAAGTCCAGGTCTGGGACGCCCAACTGCCGGTTCTGCGAAGTGCAATCACGCATCTTGTCGGCGTCATACGCGAAGGTCGATGCTGGTCGGTGCTCCTCGAGTTCCCCATTCCGCGCATGCGACGGCGTATCGATTGCGTGATGCTGGGCGCAGGCATGGTCTTCGTGCTGGAGTTCAAGAGCCACGGCGAGGCCACGGCTGCGGATCGCCGACAGGTGGAAGAGTACTGTCTGGATCTCCGCGACTTCCACGAGGGCAGTGCCCGACTGCAGATCGTCCCTATACTCGTTCTGGGCGATGGTAAGGGAGGTCTTCAACTGTCAGTGGATGCTTCAAAGGCTGAAGCTATCCCGATTTGTATCAGCAAGGAGCAGCTTGCTCAAGCTATCTCCACGCTCCATGAATCGCGGGGGCAGGGAGACGTGATTGACGGGACATCGTGGGATAGTGCTCCGTACAAGCCGGTGCCGACGATCATTGAGGCGGCGGAGATGATGTTCTCGGGGCATGGTGTCAGGGACATAGGCCATGCACACGCCTCGGCAGATAACCTTACCAATACCTCCGAGCACCTCGTGCAGACCGTACTCCGAGCCAGAGCCGAGAAGCAGCACGTAGTCTGCTTCGTGACGGGCGTGCCCGGTGCAGGTAAGACGTTGACCGGGCTTAACGTAGTGCACGACACGCGCCTCGGCGGCTTGGGCGCGACGAAAGCCGAGGGGGCGACCTACCTTTCCGGCAACGGCCCGCTGGTACGGGTACTGCGGGAGGCGCTTGCACGTGACCAGAGCCACCGAAAGCAGCTAACGCTGACAGATGCCCGCCGGAACGCTTCGCGTGCCATCCAGAATGTGCACCAGTTTATCTGGGACAACTACGAGCGTCATGACGCGCCATGGGAGCATGCGATTATCTTCGACGAGGCGCAGAGAGCCTGGGACGCAGATCAGGTGCGCCGGAAGAGGCGCGTGCAGCGGTCAGAGCCCGAACTGATCATGCAGATCATGGATCGCCATGACGACTGGGCTGTCATCATCGGGCTTGTGGGCGGTGGTCAGGAGATTCACGACGGAGAAGCGGGACTCGCAGAGTGGGGCCGGGCAATTGCGGACGCAGGGCGACGCTGGCAGGTAGAGGTATGTCCGCGGATGGTGACTGGCACCCTCACAGGTGGGGGCAGCTCACTATTTCCAGATAAGCCCCCGGCTTCAGTAGCGCTCCGGACCGCAAACGAGCTTCATCTGCCGGTACCGATGCGCACGTTCCGTGCGGACACGGTTGCGTCTTGGGTGAATTGCGTTCTCTCGGAAAGACCCAATGAAGCGGCGCGCGAAATGATGCGTCTTGGTGATTATCCTATCTCGCTGAGCCGCTCACTTGATGAGGCGCGTGATTGGCTACGGGCGCGGACTGCAGGCCAGCGGCGCTGCGGGTTAGTCGCCAGTTCCGGCGCCCGCCGCCTTCGCGTCTGGGGCGTGGACATGCAGGTGCGACCTGAGGTCGTCCATTGGTTCCTCGGACCACCAGACGATGTTCGTTCCTCCCACTACCTCGAGTTGGCGGCCAGTGAGTTCGAAATCCAGGGCCTCGAGTTGGATCACATCGGCCTGTGTTGGGGCGGGGATCTCACTTGGGATGCGAAAAAGAATGACTGGCGTCACCGCCGCTTTCGAGGTACGGAGTGGCAGCAGGTAAGGAGCATTCGCGATAGGCAGTACCTGCTCAATAAGTACCGTGTGCTGATGACGCGCGCTAGGGAGAGTCTCGTGATCTGGGTCCCGCCGGGAAGCTCCTCAGATCCCACGATCAACGATCTGTACTTTGATGAAGTCGCGCATTATCTGTGTGCTTGCGGGATTTCCGAACTGTAGGCTCACTATCTGCCGTGCAGCCGACCGAAGACCGGTCGAGCCGGTTGAGACCGTGTCCATCGCTCATATCCGCTCCAGTTTCGACGCCTCGCCTCACGGCGCCGTCAGCGTGCCGCGCCGTCCCTCAATCTCGAGAATCAGTACATGATCGTCAGGCTGCCGGATCACCCGCCCGCCGAGAGAGTGGACGAGCGCATCCAGAGGCACGTAAACGAGGCCGGAGGGACGCAGCATCGAGTAATTGGTGCTCCACTCGATGCCGCCTCCGCGCCCCACGTTGTTGCGCGTATCGGCGCTGAACTCTTTGCCCTCGCGAACCGCGGTCGCGGTCCTCGTCTCGGAATCCCACTCAACCTTCGCACCGAGCCATTCCGCGATCGGGCGCATCGGGACCCATAGCTGGTGCTCGGCGAGGTCCACCGGTGCCTCAGGATCGATGATCTCGTAGTCGGTCATGTCCTCCCGCGCAAGCCCCAGCAGCGCGCGCGTCTCTCCGGCCTGATCGATCAGTTCAAGCCTTCCCTCCATAACACGCAGGCTGCGCGTCTCCTGGAGGGCCTCGGTGAAGGCTTCCTCCACCTCCATCAGATGCTGAGGACCGGCCATCTCCGTGCGGACGATCTCACTGAAGATCAGCGCCTCGCCATCCACCTGATAGGACCCGGAGTACTGATTGACCGCGGCCCTGCCACTCACGCGATCATCGTTGAAGTGCAGGGTGACTTCGGCATCCTCGGGCGGCCGCTCTCCGTCTAACAGCTTCAACTCCCACTCGGTTCCGACCAGATCCGGTGTCGGATCAGCGGGCCTGAATGTAAGGCGCGGCGCGTGCGCGTCATCGAGCATTTGGAGCGTCTCATCCGCAATCCGGTGGGCGCGTATGTCCCGGAGAGTGTCGAAGTAGGCGGTCTCGATCTCCATCAGATGCGGTGGACCACCGATCCTCGTGCTGACGATCTCACTGAAGGTTAGAGCCTCACCATCTACCTCGTAAGCGCCGAAGTAGCGGTTAACCGGCCCTTCCCCGACTATGCGATCTTCGTTGAAGCGCAGGGTGACTTCCGCGTCTTCCGGCAGGGGTTCACCGTTGAGATATTCCAGCTCCCATGCGCTTCCGGCCGGTGATGGTGCTTGTCGTGCGGCGGCCGGCATCGCAATCACACAGATAAGCAGAATCGTGACGGTCAGCAACAACAGCCACTGCGTGGTGTGCATAATCATCCCTCTCGGTATGTGCGCACTGTCAGACGCGCCCTTTTCAAGCATATTTGGCGACCGCTCCCCGACTTGCGAGCTTCGCCCCCGGTGCACGGCCTTTGGAGTAGAAGCTCCGGAAGAGCGTCCCGATGAAACCAAACTGCGGTCAGAACGGCTTCCGAGCACTTACCGTCACGGACAGTATCGCGCCTTCGGGCAACTGCATATTGCTGTCGCCGGAGCAGCAGGAGCTTTCGAGACGTTCGTCCGAGCAGCGATCAAGGCCGAGAAGGCGCGCAGCGTCTCGCTCGGCATTAACTGCAATGTCATGAAAGCCAACTTCGCCCACAAGCTCGAGATACTCGTCACGTGGTATGGCGCCACTGATGCACTCCACGTAGGTCTCTATACTGTTCAGTCCATCAGGCAACTTTTCACAGTCAAGGACGATGTCGGAGACATGCAGTCTGCCGTCGGGCTTGAGTACGCGGAAGGCCTCGGCGAACGCCCGCTTCTTATCGGGAACGAGATTGATGACACAGTTGCTGATCACCATGTCCACCGTCTCGCTTTCAACGGGCATTGTCTCGATCTCGCCCAGACGAAACTCGACATTGTCGTACCCGCCTCTGGTGGCGTTCGCTCGGGCAACCGCGATCATCTCCTCGGTCATGTCCAGTCCGATGACGTGGCCCGCGGGCCCAACGGTATTTGCAGCAATGAAGCAATCAATGCCCCCGCCGGAGCCGAGATCCAGCACGGTTTCTCCCGGTTGGAGGTCGGCGAAGGCAAGTGGGTTCCCACATCCCAGGCCCATGTCCGCGCATTCCGGCAGATCGGCGATGCTCTCGCCTGCGTAACCGATGTCCTGGGTCGATTTGGAGCAGCAGCTTCCCCCTCCGGTCTCTACCCGCGTCCGCGCGGTGGCGGCGTATCTTTCCCGTACACGACGCTTCATGTCATCCATAGCTGCAGGCTCATTCAGATTGGGCTTAGCCATGTTAACACCGTACCTCTTCTGTAGTGTCATCGCGGGGCAGGAATCAGCAGTACCGGCACTCGTGCGTGACGTACTACGTAACGGCTCGCTGAGCCAAGCATCACCTCGCTGAGGTAGCCCCGTCCCTGCTTGCCGAGAACGATGAGCGATGCTTCTAACTCTTCAGCGACCTTGACAACCGTCCTTGCAGTTGGACCCCGTTCCAGTCTGATCTCTACTTCTGCCTCGCTCCGACCTTCGAGGTCCGCCTGCAGGCGTTGCAGTCGCGCCTGATCCAGCCTGTCGTACTCTTCAATGTTCGCCCACTGGATCCGTGTTGCCTGCTTCCGATCCTGAACGTGCAGCAGAGTGATTGTCTCGGGACATCGGCCGAGCCCGGTGAGGTAAGCGTAAGCGCGTTCCGCAACGCTCGAGAAGTCCGTTGGATGCAGAATATGGGTGCACAGGTCACTGCGCACCACTCGGCACTGCTCATCCTCCGGATCACCGGCGGCCTCTACCGCAAGAACCAGCACGGGCAGTGTTGACTTCTGAGTCAGCGTCGATGCAACGCTGCCCAGAAGCGCCTCGCCAAAGACATTCTGTCCGTGCGAGCCCACCACAATAACAGAGGCGTGCTGCTCACTCGCTGCAGTGAGGACCTCCTCCGCCGGGTCGCCCACTCGCACTTGCGTATCCACATCAACTCCTTGCGCCTCGAACGTCGCCGCAAGCTCGCCCAGGCGTTTCTCATAGTGCGAGACGTGCTCGGTTTCCGGGGCGCGAGGATAGTGTATGTCCATCACATAGACAAGGGTCATTTTCTCCACCCCCAGCGACATAAGGTTGGGCACACAGGTGAGAAGCGGTTCCGTCGCGGGCGAGAAGTCCACCCCCAGCAACGCGTGACTGAAGCTGTTTGACATAGGAATACCCCTTTCGGTTACGCCTGCTCCATTTCCTCAGACTGGGGGAACTTGTCTCGCGTTGCGTTCGCGATTCGTACCAGCGTCAACATGACCGGGACTTCGACAAGAACCCCGACCACCGCTGCGAGCGCCGCGCCCGAGTCGAGTCCGAACAGCACGATCGCGGTGGCCACCGCGAGTTCGAAGAAGTTGCTGGAACCGACCAGCGCCGCGGGGGCGGCCACGTCGTGTGATATGCGCCACCACCTCGCCCAGTTGTAGGCGATACTGAACACGAAGAAAGTCTGAATGGTGAGCGGCACCGCGATCAGCACAATGTGAAACGGGTTAGTGAGTATAACTTCACCCTGGAAGGAGAACAACAGGACCAGGGTCGCAAGCAGACCGATGATCGTAATTGGTCGAAGGCGCCTGCAGAACACGTTGTCGAACCAGTCGATCCCACGGGTCCGTATGAGGTATATCCGTGAAAGGTAGCCTGCCGCGAGCGGAATCACTACATAGAGAACCACCGAGAGGAATACTGTGTTCCATGGGACTACGATGTCGCTGAGGCCAAGAAGAAACACAACTATCGGTGCGAAGAACACCAGCAGGAGCAGGTCGTCGATAGCGACCTGCACCAGGGTATAGGCCGGGTTACCGCGCGTCAGGTAACTCCAGACGAAGACCATGGCGGTGCAGGGGGCCGCACCGAGGATCACGGCGCCGGCGAGATACTCTGTGGCCAATTCCGGCTCAATCCAGGGAGCGAAGACCACGCGGAGAAAGAGCGAAGCCCATAGAAACATCGTAAAGGGCTTGATAGCCCAGTTCATGATCGTGCACAGAGTTATTGCCCTGCGTTGCTTGCCCGCCCGTCGGATGCTGGCGAAGTCGATCTGTACCATCATGGGGTAGATCATCAGCCAGATCAGGATGGCTACGGGAATAGAGACCTCCGCGTAGGTGAACCGCGCCATGACCTCGGGCAAGGCGGGAATCAACTGCCCGACGACAATACCGCCTACGATGCACAGTGCCACCCAGATTGTCAGATAACGCTCGAAGAAGCCCAGCGTCTTTTCGCTGTCATCCTGAGCGGGGACTTTCGGATCACTCATCGTCTATTCCCCTCAGTTGAAGGACTCAACCACAATCCGGATCCTATCGAAGATCGCCGATCAGTTGCTTGAGCACTGCGAGCGTGTCCGGATTGACGCAGTAACAGACGCTCGGCCCGGATATCTCTCCCACTATCAGCCCGGCCTCCCGGAGGACCTTCAGGTGCTGAGAGACGGTTGATTGCGCGAGCGGTATCTCATCACAGATGTCCCCGCAGAAGCACTCGTCTCGGGCGAGCAGCAGCCGGACGATCCTCACTCGCGCGGGATGTCCAAGCGCCCGCGCAAGAGTCGCGAGGCACTCATCGGGATCGTCCTCGGCCGTGGACGATCGCTCGCATTGCTCGAGATCACGGCAGCGGCGATTGTCGCAGTAATCCCCTGTGGTTTCTTTCATCGTAATATTACGATAAAGCAATCAGCCCGGCCTGTCAAGGCTCTGAGATGAGTTGGCCGGGGGAAGACTGCAGAGATACTGCGATATGAGACGGGAGGCACGGATACAGGAGGCTTGGCCATCGGAACTCAGAGACGCAGGCACCGCGGTGCGTGGGCTTCGGCCGGGCTGCGCCCATACACCGCCCAGGCCGCAAGTCTCTTGCCCTGGCTGGTCCGAAGAATGAGGCAACAAGAGCGAAGCTTCTGGCTACTGATCGCGTCTCAACGTTGCAGCAGTTTCACTGCCGTGTTAGCGTAGATCGCGGCTCCGACCGGCAGCACCACCTCGTCATTGAGGTCGAAATGCGTGGTATGCACCGCGTGCACGAAGCCCGAACTCTCATCGCGAGTGCCCAGCCTGAGCATGGCCGCCGGTATCTCCCCGACGTGCTGGAAGAATGCGAAGTCCTCCGAGCCCATGCTCGGGTACTGCATATCAACGACGCCCTCATCGCCCAGTAGCTCCCGCGCGGCATCTCCGGCATGGTCGAGCACCCAGTCCTCGTTCCACAGAGAGGGGTAGCCCTCCGAGATCGTCACTTCCATTCGTCCGCCCAGTTCGCCGACCAGGGTGCGCAGGCGGTTGCCGAGGAAGTCGATGATCGCATCGCGAGTCTCTCGCTCATAGGTACGCACCGTGCCGCTGATCTCCACGCGGTCGGCGAGGATATTTCTTCGCGTCCCACCTCTTATCGTACCGAGGGTTACCACCTTCCGATGGATCGGGTCGGTGCAGCGCGCCACGAAGTGTTGCAGGGCTGTGACTGCCTGAGCGGCCAGCGAAATCGCATCCGCTCCCTGATGCGGCCGTGCCGCGTGCGATGATTCGCCCAGGATCGCGATCTCGATCGAATCGCTTTGCGCGGTGACGAAACCACGTGTCAGCCCCACCGTCCCCTGTTGCAGATCCGGCTGAACATGCGCGGCGACTATCGCCTCCGGCGCCGGATCTTCGAGGCACCCGTCCTCGATCATTCTCAGGGCCCCCGCCTCTCCCTCCTCGCCAGGCTGGAAGATAAGCTTCACGATGCCTGAGAGACTGTCACCCATCTCGCTGAGGATCGCGGCTGCACCCAGCAGGCAGGTGGTATGCGCATCATGGCCACAGGCATGCATCATGCCCTCTACGGTGGATGCATACTCCGCTCCCGTCTGTTCGGTCAGCTCCAGTGCATCCATATCAGCACGCAGAGCGACACAGCGATCCCCCTCGCCGCGTACATGTGCCACGACGCCTGTCTCCCCGATCCCTTCCTCTATCTCGTCGATACCCATGTCTCTCAGCCGCTCCACCACGAATGCCGCGGTGTTGTGCTCCTTCATGCTCGGCTCCGGGTGCATATGGAGGTGTCTGCGCCAGGCCACCAACTGTGGCGTCAGTTCTTCGGCCCGCTGCTTCATCCAGTGTGTATCTGGCATTGTATATGCTCATCCTCCTCGTCTCTCGAACGTCGATACGCCGGGGGAAGTCCGAAGAGTTCGACAGATCTCCGCGACTTCCAATTGCTGTATGACAGTTTCGCCATCGAGACAGGTCATCTCCTCCATGTCGGCGAGGTCCATCCCGTCACGGTCCGCTCGATAGCCCGTCTTTTGGTTGTTTCCCTGGATGCCTGGACGGGTAAGTTGTGTATCAAGGCAGTACGACCATTCTTGCTGCATCGATTGACGATCGTTGTCAGCACAGGCTGCCTGGGGGACGCATCTCAGACTGACCTGCCGGCGGGACGACGCACACAGTTTCTTATCACGAGTAACGCAGGGAGGATTGGACCGGTGGGCGTGCAATTCTACGTGTACGAACTGGCTGATGAGGAATCCGAGGAACCACGGCGCATATCGTGGCAGGACTGGCGGGAACTGAGGGACTGGCTCCACGAGGAGGGGCTGGATCCGGACGCACGAATGGCGAGGCAATTCGAGTACCGGCAGGTCAGGGAGGTACTGGAGAAGACCGCCGGCGTGGAGGAACTGCCCGATGCTACCTACGTCGCACCTCTGCCTGATCTACGCGCTACCTCCATGATGTTCGGCATTAAGGGAGAGGACGCCGATTATGTCGTCGCTCCTGTGCCGCTTCAGTGGCTGCTGCCGCAGGCCGCAAACGGCTGGGAGGTTTCTCTGACCTTCAGCGTCGAGCGCGTAGGCGGGCGAGACACCGACGGCTATTTCAACGAGGAACTCTGAGCCTGAACGAGAGCGAATCACGAACCCTCTTCGGTATCGAGGAGAATCGCTGCCGCACGGTGCACCTCTGAACAGTTGGTGCCCACTAACAGACGGTCGCGTGACCACAGACAGGGCGGAGCCAATACTGGCTCCGCCCTGTCTCCTCTGCAGGTCATGAGACCACGCGCCGCGAATTGACGAATAGGACGATACTCCTGACACCGAAGCACCGCTCGGAGGGACAACGCGCATGTCCGACCCGATTCTTCCGCAGAACGCGACGCTCAGTGATGAGCTTAGAGACAGGATCCAGTCCAGACTGAAGTTGATGAAAGAGCAGAATTGGATCGCTCGTATCTGGGACGGGGAGGCCCAACTCTGGAAGTCCGAACCCCCGCATATGGAGGTGATAGAGCGAAGCCTTGGTTGGCTCAAGCTCCCGACGCGCATGCTGCCGAAGGTTGGGATGCTCGAGGGTATTGCCGGGGATCTCAGGAAGGACTTCGACCGCCTGGTGCTGCTCGGCATGGGAGGAAGCTCGCTTGCACCGTGGTGCTTCTCCGAAATCTGTGGCTCACGCGACGGTTATCCAGAGTTGCATCTGCTCGACAGTACCGTCCCCGAGGATGTCCTTCAGGCGACGAAGGGCGTGTCTCCTGACCGCTGTCTGTTTCTTGTGGCCAGCAAGTCCGGCACGACCACTGAGACGAGAGCATTGTTCGATTACTTCTGGGGCGAGATGAGCGATCGCACCGAGGATGAGGTGGGGGAGAGGTTCGTCATCATCACCGACCCGGACAGCGCCCTCGTCCAGGCAGCCACGGAGCGGGGAATACCCAGGGTCTTTGAGAACTGGGAGGATATCGGTGGCAGGTATTCAGCGCTTTCGTATTTTGGCATGGTTCCGGCGGCTCTGATCGGTGCCCCCTTTGATGCCATGCTCGAGTCCGGAAGTGAGATGGCTGGCGCCTGCTCTCCTGAGGTGCCCGCGCGGGAGAATCCGGGGGCGGCTCTCGGGGCGTTACTGGGCTGCTGCTACGAGATCGGCCGGGACAAGGTGACGCTGCTGACCTCGGAGCGTCTCGCTTCCTTCGGCGACTGGATCGAACAACTTCTCGCTGAGAGCACGGGCAAGGAGAGCAAGGGACTCGTACCGGTGGTCAATGAGCCGCCGCTTGCTCCCGACGCGTACTCTGACGACCGAGTCTTCGCATATCTCCGCTATGGCGAAGACCGCACTCATGATCAACTTGCGGATGCCGTTGCGGCGCTGGGTCATCCGGTGATGCGTATCGATGTCGCTGAACCGTGTCGCATCGGCGGGGAGATGTTCCGCTGGGAGTTCGCCACCGCAGTAGCGGGTGCGCTCATGGGCATCAACCCCTTTGATCAGCCGAATGTACAGGAGTCCAAGGACAGGACCCGCGAGGTTCTCGATCAATACGCAGAGACCGGTGAGCTTCCGGAGCAGGAACCGGATGTCGCCGAGACCGCGTTATTCTCAGAGGATGTGAGAGGAGTCGTCCAGGATCTGATAGAGGGGATCAGGCCGCGCGACTATTTCGCGATAATGACCTATCTCCCCAGAAGTGAGATGGTGGATGAGGCGGTTGCACGCATGCGGACGGCAGTCTCCTCAAACAGGCGCGTCGCGACAACGGCCGGCTACGGCCCTCGCTTCCTCCACTCTACTGGGCAACTACACAAGGGCGGGCCGAACACGGGCGTATTCCTGCAGATTACCTCGGAGGGAGGCGCCCGCGTCGATGTGCCCAACGCTCCCTATGACTTCGCAACGCTCAAGGATGGACAGGCGGCAGGGGACCTTGCGGTGCTCCAGGCCCGTGGCCGACGCGTCATTCGCGTGGACCTCGGTGACGATATTCCCGGAAATATCGGTAGACTCACGGAGATGATAGCGGGGGCATTCTGACAGAGCCAATGGAATGGAACGGTTACACGCCCCGGCGGAGCAGGCAATGGTCGTCGCGCGCCAGGGTCTGCCATTCTGCATCTTGCCACGATCATTCAGATCTCCGGATCCTCCCAGGCCTTCGAGGGCCGGGGGCTGCGGTCGGCGCGTGGCTTGACATTGATCTGGCCGCGGCTGCCCCTGCCGCCGGCCCCAGGGGGGCGACGGTTTACCGGTCGGGCGATGAAGTCATCATCATGTATCTCCCCCACGTAGTCACCGCCAAGCGTGTAGGCAGTGTTCCCCTGGAAGTACCCGATATGGCGGCCCGTCTGGTCGAAGAGATCGTCGCCGCGACGCCAGCCGAAGAATTCGCCGGAGTTGAGCTTCCAGAGCGGTTTGTGTTCCATCGATAAGAGCCTCCTGTGGATCTGTCAGTGATCGATCCTCCGGTGAGAGAATCCCGGGCAGATAGTGCCGACGCTCGATTCTCAGCGGCACGGCCTCCGGCCAGCGCCCGGGGGGGG
>PXBW01000027.1 GCA_003566775.1 candidate division WS1 bacterium
ATGTGGCCGGTGGGCGCTCTGGTGGCACGAGTGCAGGGGCTCGCGCCACCGCAGGCGGGCGCGGTCGTGTCGGCCTGCATGTTCTCGAACCTTGGTCTCACCTACGGTGCATTCATCTGCTACGTGCTGCTCGGTGAGCAGGGGGCGGCGCTTGGGCTCATCTGGTGCAGCGCGTTCACACCGATGCTGTTCACCGTCGGCTTCATCATGGCGCGTAGGTACGGTCATGAGACGCAACAGACGATCCGCGAAACCGTCCTCGATATGCTGCAGGAGCCGGAGAGCCGTAATCCACTACTGGGCTTCGCCCTGGGGGCTCTGCTCTACGTGCTCATTCCGCATCGCCCGGAGTTGGGAGGACAGATCGCCGACGTGCTGGTTCCGGTCTCAACGGCCATCTATCTGTTTGCCATCGGTCTGACACTGCGACTGACGTCGGTGGTGACCTACTGGCGACAGTGTGTATCAGTCGGCGCGGTCAAGTTCCTGCTCTCCCCTGTCATCGGTCTCTCAATGGCCTGGTTGGCGGGTTATGTGGCTATGGAGGATCGGGCGCTGCTGCAGGTGGTATTCATCCAGAGCGCGGCCCCTGCGGCGATCATGGGGCTTGTGCTCGCGCAACTCTTCGACCTCGATGAGCAGCTTGCCAACGCCTCCTGGTTGACGACGAACATAGCCGCGATTGCCCTGGCGCCGCTGATTCTGTATATCGCCGGTGTGTTATGAGCGTGTCACAGCAACACAGAATAGGCCGGTTGCTGCGTCCCCTCGTTCCCGGTACGCTCGTCATCAGAACAGAACGGAGAACGGCCGGTCCGCGAGGGACCGGCCGTCAATCTCCCACCAGCCCGTCGAATCCCTACTGAAGCTCGTAGCTCCACAGATGCGATCTGCTGCTGAAGTATATCCGCCCGTCGTGCAGCACCACGCCCGCAGTGATCGGCGTCGGGCTATCTGCCAGCTTCTCGTGTTCAAAGCTGCCGGGAGTCAGCGCCACAATCGCGCCGGTAAACAGCATGTAGATCGTGTCATCCGGCCCGAGCACCATGCTTCGCGGCGCCTGCGATCCGGCCGGGCGGCCGTACTCCTCCAGCGACTCTTCATGGACGATCTCCCGGGCCTCCGGGTCGAAGACGAAGAGCGTTGCGTCGGTCGCAATGCCGTAGACAAGCCCATCGGGTGCGAGCACAACCTCGTTGAGCCTCTGCACACCGGGGACGATCGCCTCGCGCCAGACTACCTCGCGATTCTCCCAGTCGAAGACGAAGAGTTCCGCCTCATCGGCGAGACGCTCCCCGCCTGTGCCAGGGGCGGTCGTGGTGCCGCCGACAAGGTCGCCGCCCGGCAGCGCGACCAGCGAGGTAGGCGCCTGGTGTTCGAGCAGATCCGTATGCGGGATCACAGTGTAGTCGCGCTCCTCTGTGTCGTAGATCATCAGGCCGCCGCCGGTGTGACCGTACGCGGGCGTGCCGCCCATCAGCACATGCCGACCATCTGGATGACCCAGCAGCACGTGGGGTCGGATGATGTCCGGTCGAGCCGAACCGAGGTTGATCGGGTTCGAGTCCTCCTCATCACCGGGATCCCATGGTTGGGTTACGTCGAATTCGTGCAGCGTCCCGCCTGCGTAGTTGCCCCCGTAGACGAGGTCCCCCATAGTTATCATCTGGTTGAGGTGGCCGCCCGGAAGCGCCCTGTCACTGAGATCACCCGTCTCGAGGTCGAAGCGGAACACCCGCAGCGGATGGCCGGTGGAGCCGTAGATGGCGTTGTCGGGAGCGAGTGTGAGCGTATAGATCAGCGATCCCTCTGATTCGTAGTCGAAGTCCACGCGCCGCTCGGTCCCATCGGCCTCCTCTATCACCAGGATGCGGTCGGGGATATTCAGTTGCGCGATTCTGCTGCCGTCGGGGAATCCCCGAAACACGGACCCCTGCGAACCGGTGCGCATCGGAGCACGGTCCACCGGCATCTCATCGATCGACGTCGCCTCGCCGGCATCAAGACGGTGCCAGCCCCAGCCACGGGCGAGTGCATAGACGTTGCCGTCCACCCCGAGGCGAACTTCGCCGGTGCCCGACTCGCGCTGATCTTCGGGGATGAACGTGTGCATCTCACCGGTCTCCGGATTGTACCCGGCCACCTGAGCGCGGGTTGTTCCTATCCCCGCATACACCCAGCCCGCCTGATCGACGGCCATTGAGCGCAGGTACTGCGGCCAGGTCTCTTCATTCATGCGTCCGTGGTTGACGAGTTCGCGCGTGTCGGGATCGAAGCTGATCAGCTCACCGTTGGGATAGAGGCCCGCCCAGATGACGCCCTCCTCGTCCTCGTGCATGGACATAGCGCAGCGCGTGGGCGTCTCGCCGATAAAGGTGAAACTGCGGGCCTCTGGATCGAACTCGTAGAATCTGTTCGCGAACTGGGAGTACCACAGATTTCGGGTAGAATGCAGTACCGCGAACGGCGAATCGTGGATCGGGCGCTCGAACTCGATCTGTTCCGTTTCGCCGGTGTCGGCGTCGATAATGAGCTTCGAACGGGTCCCACCGTGGTCCATCATCCAGACCAGCACTACGCGGTTCCCGTCACCATCGACCGTGGCGGTAACACCCCGCGAACGGGATACCTCTGCGCCCACCCCGTGATCCGTGAATGGACCGTGTTCGTCTGCACGGGCCGCAAGGACGGATGTGAGTGCAATGACCAGCAATGCGGCGGACATTACCGCAATCGTTCGCATCAGGATCACTCTCCAGAATTAGCCTTTTCACCGATACCCGGATCTCGTGGCCGGGTATGTCGCCATTTCGCGACGAGAGTGGATTACCCCTGCAAGGAATCGCTTCGCATAAGCATCAAGGCGCATTACATAGTCACCTGTAGCGCTCTGTGCGGCGGATGGCGAGGACCACCGGGCTTTGCCGGAAATCGAATACTCATAGATGCTGCTGTGACTCGCCGAACATCAGACTGTAGTATTGCTCGGGGAGGAACCAGAAGCCCGTGGCGCATTCTTTGCCTTCATCAGCACCGTTTGATATAATCGCGGCGATGGAGAAACGGATGGCACACGGTGAAGAGAATGCGTGACCGCGAGCGGCTCAAGATCCCGGTGATGATCGAGCCGGAGGGTGCGGGACTGGAACTGCCGACCCACGCCACCGAGGGTTCCGCTGGCATGGACCTGCGCGCGGCAATTGAAGATGAGACAGCGATCGATCCGGGAGGGCGCGAGTTGATCGGTTGCGGCTTTCGTATGGCGCTGCCGGAGGGCTATGAGGCGCAGATTCGTCCGCGCAGCGGACTCGCCATGCGTCACGGAGTCACAGTACTAAACGCGCCGGGGACCATCGACAGCGATTACCGTGGTACCGTTGGGGTGATACTCGTGAACCTCGGCGACGAGCCCTTTGTGGTGCAGCGCGGGGATCGCATCGCTCAGATGGTGATCGCCCCGGTTACTCACTCCCTGCTGCAGCCTGTCGATGATCTGTGCAGAAGTGAGCGCGGGGACGGCGGCTTTGGCCACACCGGCAGGGTTTGACCGTCCGCAATAGTGAGAGGTGGATCAGGATGAAGATGCTGCGCGTAATGCCGCTGATTGTGGTACTGCCGGTGGCTTTGATGCTTGCCGGCTGTCCCGAGGAGCCTGCGGTCGATGATTACATCGATCCGGATGTGATAGTCGACGAGGAGGCACCGCCTCCCGAAGAGGTAGAGGCGGAGGAGGCCCCGGACTTCACGGTGGAGCTTGCCCATGACGGTGAGGTGAGCCTCGCCGATTACGAGGGCAGGATACTCGTACTCGACTTCTGGGCCACCTGGTGCACCTCCTGCGTGCGGGAACTGCCGGAGTACCAGGAACTCTACGATGAGTGGGATCAGGATCAGGTCGAGTACCTCGGCATGTCGCTGGACACCGATATGCCGATAATCGAGGCATTCCTCGATGGACGCGACGACCTGACGCTGCCGATGGCTCTTGCGTCGGAGGACGTAGTGGAGGCGTATCTGGGAGCGCGGCGAACCCTGCCGTCATCGAGGGTCATTGATGGCGATGGCATGATTCGTTACAGTTTCACCGGGCCCGCGACCGCACAGGTGGGCGCCGCAGTGGAGGCACTGCTGGAAGAGATGCAGGCAGATGCCGATGATGCTGACTGACGGGTTTCCGGGCGATGCATAACGCGGTGCGAAAACGCATGACGGGGGCCGTCGGCTTCGCGGCGGCCCTTCTGTCCGAAGCGGTCATGGGCATTACGTGGCCGCTTCACGAGTACCTGCAGAGGCTGCAAATACTCGGGCCGCCCGACTGCCGTGGCTGAAAGTGGCGATGCTGTAAGCGATGGTCGGGGCGGTTCACTGCAACCGCGCCCCGGGGGAGACTGAGGCCGGAGGACTCCTCCCGCTGGTAGCTTCTGATCTTTGGCCCGGCTGCCTGCGCAACGCATCACGACCGCAGCCTTCGGGCCTCCACGCCGCCCGCGCAACCACGGCCGCCGTGACCGAGGGCGGTGAGATCATAGTCGTATTCCCTGGTGCTCCAAGCTACTATCCGCGTCGCGATGACAGCTACCTTCGCCCTTAGCTTCAACGACTTGAGTGAGAAGCCGATGAGAGCCGGAAGTGATGATGTCGAGATCCAGGCACGGCCCCGAAGTTTGAGGATCGATCGTCAGCCGAGGTGGTTACGACTGGCGGGGTACCTCGCGGCTCTGCTCTCGGGGCTTGTCATGGGTCTGACCTGGGTGATCTTTCGGATGCAGCTTAACGTCGACGCACTCGGTCCAGCCGACGTCAACTGGCTGAATATGATCGGTGTTGCGGCGATCATCTGGCCGGTCTACCTCATCCGCCACCGTGACAATCTCTTTCCGCCGGATATGCCCTACCACTGGCTTGCGCTCTTCGCCTGCTTTGCCGCGACACTCTTCTACCTGCGCAACATCGGAGTGGATCTGTGCGGCGCCACCACGTCGGCAATTGTCAGCCGGGTGGAGACGGGCTTCGTGTTCGTACTTTCCTACCTCGTGCTGCGCCAGGCAGTAAGCGGCCTCGGCTGGTTCGGCACTGCCCTGCTGCTCGCCGGGGCCCTGCGCACCATCGGCATCGGATCCGAGGGGCTCATATTCCCGCTCGGTGGCGTGATCGCGCTGGTTGCGGCCGCGGCGTTCATCGCGGTCAACGCGCTGATCATCAAGACACAGTTCAACCGCGTTCCCAACGAGATGGTGATACTCGCGAGTGCGACGATTCAGATGACCATCTTCTCGATCGCGGTTCCGGTCTTCGTGGGACTCGACGGTGTGAGCCACGTTCTCACCCACCCGCACCTGATCGGTCTCTTTGCGCTGGCGACGCTTGGCATAGCCTCAAATCTGTTCCTGTATTACTACGCGATGAAGCGGGCTCCCATGTGGGCGGTGCGGGTGCTGGCCCTCGTTGCACTGCCCGCGGCGGTCGCGGGGGATTATCTGCTGCTCGGCGAGCCGGTCCGGATGCACGCGATGCAGGGCATGTTACTGGTGCTGGCGGGCGCTCTGCTCGTGATTCAATCGGGCCGCAGACGCGCTAAGGACGCGCATCTTCACTGAATACTTGCAGGAGTTTGGCCGAGCGCGGAAAAGACTCGTAAGTAGCGCATTCAGTGAGATGCCGGGGAGGCAAGTGGGCATGGTCTGGTCGCTAATTGTGTGGATAGTAGTCGGCGTGATAGTGGCGTGGTTTACGGGAATTGTCTGGAAGCATCCACAGGGATGTCTGATGGATGGGAGCATCGCGATCCTCGGGGCGCTGGCAGGAGTGATTGTGTACGGGGCTATTGCAGGCCCGGATACGCTACTCGACGTCAGTTGGATCAGCCTGGTGATAGGTATACTCACCGCAGTCCTGGCACTCGCGATTTCGCGCGCTCTGGGGAAGACGGACAGTCCTGGAGAGGTCGTGGAGACCCGGGATCCCGAGGAGGCAATGGGTGTTGAGCCTGAGGACGCTCCACCCAAACCAGAGAAGCCGCTGAGCGAGCAACCGCCTGATGAGTTGGGGCAGGGCGAGTTGCCGGATGATGAAGACATGAGTACCGAGGGCATCAAGCCGCGCTGACGCGGCATGGCAATCTGCCACGAGAGAGGCGTGAGGTTGAATGGGCTTACTTGCATGGATCGTGTTCGGAGCAATAGCGGGCGCGATCGCCACGGCGTTGATGGGCGAGCGCAGCGGTTGTCTCATGAACATCATCGTGGGCATAATCGGCGCATTCGTCGGTGGGGCCCTGATGAACTTCTTCGGTCGCGTTCATCTCATACGTTTCGACCTCCGCAGCCTCGTCGTGGCGGTCATTGGGGCGATCGTCTTTCTCGCGATTCTGCGAGTGCTCAGGGGGCCTCGCCCTCCTCGGCCAGTCTGAGCACAGGGCGGCAGGTGCTGCGTGAAGTACTGGCGAATTGCCAGGAGGCTTAATGCACCGGATTACACTCTCAGCACGCAGGAAGGTGAAAGTGAAAGAGCCTTGCGCTCCTGGCCATCATGAATCGCGATCAGATCAAGCAGCTTCTCCAGCAGGTACGCTCCGGCGAAGTTCATCCTGATGACGCGCTGGAGTGCCTCCGAGCACTACCCTTTGAGGACCTCGGCTTCGCGAAGGTCGATCATCATCGCACGTTGCGGCGGGGCTTCCCGGAAACCGTACTGGCAGACGGGAAGTCCTCCGACCAGGTGGCGCGGATAATGCAGGCGCTGGCTGAGCGATCTGAACTTGTGATCGCCACGCGCGCCTCTGAGGAACAGTTCGCCGCGGTTCGGGACGTAATGCCCGAAGCCGAATACCACGAGCAGGCGCGGGTTATCCGACTCGGGGTGTTGCCCGAGCCGCTTCGCGATCTGTCGCCGGTAGCGGTGGTGACGGCTGGAACATCGGATATTCCGGTGGCTGAGGAGGCGGCAATTATCGCGGAGGCGGCGGCCTGCCCGGTCGAACGGATCTATGACGTGGGGGTTGCCGGCATCCATCGACTGCTCGGGCACCACGAACAGCTTCAGCGCGCAGGTGCAATCGTTGTCGCGGCGGGGATGGAGGGGGCGCTGGCGAGTGTGGTGGGCGGATTGGTGGAAGCGCCTGTGATCGGAGTGCCGACGAGTGTCGGCTATGGCGCCGCCCTCGGGGGCCTCACCGCCCTTCTGGGCATGCTCAACTCCTGCGCATCGGGCGTGGTGGTGGTGAACATAGACAACGGCTTCGGCGCAGGACGGTTCGCAGCGATGATCGTGCGCCGATCCGGTGCTGCAGCCAATAGAGAGTAGGGCACTGGTTGCGCACGCGAGAGCGCGCCTCGTTAACCGTCCGGGAGGGTGTGACAGATGTCGGAGAACCTGCATTCAAGACCGAACATCGTTTATGTCATGGCTGATGACATGGGCTTCGGCGACCCCGGATGCTACGGTGCCGCGAAGATCCCCACCCCCAACATGGATCGACTCGCGCGGGAGGGCATGCGCTTTACGGACGCCCACTCGGCATCCGCCGTCTGCACTCCAAGCCGCTACGCCGCGCTGACGGGCCGATACTGTTGGCGAACACGACTCAAGTCGGGAGTCATGTGGGGATATTCACCTCCGCTTATCGATGACGAGCGCCCGACAGTTGCGAAAATGCTTCGGGACGCGGGGTACGCCACCGCAGCGGTTGGAAAGTGGCATCTCGGCCTCGGTTGGAACTGGAAAGAGGCGATGCCCGAAGGTCCGGTGGAGATGCGTGAGGAGTTCGGCCATCGCATCGATCACGAACGTCCACTTACACATTCACCCAACGATGATGGCTTCGATTACTTTTTCGGCATTCCCGCATCGCTGGACATGCAGCCCTACTGTTTCATCGAGAATCGCGAGACCGTCGGGACACCAGACGTGGAGAAGGACACCTATCATCCGCAGCAGCGCGAGGGGCTGATGGTTCCCGGCTGGAAGGACGATCAGGTCGATCTGAGGCACACCGGGCAGGCGTGCGATTTCATTGAGCGCTCGGTAGCATCGGGCAGTCCGTTCTTTCTGTACCTGACGCCCTCGGTGCCACATCGCCCATGTCTGCCTCCGGAGTTTATGGAAGGCGCATCCGAGGCCGGACTGCGCGGCGACTGCGTGGCGCTCTATGACTGGATCGTCGGCGAGGTGATGAGCACGCTCGAGAGGCAGGGCGTCGCGGACGATACCCTGATACTGGTCACCAGCGACAACGGTGCACGTGCGGTGGACTACTACGGCAATGACTGGGGACATCGCTCATGCGGGCCATGGCGCGGTCAGAAGGCCGATATCTGGGAGGGCGGCCATCGGGAGCCGCTGCTGGCGAGGTGGCCGGAAAGGATCGAAGCCGGGGCGGTCTGTGAGGAGACCGTCGGCCTGATCGATCTGATGGCGACCTGCGCGGAGGTCGCCGGGTGTGACATACCCGAGGGGGGAGCACCCGACAGCATCTCAATAATGCCGTGCCTGCTCGGCGAGGAACTGAGCGAACCTCTGCATGAGGCAACCGTGCATCACTCGGGCGGGGGCATGTTCGCGATCCGTCAGGGTGAGTGGAAGGCGATCTTCGGTCTCGGTTCAGGGGGCTTTAGCGATCCGCGCGAGGTCGATCCGGTGCCGGGCGGCCAGGAGGGGCAGCTATACAACATGTTCGATGACCCGCAGGAGACCACCAACCTGTGGGAGCAGGAGCCGCGAATCGTCCGACGCCTGAACGACCTCCTTGATACCTGGCGCGAACAGGGGCGGTCGGTGCAGCGTTAGATGTAGATTAAGCCGCGAGATCGGCCGTCAGGGCGGACTTGGCGATGGTCGCCCCCGTCATGTTGACAGAATGATTGAGGAGCGTCGATCGATGACCGCAGCAACGCGTATCACAGTCCTCATAGCAGTCGTGTCCGCGCTGGGCATTGCCGTGGCGTACGCGGACGCGGTGTCCGTGGTGCTCGACGATTTCGAGGCGGGCGTGGGCGAATGGCGCACCAATGACCGTGAGGCCGCGGGCGAGCGACCGTCCGAAATCGCCACGATCTACACTGTCGGGCGGCAGGTTAATGACGAGATAGAGCAGGCGGCGCTCATCGAGTTCCTCGAGGCAGAGGATACCTGGGCGAGCGTGAGCCTGTCTATCGACGGGGCACTTTGGGCAAGGCACAACGTGGGACAACTCTCCATGTGGATGCGCGGCGATGGGTCGGACCGAACTATAGACCTCACCCTCCGCACCAGAGTCGGGGAGGAGAGGCTTGATGTCGCCTACGTCTATCCGCTCTCGCTCGAGAGCGACGAGTGGGAGCGCCGGGCGATTCGTCTGTTTGCCTTTGAGGACGCCGAGGGGAACCCTCCGACCGCCGAGGCCATACGCAATGCCTATCTCCTGCAGTTCGCGAAGACCGGGAGTTGGCAGACGATGAGCCTCTACGTCGATGACATCATCGCAGAGCCGATTCCGGGAGCGGAGGATGAGCCGCTCTTTCCTGATCCCGGACCGCTGTCGGTCAGAGTCGACTTCACTCAGACCCACGCAAGGATGCTCGGTCAGGTTGGGGCAAACATCGGAGATGATCCGGTACCGCTCCTGGACTCGCCCGCGAGGTCGGCCGCGATAGGGCGCGCAGTCGAGCAGCTTGTCCCAACAGTGATACGACTGCGCCTCTCCGACTTCTACGATCCGGCCATCGAAGACTACAATCTGATCAGACTGAACCGGGTGGTGAACTGGGTAAATGAGACAGGCGCGCGTGTTCTGATATGCCTTAATCCGGCGCTGATCCCCGCAGAGGATGAGGGCGACGACCCTCAGATCGAACCGCACTTCCAGGAAGTAGCTCTGCGGCTGGTCGCTCTGCGCAGAGGGGGGCCGACGATCCGGTACTACGAACTCTTCGACCGCCCGCTTGAGACCGGGCAGTTCTCCTCCGTTGAGGACCTGGTGGAAGGGTACAACAGCCTGCTCAGCCACGTTTTGCAGGCCGATCCGGAGGCACGCGTGGGAGGTCCCGGATTCTCATCAGCCGATGAGTCAGATGTGCATGGCTTCCTGAGGGGAGCGGACAGATTGCACTTCCTGTCGCTGCACTTCTACGGAGCCGGTAGCACCGATGTCGAGTGTGCAGAGTTGCTTGAGGCCGCGGCGACCGGGACCGCCTCAGATCTGCCCGAACAGGTCTCACTGGGGCAGATTCGCGAGCTCGCGCAGTCGATGCGCAGGCCCATGCCGGAGTTGTTCGTGGTGTCCATGGCAGCCAACTCGGCGCGCAGATCCGATGGAGGGCCCGCCGATGTCCGGGTCGGGGAGAACTTCGGCGCTGCCTGGACCGTAGCCGCAGTGCTTCAATCTGGCGCGTACACGGACAAGTTCCTGCAGCATCGTCTCTACGATCATGAGTGGGGTCTGCTGGACGATCGCGGCAGGTCGATGCCTCTCTTCGTTGCCGCCTGGTTGCTGCGCAACTACGCGCCGCGCGGCTCTACCCTGTGCGAGATCCAGCGACCAGATGACGATCTGGTGGTGGGGGCCGTCTGGACCGGCACCGCGCGCAACGCGCTGGTCGCCTACGCGGGTGAGGAGCCCCGTTCCGTGGCGATCGACGCGTGGGGAATCGGAAGCCCCGTGATGGTACGCGAACGCAGGCTCACCGCAGATGGCGAACTCGGCATGTTCGATCGTCCCAACGCTGCCTCGCAGACAATTGAGTTCGCCGGACCGGGCGTCTCGGTGATCCAGTTCGTGCATGATGAATGAGTTCCCCGGTGCCTCCGCGACTCCGATCGCGCGTCCGACTCGTCAGACCACCACACGCCATATCGAGCGCAGGTCACGCCTCAGCTATCGGCGAAGGAATCATCTCATGACAGCACGTTTCATCGGATGGGTCATCACTCATGCCAGATAGAGACGCACCGGCCCGCCGACTGAGTCCCCGCATCCTCCCACTCGCGGCGCTCGTCATCGGTCACGCGGCTGCAGATGGCTGCATAAACTTCATCCCGCCCCTGTGGCCCGAGTTCCAGGCAAGGCTGGACCTCACCGGCACTCAGATAGGGATCATGTCGGGACTGTTCTCGATAACCACCAACTTCGGCCAGCCACTATTCGGGTACGTCGCCGACCGCTTTCGTATCCCGCACATGGTGGCGGTCGGCCCGCTGATCACCGGGCTTTTCATCGGCCTCATGGCGCTGCCGGAGCATTTTCTGCTGCTCACACTGGTGTACATGCTGGCCGGGGTCGGCACGGGCCTCTTCCACCCACCAGGTGCAACGCTTGCCTCGCGAGTTGCCGGTGCCCGCAAGGGCCTTGGGATGGCGATCTTCTCGGGTGGCGGCGAGATCGGCTACGGCGCCGGTGCGATCATCGGTGTGCTTCTCTTCGAACGCTTCGGATGGCTCGGCCTCTTTGGCGCGACGGCGCTTGGAGGTCTCGCGGGTGCCATCAATCTAAGCGTCAATCCCGGAGGCAGATTCCCCGACCGGGAGACCGAACAGATGAGCCTGCGGAAGCATGTGCTTCCCCATGTGCGCAGGGTGGCTGTGCTCTTCGTTCTGGTATCCCTGCGCGCGATGGTGCTCGTGGTCTTCACCAACTTCGTGGCGCTGGCTGTGAGGGAATGGGGCGAGAGCGTGCGCGCGGGTGCGTGGCTGATCGCTACGATGATCGTGGCGGGGGGAGTGGGCAACTTCCTCGGGGGCTGGGCCTCGGACCACGTCGGCCGGCGCAATGTGACCGTGATCACGCTTATCCTGTCCGCGCCCGCGTTCTGGGCATCCGCGCAGTTCGGCCTGCCCGCGGCATACGTTCTGCTGCCGATCGCCGGTCTGCTGTCACAGGGCGCGGTGTCGGTGAACATCATTCAGGGTCAGGAGCTTATGCCCGGAGCACAGGGCATTGCGTCCTCGCTGACTATGGGTCTCGCGTGGGGAGTGGGGGGGCTGTTCATGCCCCTCGCAGGCGCCGCGGCCGATATCTGGGGGGTCGTGCCGATGCTGATCGTAGTCGGATGGGTGCCCGTCATCGCGGGCCTTCTCGGCCTGCTGGTCCCCGAACGGGTACCGATGACGGACGAGGACTGATCTGCTCCGTCACGGCAGGGCAAGCGCGCGCGGCCAATCAGCCTCGCCCGGCGCTCAAGAGCCCAGATCGTCCGTGGGGATGTGAAGGCGCTCCGCCGCTTCGACGATCTGGCCCCATGTCTCGGCATCCACCGGAATGGCCGCACTTCGTCGCGCGGCCTCACGTCGCTCGATCTCCCCGGGTACGAGTATCTCATCGAAATCCGGCGCGAGTCGCGAACTCTTCACCCAACTCACCAGTGCGTCGGCGTCTTCACGGAACGCGTCCTCGCCCACAAACACCCCGGGATCGAAGGCCATGATCGTGAAGGCGTTGCCGCCGCCTTTGCCGGAACCGCTCGTGCCCGCGCCGCTCAGTCCGCCCGCGAGCAGATCCACCATCATTCCGAGACCGAAGCCCTTGTACCCCACGTTACCGCCGAGCGGAAGGATCGCTCCTGAAGGCTTCTCGTAGAGCACGTTTGGATCGTTCGTGGGGCGCCCCTCGCTATCCACGAGCCACAAATCCGGCACTTCCTCGCCTCTGATGCGGTAGGTGCGTACCTTGCCTTCGGCTACCGCGGTGGTGCTGATGTCGAGGACAATAGGCTCGTCGCCGGTTGGGAAGCCCGCCGCCAGCGGATTGGTGCATAACCGCGCCTCTGCCCCGCCCCACGGGGGCATGTAACTGCCTCCGCCGTGGCCGTTCACGAACATCAGGCCGATCATGCCATCGGCCGCTATGGCCTCAACGTAGCTGCCCAGACCACCCACATGCTTCGAGCGCCGGACGGCCACGGCCGCAAGGTGATACTCCCGCGCCTTCTCGATCGCGATCTCGGTGGCGTGATGTGCGGCAACCTGGCCGAAGCCCCAGTTGGCGTCCAGCACGGCGGTGGTGGGCGTCTCCCGAACACACTCGACCCGGGCACCGGGGTTGATCGAGCCATTCTCAATTGCCACAAGGTACTGTGGGAGGCGCATCACCCCGTGCGAATCGTGCCCGGCGAGGTTCGAGGAAACGAGATTCCCCGCAACTATGCCAGCCTCATCTTCCGGTACTCCCGACGCGACGAGGAGCGCAGTCGTGATGCGCTCAAGATCATCCGGCGCCACACTCGGCATCCTCTGTCCTCCTCTATGAAAGTGGCGGTCCGGCATGCCGCCGGACCGCCATCGAGTGTCTCTTCAGCCTGGTCGATCGGGTCAGGCGGCGTCTTCGCTGTCGTCGCCAACTGCCGCCTGGACCTGTGTGACTGCGTCGCCCGCCTGCTTGGAGATCAGGATGCTGATCGCCACGACCGCGGTGAGCAGAATCCCGGTGATGATCAGACCGGGTGTGCCGGCGTAAGTAACCACGATCGGTGCCACCAGCAGACCCACCATGTTCATGGCCTTCACAAGCAGATTGAGGGCCGGGCCCGCTGTGTCCTTGAATGGATCGCCCACCGTGTCACCGATGACTGCAGCGACATGGCTGTCCGAGCCCTTGCCGCCGTACTCGCCATCCTCGATGAGCTTCTTGGCGTTGTCCCATGCCCCGCCTGCGTCACAGAGCAATACGGCCATAAGCTGGCCGGTCACGATGATCCCGGCCAGGAAACCCCCAAGACCCATCCAGCCGAACCAGGCGCCGACGATCAGCGGCACCAGCACCGCCAGAAGGCCGGGGGGCACAAGCTCCCGAATCGCCGAGCGGGTGCAGATGTCAACTACCTTCGCCGAATCGGGAAGTGTCTCGCCCTCCATGAGCCCGGGGATCTCGCGGAACTGCCGCCGGACCTCGTTGATGATCTCGAAGGCCGCGCGCTCAACCGCCTGGATGGTCATGGAGCTGAACAGGAACGGCATCGCGCCACCGATCAGCAGACCGATGAACACGATCGGATTATCCACCGGGATGCCCAGTTCGGCAACCGCAGCCGGGTCAACACCCGCCGCGCGCGTACCTGCCTGAGCCGCTGCAACCATCGACAGGAATGAGCCGAACAACGCGATCGCCGAGATCACTGCTGTCCCGATTGCGAGGCCCTTGGTAGCCGCCTTGGTGGTGTTACCCACCGAGTCGAGCTTCTCGACAACCTCCATCGCCTCGGGAACATCGCCCATCTCACAGATGCCCTGCGCGTTATCGGCGATCGGTCCGAAGGTGTCCATCGCGATGATCACACCGGTGGTGGTGAGTACACCGAGACCGACGAGCGCAACTCCGTAAAGAATGCTGATCGGATCGTCGGCGGGGAAGACCAGCACGGAGAAGAAGATACACGCACAGATCACCATTACCGCCCAGACGCTGCCCTCAAGACCGACTCCGAAACCAGCGAGCAGGTTGGTTGCCGCACCGGTCTGCGATGACTTCGCAACATTCTTGACCGGTGTGAACTGCGGCGCGGTGTAGTACTCGGTGAGTTTGTAGATGCCTACCGCCAGCACGAGACCAGCGAAGGTTGCGTAGAAGAGGCGAATGTCGGCTGCGTAGAAGTGCGCGAGCAGGAAGAAACCAATCGCAGAGAGGCTCACCGCGATCATGAACGCGCGGGTGATCGGTGCGAGAGGACTCTCCTCTTCTGTGCGCAGCTTCACCACGCCGATGCCGATAACGGAGGTGACAACCCCGATACCAGGAATCAGCAGCGGGAAGATCAGCCAGGTTCGAGCGAGTTCGGGGTCGGTCGCGAGATGAGCCATGCCGAGGATCATCGCCGCAACGATCGTGACCATGTACGACTCGAAGAGGTCGGCGGCCATGCCTGCACAGTCACCAACATTGTCGCCGACATTGTCCGCGATTACTGCGGCGTTGCGAGGATCGTCCTCGGGGATGCCGGCCTCGACCTTACCTACCAGGTCGGCTCCGACGTCCGCGGCCTTCGTGTAGATGCCGCCACCGACACGCATGAACAGCGCGACCAGTGTGCCTCCGAAGGCGAAGCCAAGCAGCACCTCGGTTGCCATCTCCCGGAAAATCAGGAAGATAGCAGTGGCTCCGATGAGACCCATCCCGGCGGTGAACATGCCTACGACGGCACCGGCCCGAAGAGCGATGGAAACCGACTCAATGGCCGATGTCCTTGCGGCTGCGGCACAGCGCACATTGGCGCGAACCGCGAGCGTCATCCCGACCCAGCCGGTCAGGGCCGATGCTGACGCGCCCAGCATAAAGGCGATGCCCCTCGCGATCGCGTGCACTGATCCCAGCGCGCTCCATCCGGCGATGACCAGTGCGACGACCAGGATCGCGACGGGTAGGAGCATCGTCTTGAACTGACGGTGGAGGTAGGCGGTGGCACCTTCCTGCACCTGTCCGGCGATTGACTGCATCTTCTCGGTCCCCGGATCCTTCTTCAGTACCCACTGGCGGAGTGCGAGGCCGTAGATGATGCCCCCGATGGCCACGAACAGCGTGACCACCACCGCAGATATTTCAAACGTCGTGAACTGCAACTGCTGCATTTGTGTCTCCTCCCGGTTTTGCAGCCTTTTCACGTGAAAAGGCTGTCCGAAGTATTAATACAGGTCTCTGACGAGGGATGATCAGAGCTTGAGGTACGTCAGCGGCCGTTCGAGAACTCGCCCCATTGTAACCGCCTTTGCCTTCGCAGGCAAGGTGATTTCCCCACGAATCTGTTGAATCAGACAAGGCCCGACAGACTGGCGATGATCGCGATCAGGCCCACCGCATAGCAGTAAACCGCAATCCACTTCAGATTCCGCGACTGCACAGCAGCGATGACGACCCGAATCGCAAAGTATCCGGTAACCGCGGAGACCACGAAAGAGACCGTGTAGATCCAGAAATCTCCCGCCATGCCCTGCTCGATCAGATCCTTGAGCTTGTAAAGTGTCCCACCGAGGATGGCCGGAACCGACATCAGAAAAGCGAAGCGTGTCGCCCACTCACGGTGAAAGCCGAGGCCAAGACCCGCCGAGATCGTCGAACCGGATCGCGATATCCCCGGAAAAATCGCCACTGTCTGCGCTACTCCGACGAGAAGCGCGTCAAGCGGTGTGGTCGAGCGCTCGGGCTTTACCAGTTTGCCCAACCGCTCGGATACAAGCAGCGCCGTGCCGGTCACCAGCAGCGCGACCCCCACGGCCCACGGCGTGTTCATGAGTTGCTCCACATGGTCTTCAAACAGCACCGCGAGGATCGCCGGGAGCGTGGCGACCACCAGCAGCAGGATCAGCCTGCGCCCCCACGGACAACCTTCCGCCTCGTCTTCGGCAAGGTCGGGGCGGAAAAGGTCCCTGATCATCATCAGCAGATCGCTGCGGTAATGCACCACCACCGCGAGCAGTGTCCCCGCATGCACCAGCACTACAAACTCAAGCGGCAGCATGTCCTCGGTCTCGGCTCCAATGCCCAGCAGCCAGTGGCCCAGCGCAAGGTGCCCGGAGCTTGAGACGGGTATGAACTCGGTGAGCCCCTGAATGATCGACAACACAACTGCGTCAAACATGCTCATAGAAGGTATTGTCTCCGTTCGCTGCTTCGATTCGATACTGCAGCGTCATTCTGCACCATCTTCTACATCGTCTGCTCTGCCCGTATCTTCCGCGTCCTCCGATTCGCTGTCGGCGACGATCGACTTCGGCTCTTCATCAGGCCGCACATCTTTCACCTCATCCTCCGAATCAGAAGACTTGCTGCTTCCTATCAACTCATCGAACTCCTCTGCCACGTCCCCTCCGCTCATGTGTGCCCTGTAATGTATCCACGCGATTCGCGCTGCGGCAAGGACCGGCACCGCGATGAAAAGCCCGATGAAGCCAAACAATTCAGCACCGACGAGCAGCGCGATGATCACGGCGACCGGATGCAGCCTCGCCCCCTCGCTCATCAGCTTCGGTGCCACGATTCTGTCAACTACAAGCTCCACACCCGTGTAGATCGCCAGGATTATGAGCGAACGCTGAAAGCCTACCTGCAGCAGTGAGATCGCCACCATCGCGGTCACCGCCACAATCGCGCCCAGCACCGGCACCATGTTCGCTATGCCGGCAAGAATGCCGAAGGTAAGATAGGCCTCCACCCCCGCAAAGTACAGGATAATGATGGTTGCGATGCCGATGATCACCGATACAACCAGTAGTGTGTGCACGTACGCCTGGATCACTGCATCCATGTCATCGAGTGTCTGATGGTAGCGAGGGCGGGCGTCGGGCGGAACGTGGGCCTCCATCCCATTGCGGATCGAGCCAGCATCGGTCAGGAAATAGTATGTCAGCACGACTATGATCACGAAGCCGACCACGTACCGCACACTCGAGATGACAGTTACAACGAACTGCAGGTGCCAGGCGAGGATCGCTTCGCCCCATCGCTCGATCTGCTCGAGCAGGATCTCCGTGACCCTGTCAACGGTCCAGCCCTCCTCGTCTACGTCAATCCGGGCTTCGACCCGCTCGCGAATCTCCTCCGGTAGATTCTCAAGTACCGATTCGAGGTATCCCTCCACCCTTTGTGCAAAGTCCTCTTCCGCCCACTCGCTGACGATCTCCACCACCTGCCCGATCTCCACCACGATCGGACTGACCGTGAGCGTGGCAAGCAATCCGAGCACGGCCAGAAAGATGACGATGCTCAGAATTGCGGCGATGCTTCGCTTTATCTTCGGATCGAGTTCCACCGGAACGCGGCACAGCAGTCTCACAATCGGCAACAGAAAGTAGGTCAGTGCGACCGACAGAATCAGCAGGATCAGAGTCTCATGTGCCCGCCCGAACACCTGGGTCAACGCGGTCGGAAGACGAAAGACGGCGTACACGATGAGCACAATGATCGCGGCGAGAAAGAGGATCCTGCGGTTCGACCACCGCTCTCTCGTCCCCTGAACCTGCTGCTCGCGGTCATCGCCCATGCTGTTCTCCCCGCCTTACTCTGCCCGCGTGTACTCAAACTCCTCCGGAGGCTCATCGCGCAGATCCAGCACGTATTCGATAGCGTCGCAAATCCGTTCTGAGGCGCGCCCGTCACCGTAGGGACTGCCTCCCGCCGCCATACGCGCATAGATCGTGGCGTTCGTCAGCACCTCTTCTGCCGCCGCGACGATATCCTCCGTAACCGTTCCGACCAGGCGTACTACCCCCGCATCGACGCCCTCCGGGCGCTCAGTGGTATCACGTGCCACCAGCACCGGCACCCCCAGTGCGGGCGCTTCCTCCTGAATGCCGCCCGAATCTGTCAGGATAAGGTCCGACCGCGCCATCAACGGCACGAATGTCACGTAGTCGGCGGGCTCGCACAGGTTCACCCGTTCGTGGTCGCCCAGCATCTCAGTCGCCGCTCTTCGAACTTTGGGATTGAGATGCATCGGGAACACAACGTGCAGATCGCTGAAGCGTTCAACTATCTCCCCGATGGCGGTACAGATGCGGGTGAACGGCACCCCGAGGTTCTCCCGCCTGTGTGCTGTCACCAGCATTACGCGGCCATCGATCTCCTGCAGCCACTCGAATTCGGTGTCCTCCAGGCTCGGCCTGCGCTCGCGAATGGCCAGCAGCGCATCGATGACCGTGTTGCCGGTGACGAAGACCGTGTTGGCATCGACAGTCTCGCCCAGCAGGTTGTCGCGGGCCCGGTCGGTGGCCGCGAAGTGCAGATTCGCCGCGACACCGGTCATGCGCCGGAACACTTCCTCGGGGAAAGGCGAGTACTTGTTTCCACTGCGCAACCCCGCCTCAACGTGGCCCACACGAAGCTGCTGGAAGAAACCAGCGAGCGCTCCGGCGAAGGTAGTCGCGGTGTCTCCCTGCACGAGTACCACGTCGGGACGATGCTCCGCAAGCGCCTCCTCGAGGCCCACGAATGCGCGCGAAAGCACCTCCGCCGGGGTCTGACCGTGACTCATGATGTCCAGGCTGACATCAGGTTCGAGGTGGAAGACCTCGCAGACCTGTCCGAGCATCTCGCGATGCTGGCCGCTGGCCATGAGCATCGGCTCGAGGTCGTCTCGTCGGGCGATCTCCGCATACACCGGCGCAAGCTTGATTGCCTCCGGACGCGTTCCGAATATTACGGCTATCCGCGATGCTATCGCAACCACACTCCCAGCGCGATCATGCACAACAGGCCGGTAATCGCGTACATGAGCAGGACGGTCTCACGCGTTGACAGACCACTGTCGCGCAGACGATGGTGCAGATGCCCTCGATCCGGTCGATGGATCGGCCTGCGCTGTACTATCCGTTGAAGAATCGTGTTCGCCGAATCGTAGATCGGAAGCCCGAGCACAAGCAGTGGGATCACGAGCACAACCGCGGCGGGACCCTTCACCACTCCGATCAGCGAGAGACTCGCGAGCATGTACCCAAGGAACATTGCCCCACTGTCCCCCATAAAAACACTCGCGGGTGGAAAGTTGTAACGCAGAAAGCCGAGCGCAGACCCGGCCAGCGCCGCCACCGGCACCGCCATCATCTCCGCACCGCCCCCGGAGACTATGACCAGCGCAAGCGTGAGCGCCGCTATTGCGCTGACACCCCCGGCCAAACCGTCGAGACCATCCAGCCAGTTCATCGCGTTAACCACGAACACGATCCAGCCCACGGTCACCGGCACCTCAAATATCCCCATCGCGATGAACTCAGGCCCCACGAGTTGAAAGAACGGGTTCGTCACCTGTACGATTCGGACACCGAAGAAGACCGCCACCAGAGCGACGACAATCTGCGCAACAAGTCGCGGCAGCGGTGGCAGGCCGCGCCTGTCATCGATCGTGCAGATTGCCAGGAGCACGGTCGAACCGATGAGCAGGCCGACCAGCGGCGGCTCAATCGGCCAGTGCAGTGTGAGTGTGGTAATCCAGAACGCCGCGAAGATGGCGTGACCGCCGCCGAAAGGCGTGGGCGTGGTGTGTGAACTGCGGGCGACCGGCCGGTCCACAAGATCGTAGCGCACGGCCACACGCCGGGCAGCCGGTGTAAGGACCAGCGAAAGCAGGAGACCGACTGCCAGCGCGAGGATCAGACCGGTCACAACTCCTCACTCGCTTCTACCTCCGACCAGCAGACCAACTGCACCCCGGCTTCATCGAGCATCTTCTGGCTCAGTGGATCGGGATATGCGGTCTCGTATACGATCCGCCGCACGTCGGCGTTGATGAGCATCTTCGCGCAGGTGACACACGGCATGGTGGTGCAATAGGCCGTGACATTCTCGAGCTTTACCCCGTGGATGGCGGCCTGGATGATCGCGTTCTGCTCGGCGTGCAGGGCCCGGCACAACTCGTGCCGCTCACCTGACGGCACGCTCATCTGCTCGCGGTAGCACCCACCGAGGTCGGCGCAGTGTCGCAGGTCCCTCGGCGGACCGTTGTAACCGGTGCAGAGGATGCGGCGCTCAGATACAAGCACAGCACCCACCTGTCGGCGCAGACAGGTGGAGCGTCTGCGCACCACGCGGCAGATCTCCATGAAGTACGCGTCCCAGGACGGCCGAGCATCAAGCCGGCCGCCGTCCTCCCGATCGCCGCCCTCAGCGGGCATTATCCAGCGCCTCCATCTTCCTTCGGCGCCGATGGTGACGCTCCTCCTCACTCTCCGGTGTCTCGATGAACGCGGTCAGTATCGCCTTCGCGAGTTCATGGCCTGTCACGCGTGCGCCCATGCAGCATACATTCGCGAAGTTATGCTCGCGCGCCATCCGTGCATGATACTCATAGCAACAGAGCGCGGCACGAACCCCGGGGACCTTGTTCGCGGAAATAGAAACCCCGATCCCGGTGCCGCACAGGACCACTCCCAGATCAGCTTCACCAGCCGCGACCGCCCGGCCTACCGCCGCCGCGATGTCCGGGTAGTCCATCGACTCCTCTGTGTCCACCCCGAGATTGTCAACCTCGACCCCCATCGTGGTCATGTGCTCTATCAGTTCAAGCTTCATCGCGACCGCCGCATGGTCATTGCCTATTGCAATTCGCATCGCTTCACCCTCGATAGCCGGCAAAGATAATGCCCCCTGCGAGCAGGAGGCAACACGACCCGCAAGTGCGGGGAGACAGGGTATCTCGGTTCTCGACCGCTACTCTCCACGCGCCTCAAGCGCGGCCTCGGCGTTCCGGGGCAAACGCAGGCTGAAAGTCGATCCCTCGCCCACCTCCGTTGATTCGAGCCAGACCCTGCCGCAATGAGCCTGTGCGAGATGCTGCACAAGGTAAAGCCCGATACCGGTGCCGCTGATCGACCGGTGATCGATATCGTCGTCGACCTGGTGGAATCGCTTAAATATGCGGTCGCGATGTCGCTCCGGTATGCCCAGGCCCTCATCGCGGACATCTATGCGCACAGTGCCGTTCTCGGCGTGTGCGCTCAACTCAACTGTGCCGCCATTGGGCGAGTACTTGACTGCGTTGCCGACGAGATTGTCGAGAATCTGCGTGAGCTTATCCGGATCAGCCCTTATTGTGCCCAGTTCCTCCGGCACCTGCGCGACAATTGAGTGCTTCTTTGTGTACGGCTGGTGATTTGCGGCTATCCGCGACAGGAGTTGTCCGAGGTCAACGTCCGCAAGCTGCAGATCCAGCCCGTGGCCGGACTCGATCTTGGAGATGTTCAGCAGATCGGAGATCAGTCGCGTCAGCCGATCGCACTCCTCGTTGATGATGATGAGGAACTCGCGCCTGGTCTCATTGTCGTACATCCCCTCGTCATCTTCCAGCAGAGTGGAGATAAAGCCTTTGATCGATGTCAACGGAGTGCGCAACTCATGTGAGACCGTAGATACGAATGCTGTCTTCATCCGCTCGACCTGGCGCATCTCGGTTATGTCATGGAAGATGGCGACTACGCTCTCGACCTCGCTGTCCTCCTCGCGTCTCATCAGTGTCGTTTGAGCCTGATAAACCTGCTCTTCATCCTCGCCCATCGTTAGCTCAACATTACGCTCTTCACCAGTCTCAATTGTGCTCTCGAGCAGGTCGCGCACCGGACCGGCGGGCAGAACCTCGTCCATGCTCCTGCCACCGTACCCGCCACCGTTGTCATCAAGCTCGAGCATCTGAGCGGCCGCGGGATTGAGCAGCCGCACGGTTCGGCGATTGTTGACAACTACCACGCCCACATTGATGCTCTCGAAGGCTTCCTCAAGCTCCTCCTTCTCCTCCGTGAGCTGAATGTACAACTGAGCGTTGGAGATAACGGCTGCGGCCTGTTCGGCCAGCATCTCCAGCAGCCGCATGTCCTCGTTGCCGAAATCCTCGTCAAAGCGCTTGTTGAAGACGTTCATCACGCCGATGACACGTTCATCAACGAGACGCTCCTCCTCATCGCGCTGCTTGATGATCAGCGGCACGCAGATGCCGTTGCGGACCGCCAGCAGAGAGACAAGCTCCTCGGAGGTGCGAGGATCGTTCAGTGCATCGTTATATACAACCGACTCGGCGTTGCCGAAAACCCAGCCGCTGACACCATCCTCGACGCTGATGCTGAGCTGATCGGCCTGCTCCTCGCTGATGCCGAGCATGGGCGGAAGCACAGTCAAAGAGTCGGTCTCGGGCTGGTGAAGCAGCAGGAGGACCTTTTCCGCCTGGATGATCATGGCCACCTTCTTCACCAAGCGGCCGAGAGTATTGCGCAGTTCGGGGCGCGTCACCACGACTGATGGCACTTCGGCCATGGTCGAGGCCGTCTCAAGCTCATCTTCAAGAGCCCGGATGCGACGGCGCATCTCGTCAACCACGAGGCGATAGTGATCGAGTTCACGCCTCACATCGCGCGGAGCATCCGGAGTATCGCCGCTTTCGGGACCTGTCGGAGGTGCAGGTATGGCCTGATCCTGTTCGGGGCCCTCCGGAGGCGTCCCGTTATCTTTGTCATTGTCGAACACGCTATCACTCACCCGGGTTGCCCCTCGCCGGTTCATCAGAAGTACGCTCACATATCCTGCGCCACGCGGACTATATCCTTGCACATACCGCGACGAATCGTGACTGGGAAATGCGATTGGAGTGTTGTCCGCACCTTATGCCGCGCAAAGCGGCCTTATGTCTGTGGAGGCATTCCGCTCCCTGTCCTGGCTTGGCCCCGGTATTCTCCACTCGCGCCACGGGACCGTATTCCCCCGGAAAACCGGGCACGCACCTCCGACAGCGGTCACGAATCTGACGCCTGAAGTGGGCGGAATTATATGCTATCGGTTGCAGGAGAGTCAAGCTGTGCTCTGCGTGAAGCGGCTGTCAACCGCCGACCTTCGCCGGCGTTATGCGGCCACGGCTTAGCGCACGACCGCAAGCACTACGGAGCCACCCAGCAACGCCAGCGCGTACGCTATCAGGGCCTCTTCCGACGCAATCGTCGCGGACAGCCTCAATGCCACCGCCACCAGCCAGACTGCGCTGAGCAGGCCCAGTGCCAGGTGAGACGCATCCGAGCGCCACCCCATTGGACCGATCGCCCCGCGCCAGAGGCCGAGGCCGACGAAAAGCCCGAGCAGCACGCCGAGAAGCGCACCTTCATACGGCGTTCCCGGGCTCCCCTCACGTAATACGCCCTGCATCCAGCGCCCGACCTGTGAGCCCATACTCATGGGGGGGTATACCAGCACCAGTCGTATCAGAATGCCCGGAATACGCGTCATCAGACACCCCGGACTCCGCCCGTCCCGGTCGTCACCTGCGTAATCCACCGCTCGCCACTCAGCGCTTCACCTTCTCGGGGCGCCCGCTCTCAGCGGAAGCCCACGCGGCCTCCGACAACTGAATTACCTTCAGCGCGTCCTCCGGCGTGGACTGAATCTTCTCTTCGCCGCGAATCGCTGCTATGAAGTTGTGATCCGGTGACCACGTGCGCGCATAGGCCCCTGGAGGCACCACGCGGTAGGCCGCCTCATCCTCCCACTCCCAGACCGAATCGCCGCGTATCGCGAGTTGGCCCTTCTCCAGCCATATCGTGGTCTCCTCGAACATGCCCTTCCACGACTGATAGCCGACTATCGAAAAAGTGCACAGTGCGCCGCCGTCGAACTTCACATCGATCGCGCTGAGCACATCCACCTCCGAGCCCATCCTGTCCTGATAGGCGAAGACCTCGTCCGGCTGCAAGTCGGTCATCCACAGCACAATGTCAACGAGATGAGATCCCGAATCATTGAGTTGTCCGCCGCCGGAGAGCTTCATCTTCGACCGCCAGGTACTCTTGAGCACCTGCGCCTGATACCACGCCTGCGACTGCAGGGAGTTAACGAACAGCACATCGCCCATCTCTCCGGACACGATCTTCTCGCGGCAGTAACGGAATGCCGCCGTTGTGTGCCGCTGATATGACACGCACATCTGCTTGCCCGATTCCTTCCACCGCTTGATTACCTCACGAGCATGGTCGGTGGTGCAGACCATGGGCTTCTCGCACAACACGTGCAGCCCGGCGTCGAAGCTGTCCATGATCTGTTCGAAATGCAGGGTATGAGGTGTCGAGATCATCACCGCATCCATCTCGACCTCGTCGAGCATGTTGCTGTGATCATCAAAGGTCGGAAGCTCCGAAGTACCCTCTACCTGTTTGAAAGCGTCCTTCAGTGCCTGCTGGCTTGGGTCCGTGATCGCGACCAGTTCGACGCCATCGATCGCCACCAGTCTGCGCATGTGCGACCGCGCGTTTCCTCCCGAACCGATTGCTCCAATCCTGATCGTATCTGACATGATCTGATCTGTCCTCTCCTGGTTGCAAGAGTCATTTTCCGCGGAGATCCATCTGGGAACTCTTCGGCACTGCGCAGGGCCTTTCCACACGAGCAGATGAAGACCTCCTTTCGACGTGGAAACCGCCGCGTTCGGGCATGTCTCGACTGGCATGTTCAACGAGGGTAATGCGGGCATCTCTTTCCCGACTGTCAGTGGATGTGTGTAATAGTTTGACCGCGAATACATTTACAAAGCTCTACCGCTCGAGGCTCTGGACATTGGCCCCACAGCGCCACCTGAGGGGCGCGGGGCACCACCGCCTCAACTTGACGCTGAGGCCCGATTCTGGTATACTGATGCATGTTGGAGGGTGGGGAGAATCGAATCATCCGGAGACCGTCGGATCATCCTCCTAATCCCCGAAGTCACACTGCTGCTATAGGTCTCTTTCTAAACATCGGGTTCTGCCAGCAGTAGTTATCGCAGTCGGCGTCTCACGAGATATCACTCGAAGTCACAACCGGACGTGCAAAGTGCGGAACCCGGTTGGCAGTCATCCTCGTTGCCCCAGCAAGATGGCAACGTCCATCGCTAACGGCCTGTTCTCAAAGCCGGTGCGCAACGCATCTGCTGGGAGTTGCCGCAGCCTGTTTCCGCTAAAAGGAGCTTATCACTGATGGCGAAGACCACGCGTGACTACACGGCCAAATCGATTCAGGTAATCAAGGGCCTCGAGGCGGTGCGGCGGCGGCCCGCCATGTACATAGGCTCAACCAGCGAGCGCGGCCTGCATCACATACTCTACGAGGTTATCGACAACAGCATCGACGAGGCCTTCGCCGAGTCATGCGACAGGATCGATGTAACTATCCATGAGGACGGATCGGCGACGGTCTCCGACAATGGTAGTGGCATACCGGTGGATGAGCATCCCACCGAGAAGCGCCCCGCGGTCGAGGTCGTCCTCACCATGCTCCACGCGGGCGGTAAGTTTGATTCCTCTTCGTACAAGGTCTCGGGAGGTCTCCACGGCGTCGGCGTATCATGCACAAATGCGCTGAGCGAGTGGCTCGTCGTCGAGGTCGTACGCGATGGTGAGCGCTATGTTCAGCGTTACGAGCGCGGTCTGCCTGTGACGGAAGTGGAGACCGCGGGGAAGGCAAACGGCTCGGGCACCACCATCACTTTCCTCCCCGACTCCGAGATCTTCAGCGACACTGAGTTCCAGTTCGAGGTTATCACCAAGCGCCTGCGTGAGCTGTCGTTCCTGGCCGCCGGCGTTGAGATCACTCTGACCGACGAGCGTGAGAGCGCGCGCGACGAGGACGATGAGCCGCGGCGGGAGGTATTCCACCACGAGGGCGGCATCGTCGAGTACGTTGAGTTCCTTAACGAGGGCAAAGATGTGCTGCACAAGCCCATTCACTTCCTCCGGGAGGAGAACGACACCGAGGTCGAGGTAGCGATTCAGTACCATGACGGTGTGCATGAGAGTATCCTCTCCTACGTCAACGCGATTCACACCGCGGAGGGCGGAACTCATCTCTCGGGCCTCAAGACCGCCGTCACTCGCGTGGTCAACAACTACGCCCAGGAGAGCGGCCTGCGCAAGGAGAAGGAGCGCAACTTCACGGGCGACGAGGTTCGTGAGGGAATGACGGCGCTGATCTCCCTCAAGCACATGGACCCGCAGTTCGAAGGGCAGACGAAGACCAAACTGGGCAACTCCGAGGTCGAGGGGCAGGTCTACTCGATCGTTTACGAGCAACTGGGCGAGTACATGGCCGAGAATCCAACCGAAGCGCGGCGGATCGTACGTAACTGCATCACCGCGGC
>PXBW01000302.1 GCA_003566775.1 candidate division WS1 bacterium
CCGGAGGATCTACGACTGTTGCCCGATGCAACGGGGGAGGTTTCGGTACGCGGCTACGCGGAGGACGGCACGAAGATCAATGCACCGGCGGAGGCAATTCGGTGGCGTGTCGAGGGTGAAGGAATAGAGCATCTCGGTGAGGGAGTCTTTCGGGCGAGGGACGAGGGCGTCCACGTCGGGATAACTGCCACTCTCGGCGGCGCCGAGGCCGAGGGGACCGTAAGGTCTGCGCAGGAGACGATCATCGAAGATTTCGGCAATGAGCCCACGGTGCGGTTCCGTGGTATTCCAGCGAGCGTTAGCGCAGAGTTGGAGATGCACGCCGAGCAGATTCATGGACGTGAGATTAACTTCTGCCGGATGACGTATGATCTCGGGGAAGAGACGCGCACGAGGGCGGCTTACATGGTGTTGAACCGCAATCTCGGTGAAGCCCTGTCACTCTCACTGAGAGCACGTGCACGGGACCGCACGGCATGGGTGAGGCTGATGGTAACCGATGCTACCGGCGCCTCACACATGCTTACCGCGGCGAGCACCCTCTCGCCCGATGCCGGATGGCGGCGGCTCGAAGTGCGGCTTCCTCGCGACATTCCCGGTCCGGTAGTGCTGCAGTCTGTCTATGTTGTCTCGACCGCCGGCGCTGAGGCCAGCGGTGCGCTCGACGTTGGCGAGATACGCGCGATGGTAGTCGAGTAATGAGTGTCTGCCCGCACGCTACTTCACGGCTTGCGCACGTGGCGCTGGTACCCTGTGAGAGACTCCCCGGCGGGTGAATGCCCCCTTCCGTAGTGGCTGCCGAGGGCCGCTATCAGGGCATGATCAGCCGCAACGCCGTGCTGCGCATCAGCACACGCAACTCAGCCTGCGGCCCCGTGCCGTCAGCAGTGGCTGAGTGAGAAGAAGCGCGCTCAGTCGCTCCGGTGCTGTTTCAGGAACACGATCACGGCCACCAGCAGCAGGCCGACTCCAGGCACAATCGCGGCCCGCCAGGTCCACTCAGTGGGATCGCTCGCAATCGGTTGCTCAAGAGGCGTCGCGTGAGCGTCCTCCATCGCAGACGGGTCTTGCTCACCACTCACCGGCGCGGTGATAGCGTTGAGAATCTCCTCCCGCGTCTCGTGGCTGTCGCACAACTCGCGAAACTCCTCGCGACTGAGTTCGCGCGGAGTGGCATCCCCGCCGATCACCTCGAATGACTCCTCGATCGGCACCCAGTAGGTTGCGGCGTCAAAGCGCGGCTCTATCTCCATCCCCGTATCGGCCGCTCGAACCTCCGGGGGTTCCTCGAAGTAGATCGTCACCTTCGCCAGGCGTACGCCGATGACGCCCCAGTACACGTTCGGAACGCGCGCCACCGGTATCATGAAACGAACGTCGCGCTCCATGTCGGGGTCATCGCGCCAGTTCTCCAGCCAACTCTCGGCCTCCGCCATCACGGCCTGATGGTCGCCCGACAGCGTCGGCTCCAGGCCGATGTCCCGGCAACTGAGCAGATACGCGCCCTCCATCAGCCGCCGCATTCCCGTAATCTCCTCGCCGAGCGGCGGTTCGCGCCGCACCGCTCCTTCACCCAGGGCGTGCAATTGCGTCAGGGCCTCCTCGCCGAGGTGCTCGCGCAGGACCTCGCGCAGAAAGCCGTAGGCCCGACCGAATCGAAGATAGCTCGTCGCAAGCGGCTCGCAGCTAAGGTGAGGCTCGATTGCCACAACTGGCATCGTGTCGCCCTCGATCAACTCAAGCTGTCTCACATGCGTCTCCCGAACCCCGCCGATGATCGCCTTGAACTGCTCCTCCAGCAAGTCCCGATAGCGCTGATCCATCGTCAGTTTGCCGCCCTCCGGCATTTTGCCCGGCAGCAGCAGCGGCTCCAGCGCGTGCTGTTGATACTCGTACCAGCCGGACTCCTCGTCCGGCTGCAGATCGATATGCCCGTCACGGATGGCGGTGATCATCTCTTCGATGCTTGACAGCCCCAGAAAGGCCGCCTCCCACAGCAGAAACATCTCCTTCGAGCGCGAGGGCTGCAACAACGCGAGGCCCGCCCTGTCACCTATGCGCTCGCGCAGTTCGCTGAGCGCCGCGCTGTCGCGGGCGATACGCGGACCGGCGTCATCGGGCATGAGGGAGATGACCTCATCCACGGTAAGGCCGCAGATGGGGTTCGTGAGCGCGGAGTGCAGAGCATTGATGCGCCGGTACTCGGCCATCACGCCGGGATCGTCTGCCAACGCCAGGGCGAGGATCGCGATCTGCGCGGTCTCATCCTGCTCCCACCGCTGCTGGAGAGCCTTATCTCGCCGGTAGATGCCCTCGAGTTCCTCGCTCCAGGTGTAGAATCCGACCGGCGGATCTCCCACATCCGGATCGATCGGGACGCCCAGTTGCCTTGGGCTCCGCTCGAGCTGTTCCGCCACCGCGAGCGCGGAGGCGAGGTGGCTGAGTACGTCATCGCGCGCTCTGAAAGGTTCGGGGAAGAGGCGCAGCACTGCGTCGATGACCGCACGAATCATCGCGGGCTTGCCCATCCGCAGGGGCCCGAAGTCGGTCTCTGCGGCGAGGTCAACCGCGGCGTAGGCGCCATCGTCTGTCGCCTTGCCCTTCGCGTAGAGGAGATTGACCGAGGGGAGCAGTTCGCCCCGGACTCCATCGACGGCCTCCGCCGCGGCGACGTAGGAGGGGAAGAGGCGCCCGGAGATATCCCCCTCCTGCATGGGACCCGTCTCGGTCTCAACCGTGAAGCTGAGACGCGTATGCGTGTTGTCGATGAGGAGTCGCTGCCCGTCGATCTCCACCTCGCGGATGGGCCGGAAGTCGTCCGCGAGGGCTGTGCTGCAGGTCACTACCACAACAAGCGCCATGAACGTTGTTCGCTGCATCTGAGCTTCCTCCTCAGAATGCAACACACCGTTATCACCCGTGCTGGGTGCTGCGAACGCACGTGTGCGTAACCTGTCGGCGCTGGACGGGTACTCCAGTTAATCTCTGCCGACACGGGGGAGCGAGGCCACCATCACGGCTTGCCCATCTCCCTGAACTTGCGGTAACGAAGTTCGGGTAGCTCACTCCAGTCCACCCCGTCGAGTTCCGCGAGGGTTCTTGTCAGAGCCTGTCGCAACAGCTTCGCCGCCGCCTTTATGTCCGTGTGCGCACCACCGGGCGGTTCCTTCACGATGCCGTCGATTATGCCGAGGCGCAGTGCATCATCAGCGGTCAGGCGCAGCGCCTCCGCGGCCTCCTCCTTCAGCGAGCGATTGCGCCATAGGATCGCGGCACATGACTCGGGCGCAATTACCGAGTAATACGCGTCCTCCATCATCAGCACTCTGTCTCCCACGCCGATGCCGATCGCGCCTCCGCTGCCTCCCTCGCCGATGATCACCGGAACTATCGGTACGGCGAGCGAGAACATGTCGCGCTGGTTGGAGGCGATCGCCTCGGAGATCCCGCGCGCCTCGGCGTCGTCGAGGCAGTGGGCGCCGGGCGTGTCTATCAGAGTGATGATGGGGCGCTTGAGCCTGGCAGCGAGGCGCATGATGCGCATCGCCTTCCGATATCCCTCGGGCCGGGCCATCGCGAAGTTCCTGCGTGACCGCTCCTTCGCCTGGCGGCCCTTCTGATGGCCGATCACCGCGACCGGTTGCTCGTCGAGCCATCCGAGCCCCGCCACTATGGCACCGTCATCAGCGAAGCGACGATCTCCATGCAGTTCAGTCCAGCCGGTAATGAACTGCTGTATGTAATCCAAAGAATAGGGTCTGTCTGGGTGTCGCGCGGTCTCTACCTTCTCCCACGCCGCCATCTCCTGCGCCTCGTTGTCGTCGGACGGTTCGATGCGCAGAGCATCGGTCTCTTCATCGAACTGCTCACAGGAGGCTCGGGCCTCCCCCTTACTCCACGCGAGGATGGTGGCGAGCGTCTCGCGCATCTCCTCGCGGGGGATAACCATGTCGAGCATACCGTGCTCGCGCTGGAACTCGGCGGTCTGCACTCCCTCACCGATCGGCATTCCGGTGATCTCGATCACGCGCGGGCCGGCGAAGCCCATCGCCGCCCCCGGCTCGGCAATGATGATATCGCCGAGGAATGCGTAGCTGGCGGTCACGCCGCCGTAGGTAGGATGAGTGAGCACGCTGATGTAGGGCATGCCCGCCTCGGCGAGCTTCGCCGCCGCTCCGGCGGTCTTGGGCATCTGCATAAGGGAGACGAGACTCTCCTCCATGCGCGCGCCACCGGATGCGCTGACAATTATGACGGGGAGCTTCTCCTCGGTCGCTCGCTCGATCATCCGGGTTATCCGCTCACCGACAACCCAGCCCATGCTTCCACCGCGGAAATGTGAGGCCATCACAGCGATGGCGACCTCCGTCCCGGCAATCTCCGCCCCGCCGGTCAACACGGCGTCATTCAGACCCGTGCTCTCACGAGCTTTCTCAAGCTTGCCGCGATAGTGTGGGAACTCCAGAGGGTCATGTATCGGCAGATCAGCGTCCCACTCCTCGAAGGTATCCTCATCCACCGTGATCTGCAGCCGCTGCTGGGCCGACAGCCGAAAGTGATAGTCACACCTGTTGCACACCCACAGATGCTGCTCAAGCTCCTTCACGTAGAGTAGCTGGCGGCACTGGGTGCACTCTTCCCACATATCCGCGGGGATATCATCTTCAAGGCGTGTCCTGATGTCATTGCTCTCTCTTGCGATCACACTACACCTCCGGAAAAGCTCCCCCGCATAAGGCATTGATATGTATGTCCGAGACCTGTTCTCATTCTCGTCACTGAGTAATACTCTCTCACGCCAAACTGCTCTCCGTGCAGCAAAGCAACTCGGCACGAGAAGAACTATTCCTGCTGCCCCCGAGAAGGACCTCCTCGGAGCACCCGCAACACCGGGACAAAAAGCGCAGGTGGCGCCTTGGTCAACCAACAGGCTCGACCTGCTGATTACTATTGGAGCGGCAACGCGTCACAGAATAGGATCGGGTCCACCGGCAATAGAATCCCGCACTCATTGGTGCAGGTACTCTGGCGATCATGCCACGGTCTGGTGCTGCACAGAAGGACAGTAACACAAATGCCCGCAGCCGGTCCATGCAACGAGGCACCGTCTCTTCCGTTGCCCGTGTCGCCGCCGTGTGTTATTGTTTACCGACGGAAAGGGGCCTGATAGTGATGTCACTGGACGAGCTTCGCGATCGTATCGATAAGATTGATGCACAGATACTCGACCTGCTGGTCCGGCGAGCCGAGGTGGCGAGTGATATCGGCAGTATTAAGGACGCCGGTGACAGTCCGGTCTATGCTCCTGATCGCGAGGCGCACTTGCTGCGCGTGCTGTCCGAGCGTGTTTCGGGACCGATCAAGCCGGATTCAGTGGAGGCGGTCTTCCGCGAGATCATCTCAGCCTGTCGCGGTCTGCAGAGAGTCCCGGCGGTGGCGTTCCTCGGCCCCGAGCACACTTTCACGCACCTGGCGGCCCGCAAGCGCTTCGGGCACCGCGCAAATACCCTGCCGACGGCATCGATTCCAGATGTGTTCGATGCGGTACAACGCGGTCAGGCAGACTTCGGAGTGGTCCCGATCCAGAACTCGACCGAGGGCGTGGTCGGGCAGACTCTTGACTGCATGCTCGACACATCGCTGCGCATCTGCGCGGAGGTTTACGTACAGATCAACCACTTCCTCGCATCCGTGGGAGAGCTCTCGCAGATACGTCAGGTGCGCTCACATCCACAGGTGCTGGCACAGTGCAGGCGCTGGCTGCGCGACATGCTGCCGGGAGCGGATCAGGTTGCCACGGCGAGCAGCAGCGTGGCTGCAGCCGATGCAGTCGGAGAGCCCGCTATTGCCGCGATCTGCACGCGTGAGGCTGCTGACGCTCACGGGCTGAATATCCGGGCAGAGCAGATCGAGGATAAGCCGGACAATCGCACGCGCTTCTTCGTGGTTGGAGAGGTCGAGCCGCCCGCAACCGGGGAGGACAAGACTTCTCTGGTCTTCAGCACGCCACACCGACCGGGGGCGCTGCACATGGCGCTTGGCGCATTCGCCGAGCACTCGATTAACCTGACGCTGATTCAGTCACGGCCCGCACGCGAAGAGTTGTGGGAGTACGTCTTTTTCGTTGATTTCGAGGGGCATCAGAGCGATACCGGGCCTGCAGCCGCTCTCGAACACCTCGAGGGGTACTGTCCGCTGCTGAAGGTGCTCGGAAGCTACCCCGCGGAGCCTGCCTGACACTACGATATTAAGGGGCCAGAGGGCCGGTGTGAAGCTGTGTACCGCCGTCCCGAAGATTACCTGCTGGCGTACCTCAGGTATCAGGCGATCTTCTGCTTAACCTCCCGGATCTTCTGCAGGGCCTCCTGTCCCTGATCTGTCCTGAGGAACTCGGTCACTTCCTCAATGCGGTCGCGCAGTTCTTCCTGCTCTCTGAGGAAAGCGCCGACTCGAAAATGACGCTCCATCTGAGCCGAGTCGGTGGTCGTGTCCATTCCGGCTTCAAGGTATGCGTCGAGGTCGTCACGGCTGATCTGCGCCTCGGAGTCGGCAGTGACGGCGAGCTTGACAAAGGTGGCGTTGACAAGCGAGGGGCGCTCTGTCACCAGAATCGCCACCCGATCGGCGGTAATCTCGGCGAGATCCACCCACCCGCGCAGGAACAGCGCCATCAACCACATCGGAAACAGTAGAATCTGCAGGACGACGTGGGTCCGCCGCATGAAGCTGCAGACGATGATCATGCGGGAATGCCTGGACTTGATGTGTCCCAGTTCACGAGCCACCAGCACTGCAAGCTCTTCATCGTTCATGGCTTCGAGCACCGGGCCTGTCGCCACCACCGCACTGCGCTTGCCGGGCAGGGAGAAAAGGTAAGGCGTATCGTCCTCGAGGATGTACATCTCCGGCTCCTCGATCCCAAGCAGCCTCGATTGCTCGGTGAGCATCGCCTTGAGCTTCGGATGGTTCTTGTTGAGGACACGCGCGCCGGGTCCGGCCTCCTTGATCCGTCGCCAGCGCCGGCGCAGTGCCAGAAAGTTGGCTACACCCCAGGTCAGCGGTGGCAGGATGATGAGAATCGCGGGCCACCACCATTGTGCATAGAGCGTGGCATCGGGGGTGATGTTCTGGTGCAGCGGCGTCCCGACGAA
>PXBW01000306.1 GCA_003566775.1 candidate division WS1 bacterium
CCCGGACCGGTGTCCGCGACGGAGACCGTGACCTCGTCACCGTCGAGTTCGGTCGAGATCGTCATACGCCCTCCCCCACTCTCCATCGCCTCGATCGCGTTGAGGCAGAGGTTCAGCACTACTCTGTCAAGCTGTGTCGGCACCGCCTGCACGAGTGGCAGATCATCGGCGAGCTTGAGATCAAGGGCCACCTGCTCGTGATGTAACTCGGTCTGGATGAGAGAGAGCGCGCCATCGACCACTTCATTGACGTTGGTTGGCGTCATCGCCATCGCCTCCGGACGCGCGAACGACTTCAGCCGCTCGACGAGCGCCAGAAGGCGCTGAAGCTGGCGTTCGAGGGACGCCTCGGTCTTCTCGTCAACTTCACCGCGCTCCATCGCAAGGTCCACCAGCGTCACCATCGGGGAGACCACGTTCGCCATGTCGTGGGCGACGGTAGCAGAGAGTGTGCCGATGATCGACAGCTTCTCAGAACGTATGATCTGCTCCTGGGCCGTCTGCAACTCCTCATAGGCCTGGCGCAGTTCGGTGTAAAGACGCGCGTTCTCGATCGCGACCGTGGCCTGGGCGGCGATGGAACTGACCATCTCCGCATCGCTGCGGTCAAAGACGTGGGTGGAAGAGGTCGTGTCGAGAAAGATGACCCCAAGCACCTCGCGTCCACGTAACAGGGGAGCGCAGATCGCAGAGCGAATGTTCAGGTGCTGCACCGAGCCCGCGTCACCGAAGCGCTCGTCTGCCATCGCGTCAGAGAGCAGCAGAGTGGCACGCTCCTCCATGGCGCGTTCCACGATGCTTCGACTGATCGCCATCTCTTCATCCGCATCATCGAGTGGCCAGACAGCGCGAGCTTGCAGATCACCGCTCTCTTCATCGCGAAGCAGCAAGAAGACGCGCTCGGCAGGCACCATGCGCATTATGCTCTGCAGAAGATCGCTGAGCAGATCCGACAGTTCGAGTGTGCTGCCCAGCGCGATGGACACATCACGCATCACCTCGAGACGATGGGCGAGTTCTTCGCTATCAGGCTCGCGGCCCGTCTCGGCACCCGCCTGGATCGAAAGCACAATACTATCATCAGAGCGTTCGTCTCCCCCCTCGACCAGCACGACTGCGTTGGCGGCGGCATCCTCCGGCTTCGGTTCGGCTTCATCGATGCGCAGCCAGGTTCGCCCCATGCGGAAGCTGTCTCCACCGGTAACAGGCGTCGGCGTGTGGATGCGGCGGCGCCCCACGAAGGTCCCGTTGGTGCTACCGATGTCCTCGAGCAGCCAGGTCCCGTGGGGGCCACGCTCGAGTTGTGCGTGGAAGCGCGAGATGCGCTGATCGAGCGGCAGTGCGACATCGTTCTCAGCCTTGCGACCGAGTGTCACGAGGTCGCCATTCACCTCGAACTCATAGCCCTGCATCTCCCCGTTCAACACGCGCAACTGCACCCTGACTTCACCTCCGCAGGCGTCTCTAAGTCGTACATAGTTACTTCACTCGGCCTGTTCCAGGCCGGGAAACTGTGATTCAATAGATAGACAATTCTGATGCGACTAACGTTCACCGGCGGCTCGCCGGAAGAACTCCTCAAGCCCGTCGGCGAGACCGAGAGCGGCCGCCCTTGCGAACTCCTCGCTCTTCATTCGCTGCTCTTCGGCGGGGTTGCTGACGAAGGCGCACTCGACAAGCACCCGCGGCATGTCACCGTGGCGCAACACGTAGAACGGACGCCACGAGATGAAGCGGTTGTGCGTTCCAAGCGCCGCGCACTGATGGTCTTGAAGGATCCGTGCAGGTAGCGCGCTCATCGGCGTCCAGTAGTAAGTCTCGGTGCCCTGCACCGTTGCAGCCCTGCCCGATCCGACCGCGTTGTTGTGAATAGAGAGGAAGAAATCCGCGTCAGGCTGCTCACTTGCGGCGAGGCGCGCTTCGAGTTCACCACGCCTCGAATACGGTCCCTCACCGACGGTCGTGTCACCCGTGCGCAGCATTCGTGGCACCGCGCCGCGTTGCTGGAGAATCGCTGCCAATTCGCGCGCGACGCGCAGATTCACGTCGCTCTCGCGCACCCCGGTCGGGCCGACAGCACCGCTGTCGGGGCCGCCGTGTCCCGGATCGATCACAATGACCTTACCCGCAAGCGATCCTCCCTCGTAGGGACGGCGAATCAACAGGCGCAGACTTCCATCCTGCTGGACCACCCTCCATCCCCGTTGCTGGTCGAAGTTGAGGTGGAAGGTGATCTGAGCCCAGCCATCCGCGATCTGTTCCGCCTCGATGGTCGACGTGGCGAGGTCAGATGGAAACTGCCTGACGCCGTAACGTGCGAGTCGAACGCCGAAGAGATCGAGTATCAGTGCAGGGGGCTGGATTCGCTGCCTGACACGAAAGGGCACCGGCTCCGGGATATTGAGAGTGGCCACCGTCCCCTGATCGGTGCCCTGTACGGAAATGTCCCTCAGTGGTTGCACCGCGGGCGGCGGCTGCGAGGGGTCAAGCGCGCGTACCTGATCCTGCGCCACCCAGCCGTGGAGTAACGGGTTTAGCGGCACGCGATAGAAATCCTCTTCCGGACCTTCGGCCGGCAGAGTTATACCCGGCGGCAGCACGGTGATGCGATTGTACTCGGTGCCGGGACCGACGCGGAGGTCTGTGCGAGGATCAGCGGTTACCACTGCACGTGTGGCATCGACGGGTACCATGGAAGTTGCGAGCAATGCAGCGGCGATTCCGATCGATAACCGCATCATCGTTGACGGGCCTTCCCCGCGGGTATATACTCGATTCACCTTCATTCCACAGGCGACCTCCAGGGTGGTGCCGATCTTCCGTAAACGGGCAAGACGCGCAGACTTCACGGCTGCATACGTCCTGTCGGTTACTCACATAGTGCCCGTTGCCGACAGTCGCGCGTTCGGCGGAGTGACCTCACAGGCTCACCGGGCGTGTTGACATTTCGCGGTCGGGCGGCACCCCTGACTTTGGTCACAATCCATCGGGAACCTGAATCATGATGGACCGCAATCCCGCTGGTGGCCGAATGCCGCTTGCACATGATTGCGGGGGCAATTTACTATTCACCCGTGGAGGCGTCAAGTGGCTGCCCACCAGTAGATCGGCGCGATACCCGCTGCCGACGGATCAGAGGTGAGGGCTTGGATGTAAGCGACCGGACAATTCGCCGAGCGACAGCGGGGCTGCTGATCGGCTACGTCGCACTTGCAATCGTATGGAGCTTCGTGGTGCCGCTGGGCGGCGGCATTGATGAGCCGCGCCACCTTCGGTACGTGCAGATAGTCGCCGAGGAGGGAAGACTCCCGACCCCGCCAGAGAAGGCGGAGGCCATCAGTCACCATCCTCCTCTGCATTACATCTTGGCCGCCCCGGTTTACCTGGCCACCCGCCATCTGGGCGAGGAGATCGCGTGGCGCGCGCTGCGCGGGCTCTCGATTCTCATGGGCGCTGGTGCGGTGCTCGTGACGATCGCGACCATCAGGCGCATGGTCCCGGAGAGACCGTGGGCGTCCGTGGCAGGCGGAGCCTTCGTTGCCCTCCTCCCCCACTTTCAACTGATCACTGTGCTGCTGTCAAACGACGCCTCGGTTACACTTATGTGCTCTCTGATGCTCTACTTCGCGGTTCGCGCGCTGCTGGAGCCGCGACGGGCGCTGATGCTCTCAACCGCTGCAGGCCTCGCCGGGGGCCTGGCCGCGATGACGAAGATGAACGGTCTGATCCCGGTGCCTGCCGCGCTCGTGGCAGTGGGAGTCGCCGGATTGCTGAGAGCATCGAAAGTCGAACTCGACCGGTCCTCTCGCGTGTTACGTAACGTGGTAGGATTCTGCGCCGCCTTTTCGCTTACAGGAGGTCTCTGGATCGGTCGACATCTCGCAGTCTGGGGCACGCTGGAGTCGGATCCGCCCTGGCCTGAGTACATGTGGCCGGTTCACACCTTCGGCGCGAAGCTCTGGCGGGCGATCGAGGGGCTGTACCGCTCCACCTGGACACAGATGGGCTGGCTGCCGGGGCCGCACTCATCGCCCCCGCCGACACCGTCTGAACTCTGGCCGCGACCTGATCTCGAGACGCCGATCCTTGCCCTGACCCTGCCGCTTGCCGCGGTCGCGATCATCGGTGGCGCGACCCTTTGCATCCGATGGCTCCGATCCGACGAGACGAGAGGGCGAGGAGCAGCAACGGCACTGTTGTTCGTTGCATTCTTCCTCGCCTATGCTGCGGTGGCGCACAGCGCGATCTATCTGCATCCCGGACGTCACGAGGCCGCGCGCTATGCCCTTCAGGTAGTGGGGGCCACCATGTCCCTTTTCGCAATCGGCCCCCTGGTGCTTTCGCGGCGATGGCGGGTGGTATGCTGGATTGCCCTCGGTGTGCTTCTGATCGTGATGAATGGGGTCTCATTCTGGGAGATGTACACTTACATGATCCCAACCTTCGCTCCAAGGTAGCGCGGCAGGGGGAGATCAGATGCCACTGTTGAGTGACTACGCCCGGCGCAAGAAGGTCGAGTTCTTCTTCGCCGAAATAAGCACGGATGAGCACATACTTGAGGTCGGTTGCGGAGACGGATGGCTGCGTGACTGGTGTGAGGAACACGAATATGAGCATTACCTGGGGCTTGATGTACGCTCTCCCGCCGACATTGTCGGTGACATTCGCCGGTGGCGCGAACTCGGGCTCAAGCCCGCCTCATTCGACGTCATAATCGCCTTCGAGGTGGTAGAACACGTCGATTGCTTTCAGGAATGCTATGACCTCCTCCGCGTCGGCGGACGGATGATGGTCACGACTCCGGTGCCGGAACGGGACTGGCTTCTCAGGATCCTCGAGGCGCTTGGGCTGAATCAGCCCCGGTCGACGCCGCATGATAACCTCGTCGATCTGCAGGATGTGGACGTGTTCGAACGGAAGGAGATAGTGAGGGTTGGAGGTCTGTCACAGTGGGCGGTCCTTCACAAGGAACCCGACTGACTGTCGATGCGGAGGAACAGAGTGAAGAAGAGGACTACCGTGGTCGGCGCAGGCCCATCGGGTCTGGCGGCTGCGCGTGAGCTTGCACTGGCGCAAAGCCCGGTTACCGTGCTGGAACGTGATGACGTGGTCGGAGGACTGTCGCGAACAGTGCAGCACAACGGCTTCCGCTTCGATATTGGAGGTCACCGTTTCTTCACTCGCATCGAGGAGATAGATGCTGTCTGGGATGAGATCATGGGCGATGATTTCCTCGTCCGCGAGCGCCTGTCCCGCATCTTCTTCCGCGGGAAGTTGATGGACTACCCGCTCAAGATCGGCTCCACCCTGCGCGTATTGGGCTTCAAGGACTCATTGCTTGCCATGCTCAGCTATCTTCGCGTGCGTATCCGGCCCGTCCCCGGTGACAGCTTTGAGAGTTGGGTCACCAATCGTTTCGGCCGACGGCTCTACGAGCACTTCTTCAGGACATACACCGAGAAGGTATGGGGGATGCCCTGCAGCGAGATAAGCGCAGACTGGGCGGCTCAACGCATCAAGGGTCTTTCCCTCTGGGGCGCGTTCCGTGATGCAATCCTGAATCGCGGCGCGGATGAGGCAACATCGCTGTTGCGCCGGTTCAAGTATCCCCGCCTGGGGCCCGGGCAACTCTTCGAGCGCTACCGCGATCAGGTGATGGAGGCCGGCGGCAAATTCCTGCTCGAACGCGAAGTCATCGACATAGAACGCGATGGCAGTCGCATCGACCACCTGGTCAGTTGCGGCCCATCCGGTGAGGAGAGGCATGAGGCGGAGCAGTTTATCTCCAGCATGCCACTGAGAGATCTGATTGAGCGCATCACGCCACCACCCCCCGACGAGATCGTTGAGGCGGCGACCGGCCTGCGTCAGCGGGGCTTTCTGACCGTTGCGCTGATAGTTGAGGAGCCCGATCCGTTCCCGGATCAGTGGATCTACGTTCACGAACCACAGGTGCGCCTCGGCCGGGTGCAGAACTATCGTAATTGGAGTCCGGCGATGGTCCCTGATCAGAGCTTCTGTTGCATCGGCGTGGAATACTTCGTGTGGCCGGGTGAAGAACTGTGGGAGAGGCCTGACGCAGAGATAGTAGAGTTGGCGAAGCGGGAGATGGACTACCTCGGACTCATCGATTCTTCAGCGGTCACCGAGGGAGTTGTCGTGCGGATGGCCAACGCGTATCCGGTTTACGATCCCGGCTACGCCGATCGGGTGCAGAAGGTGCGATCGTGGCTCAATACGCTGGAGAACCTGCAAACGATCGGCCGCGCGGGGCAGCATAGGTACAACAACATGGATCACTCGGTGATGACCGGAATGCTCGCCGCTCGCAATATCCTCGGCGAGGAGAACGATGTTTGGGCGGTAAACATCGAGGAGACTTACCTCGAGCGGAAGTGATACGAACCAGTGCGGAATGCGTCGTGATGATGGCTTCATGAGCGGAGACAGCCCCCGCCACCCGAGCGGCGCGGGCATCCAGAGCCAACGGAAATTCGCGACAATCCGAGATCATCTCGACAAAGTATGAAACTGTGGGGGGAGTTCAGGCGTCAAATGCAATAGCGTAGACGCATCGGAAATGCGGAGGTGGCCCTGATGAAGAGGCCGATCGTATTATCACTGATGATCTTCGCCGCGCTACTGATGCTCACAGTCATGCCCGCGGACGCCCAGCGCCGCGGCGAAACGATGAACCTGCTCGACGCAATGGAGAGCGGCAGAGTTCGGGCTGAATTCTACGGTAACGGCGATCAGTCCGTGCGCGGACGCATCAGCCGCAGCCCCAACGGACCGGACATCGTTCAGTTCCAACCGGGCACCCAGTTCCAGCCTACTACGCCCGGAAGACAGGGTATGGGCACCCTCGGCTCGGTCGAGGTGGACCTGTCGCGACGCCGGCTCGCCTGGGTGGAGATCCCCACTGCCTGCACCGACTACGATCTGCCTGCTCCGACCCCGATGGACAGGATGATTCCCGAACCACCGCTGAGTGTGCCTATGGCACGACTGGCCGGCACGATCGGACATCACTGGCCGGAGCGGGAGGTCTCGCAGATCGCGGTCTGGGCGGTGGCCAACGATCCCGGCTGGGAGGATATCGAGGAGTGGGTGCACGAACGCACTCGTGTCTCGGAGCCGGAGCAGCGCGAGCGAATCGCTGCTGACTACCGGGACCAGGCGGCGCGTCTCGTCTGGGAGGCGGGGCTGAACCCGGCCCGCTACCGCATGTTCCAGTGACGGGAGCAATCGTAGGGGCTACCGGACGGACGGAAACGGCCCTGATCCAAAGTCGCGCGTGAGCACAGAGGGGAAGTGGGGCTTTTTGTCGTGCCGCAGAAGCGGCTCACGGGCCTTATCTCGAGCTTCTGATGTCACGAAGCCGCGTGGCAGGGTCCGAGTGGCGTCACGAGCGAACGTGTCGCTGCCCTCAAGCTGAATCCACGCAGGGCTTCACGCCTTCAAGACTTCTACCGGCTGCAGGCGAGCGGCGATCTCCCCGAGACCGTGTTCCACGCTCGACAGGATAATGCGTCGTCCCCGGTAGGCATAGGTCAGGTCTGTCGGTGTACCCAGTACGATTCGCACCCCACCCTCCATCGCCTCCAGTTCGTAATAGCGTCGGCCGTTGTGCTCGTGTACCTGCACCAGGTGCGAGACGTCCGGCAACATGTAACCCGCGCCATGAGGGATGACGTTCGCGTTCCGAAGATGCTCCATCACGCCATGGCGCTCCGCTCGCTCGCGCCACCCGAGGACGTTGATGATCCCATCGCTCAGATTCGGCCGCGCGTGAAACAGATAGCCCGGAGTACTCTCCCGCAGCATGACCGGAACGATCTCCCCACGCGAGGAATCCTGGCAGCCCAGCACTACCTCATTGGGGCCGACAAGGCCCTGATGGTGCAGGTTCGCGATGACGTCGAAATCATCGAAGAGGCGCTCGGCAGCCATAAGTCGCCGTCGGCGGATGAAGTCGTCGGCGAGTTGGAAGAACTCGTAGTATTCGCCCGCATCGCCTCCGAGTAGAGTGCGGCAGGGCCCCCAGGGCGTCTCAAACACCTCCATCCGGGTCGCAAGCTCGCTGCTGGCATGCCAGTACAGGCCCATACCCAGCGGATTGTCGCCACGAAGCTCGCCACCGGCGAAATGCAGCACGAAGCACCACGGCGGCAGATCTACCTCAGGATCCACCGGCTCAACCGCCATCAGATCAACGAAGTGATTGCCGGTGCCGATGTCCCACTGGATCGGGACGCCGTCGAGCACTGCGTCATCGTCCAGCATCCCATCGAGTCGCCGTGTGATGGTGTGCAAATCGGGCCGCTGCTCAAGGCCACCAACCAGCATGCCGCAGCAGTTTGGCTTAACATCGAGGAATACTACTTCACGGTCGCCCGGGCCCCACGTTATCTTGCCCCCATACCCGATTCCGGCATTCCAGCGCGGCTTGTTGCGGGTGACAGTCAGATCCGGCGTGCCGATGAAGGTGGCGTCGGGATCGTAGCCGAGTTCTTTCAACACATGGTGAAACTTGGCCAGCCCGTAGCGCATGTTGTGAAGGCTCATCTGCGCCGCCACGTCTCCGAGACCCATCGAGAAAATATGTTCGGCTGCTCGTTCAAGGGCGGCATCCTTCTCCGACGTGTTCATGGCGACTTATCCCTTCAGGGCAAACTACCGATGATAGTTGCAGGTAAGATTTCCGCGTCGGTGCCAGATTACCTGTCTGCATCGGACTATTCCTCCAACGCAGACCATTCGCAGCCGATCGCATCCCGGTGTGCATCCTGATTTCTATAGCTCGGCAGGAGAAGTCCGGTCAACGTCGTAATCATTAACCAGTTGAAGCCCTGCAGAAAAGGAGACACCGACCTCAATGCGCACGGTGGAAGATCTGCCCGTCATGCCAATGAACTCCGTCCTGTTCCCGGGCGCGCCGGTGACGCTGCATATACACGAAGAACGATACCAGACAATGCTCGAGGAGGCAATCGAGGATCGCGGGTTCTTCGGGGTGGCGCTCCTGCAGGGTGGAAACGAGGTCGGGGGGCCGGCTATACCGCATGAGATCGGCACCATCGCGCAGATCTGCGAGGTCACCGGGCTTCCTGACGGTTCGAGTATGGTGCTCGCCGAGGGAGGCGATCGCTTCAGGATATCCAGGGTCCGCAGCGCCATGCCTGTCCTGCGGGTGGATGCGGAACTCCTGGTGGAGAGATCCGGCATCAGCCCGGAGGCAGGGCCGGCGGTCAAACGAGCGCGAGAGAATCTCGAGGAACTGGTCGGGTTGGTCTTGCGCACGATGGGAGTGGAAAAGCCCGCTCCGGAGCTTCCCGAGGATCCGGTGCAACTGTCATACGCGATCGCGGCGAATCTTCAGATTGGGCTGCAGAGTCAGCAGGACCTTCTCGAAGCAGAATCAGCGGCGGTGCGTCTGGGCAGAACCACACCGCTGGTGCAGAAGGAGATCGCGCACTATCGGGTGATGGCCCGCGCGCGAGAGAAGCTGGAAGCGCTGGGCCTCACTGAGGTAGACGACGAACTCCCTTTCTCGCACAACTGATGATGAGCTGCCAACCACGAGGAGAGGCCTGAAGACTGCCGGCCGTCGTCACTTTCGTTACCGCCATCCTATAGCCTCAGGTGTCCATGCTGCCCGAGCGAATCCCCTCAATGTCCACGGTTATCCACGTAAAGCCGAGTTCACGCAGGCGCTCAGCAATCTTGCTCCTGAGCGGCTCTTCGATCAACTCGCCGACTCGCTCGCGGGGTACCTCTATTCTTGCAAGTCCCCCATGATCGCGGACTCTCAGCGTGCTAAAGCCCGCCTCGCGCAAGCACTGTTCCGCCGCCTCGATCCGCACGAGGCGTTCCTCGGTGAGTTCCTCCCCGTAGGGGATCCTAGTGGCGAGGCATGCCATCGGCGGAAGGTCCCATGTCGGCAGGTTGCGCTCACGTGAGAGTTCGCGCACATCAGCCTTGCTGAATTCGGCCTCAGCCAGTGGGGCCCTCAGCCCCAACTCCTCTGCAGCACGCGAACCTGGCCTGTGCGCAGAGGCATCATCGATCTGTTCGCCATGTGCGACCCACTCGAGCCCCTCCTCGCGGGCGATCTCGAGCAACTGCTCACCCAGAGCGCGCTTGCAGTGATAGCAGCGATCGCGGGGATTCGCGCGAACGCGCGCATCTTCAAGCTGGACTGATCTGATAACGCGATGGCGGATGCCGCAGCGCCCCGCTATCTCCCGGGCGCGGTCGATCTCCACCTGCGGGAACAGAGGCCCGTCCGCGGTTACCGCGAGCGCCCTGTCACCAAGCACTTCAGCGGCGACGTCGGCAAGCAGCGAACTGTCAACCCCGCCGGATAACGCCACCACGATCCCGCCCATCTCGCTGAGTATCTCGCGAAGCCGTTCAAGCCTATTCTCGAGTTCTGACATAAGAATCACCGGCGGTTTCTTCGACGTTCGGTGAGCCGCTTCCTCCGCGATACGAGATTGTGGGGAGGTGGCGGGTGATCGACGAGGAATTTGCCACTGTCCCATTTGCCGTAGAACAAGCACACACCGAGGAGAAGCCATCATGGACAAACTCAGGGTAGCGATGGTTGGGGCCGGAGGCCGCGGCGGCAATCACATTCGCGCGATCGCGGCGGCGCCCAACATCGAGTTCGTCGCTATCTGCGACATGATAGAAGAAGTCGCGGAGCCGGTTGTTCAAGAGTACGGCGTCCCGTGGGTTCCGAGCATTGATCAACTCATCGCCGATTACGACTTCGACGGATGTGGGATCTGCGTTCAGACCCCATATCACTACGAGACCGCCATGCAGATCATCGAGGCCGGCAGGCACCTCGTTACGGAGAAGCCGATGGCGGGATCCATTACACAGGCGCGTGAGATGATGGAGGGTGTCGAAGAGCGCGGATTGGTTGCGGCCATCTCTTACCAACTGCGCTTCGGTCCCATCTATCTCAAGATGAAGGAACTCTGTGAGCAGATCGATCCGCTGCAGATTGTATTTGCCCGCCAGCGGGGCATGCTGCTCGACAAGTACCTCAGCCCGGAGCCATTCGACGGCATTATGGACTTCATCAGCCACGATATCGACATGATACCCTTCCTTGCCGGGCGCGAGCCCAGGAAAGTCTACGCTACGATGGGCCGGAGCGTATGGACCTCAACCGGCTCAGTCTCGTACATGACGTGTGACATAGAGCTGGGCGAGGGGCCGCACAGGACCGCGGGTGTCATCTCATCATCGATGGGCGGATCAGGCATTCCACAGCGCTTCGATATAATGGGAAGAAACGGGATCGCGGTCGCTGAAGGTAACACGGTCAGCTATGCAGTCGGCGCCAATCCCATGCCCGGTGAGCCCGGCCGCGACTCCTGGACCGCCGCTTTCGACGGCGAGCGGCGTGATTTCACCGGCGATCTGTATCGACACTGGGCCGCCAGGTGCCTCGAAAACAGCGCAGATATTGCGCCCGCGGCGAGCTATCGTGAGGGGTATAACGCCCTGCTCATCTCGCTGGCCATGATTGAGTCGGGTGAAAGCGGGGAGGTCGTTGATCTCGCTGAGTTTGCGGAGGCGGCCGAATAGGGTCATCCTGCCGGGAACCTGCCGGTCTGCGTGCCGGACTTCCTTCAGACGGACAACTGCGGCTGGAGGCGTGAACAGGCGGGGGCGAGAGGTCGGGTGAGACCATCGCCTCTGCAGGACCTTCCGCCCCGTGCGGTGAATCATCGCAGCGCAACAATGACGGTTTCACGCAGAAGTCACGGGAGGCCACGAAGATGTTCGACGACCGCAAGGCTCGACTGGCGTTCATCGGTGCAGGCGCATTCGCCACCAACTCGCTGTGTCCAAACCTGCATAAGGTACCGCAAATCGACCTTGTCGCGATCTGCGACCTCGATGAAGAGAAGGCCCGTCGCAATGCCCGCAACTTCGGCGCGCGCGAGGTCTACACCGACGCGGAGAAGATGCTTGACAAGCAGGAGCCGGACGGCGTTTTCGTCATCGGACCCGCGCCGATGCAGTACGAAGTCGCCCCCATCGTGCTCGACCGGGGCATACCAGTTTACGTCGAGAAGCCCTCGGCCAACACCTCATCTGAGGCAAAGGAACTCGCCGAGCTTGCGGAGGCAAACGGTACATGGGGGCAGTGCGGCTTCATGAAGCGCTTCGCATACGTCTATCAGATGGCGCAGCAGATCATGCAGCGCGAGCAGTTCGGCGACCTCAACATGGTCACGATTCACTTCGGTCAGGGCCCCTACCCGCAGATCTGGGGTATCGACTCAGCAAAACGCGCGATGCTCATCGGGCAACTCTGTCACCTTTTTGATCTCACGAGATTCTTCGGCGGCGACGTAGCGAGGCTCTCCGCCCTCTACCGCGAGGTGACCGAGACGCAGTTCGCCTTCCTCGTGAACCTGCAGTTCGAGTCCGGGGCGATCGGGCAGCTTGACCTTAACGGTCTCGAGACAAAGCAGGGCTTTCGCGACATCCGCGAGTGGGTTAAGCTGGTCGGCGTTGAGTCACACATCATCTGCGACGGCATGCAGTCCCTCCGCTGGCTGCCTGGCGAAGATTGGATCGACTTCCCGGAGCACACCGGGCGCTTCGAGTACTCCTTCGACCCGGCATGGACCGGAATCAGCAATTCACGCGCGAACTTCGGCTATCTCGGAGAGGTGCGGCATTTCGCACTGCGCTGTCTACGCGAGGCCGAGGGCGGCCCGGACCTTTGGGACAGCTACGAGGCCCTTCGTATCGGCGAAGCCATCTACGAAGCGACGGAGACCGGTGACGTGGTAGAGCTATAGACCGCGGGGCTTCGCTGCGCTGATGTCATATGTAGTACTCGCAGAGGTGGGAGGCTCTCTCCCGCCTCTGCTTTCCTTCGTACGAACACTCTCATTCCCCCTGGAAGGATACCTTGTTACCTCCGGCGAACATGCGCGCAGGAGGTAACACGATGATAAGCGTTGAGCTGGTCGTAAGTCTGAAGATACCTGATGTGACTGCTCTCACCGCCGCGAATGCGATACGCCGCAGGCTCGGATATGAGGAGGCGCTGGAAAGCCTCGATCGCGCCGAATACTACCTTCTCGAGCTTGATGTGGGCGATCGCGCGGAGGCTGAGGAGCTTGCGCGAGATCTGGCCGAGAACACGAACCTCTTCGTTAATCCTAACAAGCATGCCTACGAGATTCGCCTGCCCGAGGATCGCAGCCCAGATGCGCGCGACGACGGCGCGTGGATCGTGAACGTGCTGGTAACCAATCCCGAAGATGCCTCGGCGGAGGGCATCGTCGCCGCCCTGCGCGACCGTCACGGATACGCGAGCGTCGTCGAAGCGAAGACCGGTCTGCTGTGGACCATGCGTCTCAATGCCGAAGATGAGAAGCAGGCGCGTGAGATCGCAGAGGACATCACCGTGACTCGTTCGCAGAGCCACGGCCTGCTGATGAACCCGCACTTCCAGGAGTACGAAGTCTGGATGGGTGCGTAGCAGATCGCAGGTTAGAAGCAGAGGAGTGCACCTCAATGCATGCGTGTCGACTGTTCGGATGTGTGCTCGCAGCGGCGGCGGTACTTGCGCTCACGGGCTGTGGCGGTAGCGAGACGGATGACCCCGGAAGCTGGATCGTGGGGCAGTGGACGCTGGACGGAGTCTCTCAGACCATAGATGGCCCTCGCCAGAACCCGCAGGACCTCGGCGTGTCCCTGAACGCCGATGTGGCCGATGACGGCACATGGACCGGCACCGGCTCAGCCCCCGGGACCGCCCCGGAGCAGCGTGAGGGGACATGGCGCTATCTCGGAGGAGGCCGGTGGTTACTCATCCACGACCCGGAGATGATGCCGGTGAGTCGGCGCGGCAATGAACTCCATATGAGCGGAGATTACGAGGCTATGGAGGGGCATCTGTGGTTCAGCCGGGTGGTGAACTGACAGCGAGCACTCGCCAGCGATCCGCTTGAGACTCGCCCGCTGAAGCCAAACCGATAGAGGGGAGGCGGAAGCGATGCTGCGGTGCTGCATATATACTTTCCTGCCTGCGGCAGCCATCCTGGTCGCCGCCAGCGCTGGGTGTCCGCGTGAGCGTCCAGACGAGTCCGCATCGCGTATCGCCGAGGTTAACCTGCGTGGCGATCCTGTGGGCATTACTCCCCTTGATGCCGCAGCCCTGTATGGACAGGCCGATCTCGTCGCCCTGCTCCTCGAGGCGGGAGCCGACCTGCGCGCCGCGGATGAACACGGGAGAACCGCACTGCATCTCGCAGCCGAACATGGATGTACCGGTACCTCCCGCCTTCTCCTTGCGCATGGTGCCGGCCCCGACACATTCCACAGATCCGACGGCACCCCCCTGCACCTTGCGGCCAGCAACGGGCACATGAAGACAGTTAAGCTACTGCTTGAGTACGGCGCCGACGCGTATGCCGAGGACCCCTTCAGCGAAACTTCACTGCGACGGGCCCTGAGAAACGGTCACTCTGATATCGGCCGGCTGCTGCTTCAGCATTCGCCTGAAGTGCTCACCCCCCACGATTTCGCCGCCCTCGGACCCGTTGACCATCTGCAGGCGCTTCTCGACGCGGGCGAGGCCGTAGATGCCTTTGATCGCGAGGGGTACACTCCTCTGCACTACGCAGCGGCGAACGGCAACATCCTGAGCATGGCCCTCCTCCTCGAACGCGGTGCCGACGCCGGAATGGTCACCGCTCGTGGCGATACACCGCTTTGTCTGGCCGCCCGCAAAGGCCATATCCGCGCCGTCGAGTCTCTGCTCTTTCGAGCGAATCAGCCGACTCTGCTCGACGAGGCCGGGCTCTCCGCGCTTACCGAGGCCGCCCGCCCGGGCCACACCAGTATCATCGAGTTGCTGCTGGCGGTGGGCGTGGATCCCAGTCTAAGCGCACGACCGCTGCAGACTGCAGCGGCCAATGGTCACACCAATATCGTCGAACTCCTGTTGGAAGCAGGCGCCCCGGTAGAGGCGCGATGTGAGCGCTTCGGCGATGCGGGCCTTCATTGGCTCGCCGTGGCCGACAACACTGAGATCGTCGCCCTGATGCTCCGCCATGGCGCTGACGTCAACGCGCGATACGATACGAGGATGGGCTCACTGCCGCTGCACATTACGGCGCGCAACGGCTACACGCAGACCGCCGGACTCCTGCTGGAGTGGGGCGCCATCATCGATGCAAAGACCTCCGCCGGTGTCCGACCCCTGCAGGAGGCGCTGGCGAACGGACATGTCGAAACCGCCGAGTTGCTGATCGCATGGGGAGCGGCGCCCCGAGACGGCTTCGAACTCGCTGGTCTCGGACGACTCGATGAACTCCGACGCTTCCTTGACGAGGGCTTGAGAGTAGATGCCCCCGGTGACCTTGGCCTCACCCTGCTGCATTACGCTGCCGCCAATGGCCAGGGCGAGATCGCTTCCTACCTGCTCAATCGCGGGGCTTCGGTGGACCGCCCGGACATTGTCACCGGCCGAACACCGCTTCACTGGGCTACGCGGCGAAATTGTACCGATACGATGCGGGTACTGCTCGCGCAGGGGGCCGACATCAACGCGACAGACGCAATGGGCCGGGCTGCCCTGCACCATGCGGCGGAGAAAGGCCATGCGGAGGCAGCCACGCTGCTGCTCAGACCCGCTCTGAAGATGCCCGACGCCAAGTATCCGGAAGGGACGGTCACAGGTTGGTTAAATCTCTCTTATATCGACACGGAGGAACCGTGCGCGTCGTGAGTTCGCGCACAAGTCAGTTGAGGAGGGAAGGCACAAGTGATGAACAGAAGAAGCGTTTACATTGTAATCTACATGGTTGCGCTTGTGGCGGTGCTTCAGGGCTGTGGCTACCGTGTCCCCGAGGGCATGACGCTCCACGACGCCGCCGAACAGGGCGACACCCGGGCAATCGAGGCGTTGCTTGACGAGGGCGCGGACATCAACGGGCATGATGAGGATGGCTGGACTCCGCTGCACTGGGCCGCCGGGAAAGGCCAGGAGGAGGCCGTGCAGATGCTGCTCGACCGCGGGGCACAACCGAACCTCGGTGGCGCGGGCTTCACACCTGGCTTTCTCGCCGCCCTTGCCGGCCACACCGAGATCGTCGAACTGCTGCGGCAGTACGATTGAGTGTCGTCTCGAATCGCCGATGCACTTCGTCGCCCTGACGCAGGATGCGCAGGGACTCACGGAGAAGGCAGCAGAGTTGCTTTCAGTGCGCAGTTTTTGCCCACCAGGCCGCGCGCGGAAGGTTGAGATGACTCGCGCACCGCAGGCGCACCCGGAGGTTCCGCAATGAAGCGATGGCAGATCGTGTCGATTCCCCTTGCGCTGCTGGTTGCCGTGCCGCTGCTGGGCCCGCTTGCCCTCGGCGCCAACGGTGAGGGGCCGGTGGCACTGTGGACGTTCAACGGCGAGTTCCGGCGACTCAGCCGCGATGTCGCCTCTGACACGCATCACGCGATAGCGATGGGCGACTACGAGCACACCGAAGCTCCGGGTCTGCGAGCGATCGTGCTCGACGGTGTGAGCGACTTTCTGCGCGTGCCCGACGACCCGGCGCTGGTCATGACCGACGCGCTGACGATCGATGTCTGGCTGAGGATCGACACCGATGAGGGCGGGCCTCACTGTGTCGTGGACAAGCGCGGTGAACGCTACCGCATTCACGTCTCCGGGGGCAGGCCGATGTTCGGTCTCAAGTCCGCCGACGAGCGCATGGACCTCAGTGGCGGGGAGCTTCAGCCCGGCCGCTGGCACCGCGTCACGGGGGTCTTCGACCGACCCGAGGCGCGTCTCTACGTGGACGGGGAGCAGGTCGGGCGCACCACCTGGGATCACGAGATCAGTCCGGGCGGTGACCTGATCATCGGCTCCAAGGCCGGAGTTACCGACTTCTTCCCCGGGGCGATCGATGAACTGCGCATCTACGACTACGCGCGGTCGCCCCACCCCGATGACGAACCATCCACCGAACCGATCGGAGTGATCGTCATAGACGCCGAACTCGCAGTGGAGGAGATCGCGGGCGGCGTGCGCGTGGACACCGGCGCCGCGGTCTATGAGCTTACCGATGACGCAGCGCTGCGCTCGCTCACCATCGGCGAGCACGCGGTGATGACGGACAACGATCTGCCGCTGCTGGCCGCGTCGATCTTCGAGTCGGCGGAGTACGACGGCTGGCGCGACTACGCTCCCGGTGAGGTCACGGAGGCCACCTGGCGGGCGGGCGAACATGCCTACGAGACCGATGACGAGCGCTTCGTGGCCAGGTACACCGGAGCCCTCGACTTCGGCGGCGCCGACACGATCGACTGCGAGCTTTCCATGGAGGCCCTGCGAGGCAGCCCGTTCCTGACCGCCACGGTGGCGTTGACACGGGACGGGGAGTTCACGGACCGCTTCCTGCGCGATATTTCGCTGCGCCTCCCGCTGGCGCTCGACCGTCGCAAGCGCGTGGTGCAGGGTGGTGACCGGGGCATTCAGTGGAACACGCGGCATTTCTTCCAGTTCCACGTGAGCCCCACCCAGCGGCTTCTGAACGAGCCCGATCACAACATCTGGCGCAACTTCGCAATCGATCAGAACTCGCCCGCCGACTTCAACCTCTGGCGCTCCGAGAGCACGGCCACGCCCTCGCTCTCCATGCAGCGGGGCGAGCAGGCACCGGGATGGATGGCCGTCTACGATGAGCGCGCGGGCCTCATCTTCGGCTACCGCGATTTCGCCGAGCGCGCGCCAAAGTCCCTGCGCGTGCATGCCGACGGCCCCGGCGAGGCCCGCGTCTGCCTCTGGCACGAGGGCCTGCGCGCCCTCTCCCCGGCCTCCCCGCAGGCGGAGGTCATCTTCGGAGAGCCGCATGTCATCGACCTCGGGGTCTTCGCCGATGAGTTCACCTTCGCACAACCCGACCTCGCGCTCACGACGCACCGGGGCCTCGATTCGCTGGTGAGTGACCCGCCGAATCGCAACGAGGTGCCCTTCGACGGTATTAACCCGCTGGCCGAGGAGAGCGCGGAGACGGAGGCGCCGCTGATCACCGGTGGAGTGCCTCTGCCCCGTGGCGCGGTGAGCGACCCCGCGAACGTCCGCCTCCAGCGCGAGGGCGCGGACGTCCCGCTGCAGGCGAAGCCGGTCGGCTACTGGCCCGACGGTTCGATCATGTGGCTGCTGCTGACTTTTCCTCCCGAAGGCGGCGAGGTCGCCGGAGCGGCGGGGACCGGCGATGCGCTGCAGTTCGATGTGACGCGCCGCGATGGCTCCGCCGGGGCGTTCACCCTGCTCTACGGAGGCGACTGCGCCGCCGGGACGCCCGCCGAGGCGCTTGCCGCCGAGCAGGACGGTGACGTGGTGCGCATCGACACCGGTCGCCTGCAGCTTGAGCTTGCCGCCGACGAGGGCTGGCTGCGCAGCGCGGTGCTGGATGGCCGCGAGATGCTCTCTGCGCCCGGCGGCAGCTTCGTGGACTTCCTGCGCACCGACGTGATCTACCCGTCGATGACCGCCCACCCGGAGGGCGAACTCGATCCGGGCGCATTCGTCCCGGGGACGATCGAGCTTGAGGAGGCCGGACCGTTGCGCGCGATGGTGAAGCTCACCGGCATGACCACCGCGCAGGACTCCCCGCGCATGGTGCTGCGGCTGGAGGCGTACGCGGGCCGCAGTTGTGCGCGCATCGAGCAGAGCGTCGAGTTCCTCCACCCCGATCCGCGCGAGGCCTTCGTGCGGCGCATGGGGTTGGAGCTCCCGATCGTGGACGCGGGCGGTACCGTCACCGCCGGCGGGCAGGACGGCCCGGTCGCGCTGGAGGGCGGTCGGCGCGCGGGTCTTCGCCAGCACAGCCACCTCGGCTACACCGCGTGGAGCCAGCGCGCGGAGGAGCGCTTCCTGCGCATCGGCGAGGCGCAGAACCGCTCGCGCGGATGGCTCGACGTGAGCGGCGAGGACGGCGGCGTGGCGATGATGATCCGCGACGCGTGGCAGAACTTCCCCACCGAGATCGTCCTCGACGCCGGCGACGGGCGCATGACCGCGTACTTCTGGCCGGAGAGCGAGCCGCTGATGGATGTGCGCCGTTACTCCAACTACCCGCATCGCTCACAGGGCGAATCCACGCCCTCCGACAGTTCGTGGGTGTCCGACGTGTTCTACGAGAACGAGCCATTCGTCGGCGTGACGCGCACCCACGAGCTTCTGATAGCCTTCCACGGCCCGGAGGTTGACGCGGAGACAGTCGATGCGCTCGCGGGCGACTTCGACAGCCGGCCGCTGGTCTACTGCGGCGCCGAGTGGTACATCGACAACGAGGTCGTGCCGCCTCAACCCCCGCCCGGCGCGCCCGGCTTCGAGCGCATGGAGGCGAACCACGATCACTACGCGGACTTCTGGATCCACCATCAGAGGCTCTGGGGCTGGTACGGCTGCTGGGACTACGGTGACACCCAGCACTATTACAAAGGCGGCTACGGCTGGATCGTGCCGCCGGATCGCCTCGCTGAACTGCTGGTCGATCCCCCGGACAACTACGAGGAGATCGACGTGAGACAGTGGCGCATCGGCGACTACGCCCCGGGCGCCGAGTGGGCGTTCGACAACGGGCGCTGGGGCTGGACCAACACCGAGGGTCTGCCCGGTCTGCTGATGCAGATTCACTACCTGCGCACCGGCGACCGTGACGCCTTCTTCTTCTCCGAGGCGATGGCGCGGCATGTGCGCGACGTGGACATGCGCCACGCCGGGCAGTGGTTCGGCCGCGGCACCCGCCACGGCGTCCAGCACTGGAGCTGCGGCAACCACGAGGAGCGGCAGACCACGAACTCGGAGTTCCGCTATCACTACTTCCTCACAGGTGAGCCACGCTCGCGCGACTTCGTGCAGCTTCTCTACGAAGATTACTACTCGCAGGAGAACATTCACAGGCACGCCGGCCACAGCGGAAGATCGCAGGGACTGCTCACATGGTGGCTCATGACCGGCGATGACGAGGTGGGCTCGGTCGTCGAGCGGTACATGTCCTGCTTCCCTGTCGAGGAGGGCATCAGCATCTCGCCGGAGATACGCTTCCCCGAGGTGGAGTGCGTCTCACAGGACGACCGTAACAACGCCAGCATGTTCTTCTGGACCTTCGGCGGCGCGCACGCGCTGCTCGAATACTTCTACCTCACCGGGCACGAGGGCCTGCGGCATGCGTTCATCGGGGCCGCCGACCACGCCATGCGGCAGGGCGACAATCCGGGCAACCTCCGTAAGGCCGTCGCCTTCGCCGCCCTTCACGCGGACGATCCGACCCCCTACCGGGAGTACCTGCAGAGTTACGTCCATGCCGCGGACATCATGGTGCAGGTAGTGCCGCACAACCCCGACTTCTACGGCGGGGCGCGCGGGATGCTGCGCGGCTCGGTAGCAGGCTCGCTCTTCTGGCTCAACGACAAGCTTTACATGATGGCAGCGATCGACGGCGATCCTGAGCTTGACGAACGAAAGCGCGAGCAGATCGAGCGCGTTGACGCCGAGGGCGGCCGGCCTTACACGCCGTCGCTGCTTAGCTGGCAGTCCGAGTACGATCGCCCCGACCTCGAGGAGTACCTGCGCATCAAGCATCCGCAACCGTGAGGAGCATCCCGGCATGATCACAGCAGAACAGGTCAAGCAGTGCGCGCTGGCATCGGGCGCGGATGTCGTCGGCATCGGCGACATCGAGCGCTTCGAGGGCGCGCCGCTGCAGAGCGATCCGCGCTACATCTTCCCCGAGGCGAAGTCGATCATCGGCCTCGGCTTCCGCATCCACCGAGGGCTGCTTCGCGGGATCGAGGAGGGCACCTTCTTCGCCGCCTATCCCTCGATGGGCTACGCCAACATCAACGACGTCTACGCGCCGATAGCCCTGCGCGAGATCGGCGACTTCCTCGAGGACAACCGCTACGAGGCGGTGCTCTATCAGAACACTTCGGTCCGCCTCGGCACCGGCGTGGGCGAGCCCGTGCGTGAGGGCCTGCCGAAGCCGGATGTCTTCCTGCACTTTCGCATCGCCGCGTACCTGTGCGGGATGGGCGAGATCGGCTGGAGCAAGGTCTTCCTCACGCCGCGCTTCGGCCCGCGCCAGCGCTTCGCCTTCATCATCACGGACGCCCCGCTGGAGCCCGATCCGATCTACGAGGGCGAGCCGCTGTGCGACCGCTGCCTGCGCTGCGTGGCCGAGTGTCCCGGCAACGCGATCGGCGACGACGAGTCGGTGAAGGTGACGCTGGCAGGCCACGAGGTCGAGTGGGGCGCGCTCGATGAGGAACGCTGCGCGGCGGTCTATCAGGTCGGCACGCGCGAGTACTCGCCCTTCCTGCCCGAGCACGTCGCGGACTACGTGGACACGCTCATCAGCGAGGAGCGGGGCGAGGGGCGCAGCGAGATGCTCTCCTACGCCGGCTCGGGCGCATTCCGCTTCGCCAACACCGAGGTGCCCTACTCCACGCGGGCGTGGGAGAGCTACCACCATCCGTCGGCGATCTGCGGCAGCCGCGGTTGCATGCGCGCGTGCATGATCCACCTCGAAGAGCGCGGCGCGCTGGAGAACGAGTTCGAGAATCGCTTCCGCATCCGCAAACCGTGGAGGCTGGACTGAGCGGCGCGCACGTCAGCCAGTAATCTCACCCTTCAGCAGCCGTTGGTCTTGCACAGCGCCGCATGGGAGAGGTGTTGAAGGAGGTATGGCGAAAGGAGATACGGTGAACCGATCGTATCTTCATCGCCCGGCTTGCCGACCTGACCTGATCTACGGAAGTAGATGAAGGCTAAGTGAGTTCGGACGGCGATTGCCTCTGGCGCGATACGGTGCCTTGCAGAGGAGGAGATGTGGGGATGGTTACCGTCAATCGAAGAGGTTTCACACTTATCGAATTGCTCGTGGTGATCGCCATCATTGCGATCCTCGCAGCGATCCTGTTCCCGGTGTTCTCAAGAGCCCGGGAGAGGGCACGTCAGATCTCATGTCTGTCGAACGTGAGACAACTCGCCGTCGGCACCCTGATGTACGCGCAGGACTACGATGAGGTACTGCCTGTCGCCATCGGTGGTCTTCCCGACTGGAGCATGTTCTGGAGCACTGTGGAACTGCTCCAGCCGTACGTCAGGAACACTCAGATCAGCATGTGCCCCTCCGACCCGGAGGGGTCTGTGAACTTCACCGACTTCAGCGGCCTCGGCCGCTACAGCTACGTCTGGAACCGTGCCGCGTTCGCCTACATGGTCCCTGGTATGCCCGAAGGTACGGTTCGCAGCCTTGCGAGCATACCGCTACCAACTGAGACGCCCTGCTTTTTCGATGGAACCATGGTGGGTATGGCGCTCTGGACGGAAGCTCGACATAATGAGGGCCTGAATGTCTCTTTCTTTGACGGGCATGCCAGATGGAACCACCGTGATCAGCCGCCCGAGGGCTGCACAAGCCAGGACTATCACGTGATCCCGCGGTAGCATTGTAGCGCAAACTTGATGATGTCTCGCGATCTAAGGATGGTGATGCGTGCCGATTGCACCAGACCGACGCCGGTATCTCGATAAGTGCACGCCGGACAATGCCTGGTTGATGGAAGGATGCCGTCTTCAGGGGTTATTGAGAACGCTGTTAGTATGGTCAACTGTCAACAGACCTCATTCAGGATCGCACAAGACGATCCGCGAAGGGAGAGCATCAAAGTGTCCAATGACAGGGAGAAGCTGACAACCGGCTCCGGAATGCCCGTTGACGACGATCAAAATTCAGCTACGGCGGGGCCTGACGGACCGGTCCTCATGCAGGATGTGCATCTGACTGAGAAACTGGCCCACTTCGACAGGGAGCGCATCCCTGAGAGGGTGGTACACGCCAAAGGGGCGGGAGCACACGGATTCTTCGAAGTTAGCGCCGATGTGACCGAGTACACTCGAGCCAGTTTTCTGTCGGAGGTCGGTAAGCGGACGGACGTGTTCGTGCGCTTTTCCACAGTCGGCGGTGAGAAGGGATCGGCCGATTCCGAACGCGACCCGCGCGGCTTCGCGGTGAAGTTCTACACCGAAGAAGGCAACTACGACCTCGTCGGCAACAACACTCCGGTGTTCTTCATTCGCGATCCACTTAAGTTTCCGGACTTCATCCATACACAGAAACGTGACCCGGCATCCAACCTGAAGGATCCGGACATGTTCTGGGACTTCCTCTCTCTGACCCCGGAATCTCTTCATCAGGTCACCATCCTTTTCTCGGATCGCGGCACCCCGCGAACCTACCGTAACATGAACGGCTACAGCAGCCACACGTACATGTGGTACAACGAGTCCGGTGACTACGTGTGGGTACAGTACCACTTCAAGACCGAGCAGGGCATAGAGAACTTCACGGGTGAGGAAGCGGATGAGATGCGCGGCACCGATCCTGACCACGCCACCCGCGATCTCTACGAGGCCATCGAGCAGGGCGACTTCCCTTCATGGCGTCTCGAGATGCAGATCATGACCCCGGAAGAGGCCGAGAGCTATCGCTTTGATCCGTTCGACATCACCAAGGTCTGGCCACACGAGGACTTTCCGCCCATCGAGATCGGGCGGATGGTGCTGAACCGTAATCCGGAGAACTACTTCGCCGAGGTCGAGCAAGCTGCATTCGCTCCTGCGAACTTAGTGCCGGGTATCGGCCCATCCCCCGATAAGATGCTGCAGGGCCGCCTGTTCAGCTATCCCGACACCCAGCGCCATCGCCTCGGCCCCAACTACCATCTACTGCCCATCAACGCTCCGAAGTGCCCGATGCACAGCTATCAGCGTGACGGAGCGATGCGGCACGATGACAACGATGGCGGCGGTCCGAACTACTGGCCCAACAGCTTCGGCGGGCCAGGCCCCGACCCGAGCTACGCGGTCCCGGCGATCGACGTCGCGGGCATGGCCGCGCGACACGCCTACGAACTCGCTGACGTGGACTTCGTCCAGCCGGGCAACCTCTATCGCGACGTAATGACCGATCAGGATCGTGAGAACCTCGTCAGCAACATAGTGGATCATCTGAGCGGCGCACAGCAGCGCCTGCAGCTTCGGCAGTGCGCTCTGTTCTACAAGGCGGATGAAGACTACGGTACCCGCGTAGCCGAGGGACTGGGACTGGATCTCGAGGAGGTCGCTGGTTTGGCGGAGATGTCACAGGAAGATCGCGTCAGCGCCACATCTGCCTGATCCACAGCGCCGCCACTGAGCCGATGCACTGAAGCAGTTCACGGGCCGGACCGGTGTCACTCACCTGTCCGGCCCGGATCGTCTCTGAGGGGGCGGATCGACATGACGTGAACGGTGACCCCGATGGCGATTATCAGCAGCAGTACTCGAATCAGCGTCATCTCCACCACGAATATGGCCGAAGTCGCTATGCTGAACCAGAGCAGAGAAATGGTGAATACCTTCGCACTTACAGGTATGCCCTCTCCACTCAGATAGGCTCCTACGTAGCGGCCGAGGACCCTGTGGTTGATCAGCCATTGGTAAAGCCGTCGCGAACTGCGTAAGTAGCAAGCCGCAGCCAGGAGGAGAAAAGGAGTGGTTGGCACAAGGGGCATTACCACTCCAATGGTTCCAAGTATCACGCACACGGAGCCTGCCGCAATCAGGCCCCACTTCTTCGCTCCGGTGCTCCCCTCCCATCGCTCACTATCGGTATGTCGATTGTCATCCCAACTGGTTTTCGAGGCTATCAGTATTCGCCTCCACACCATACCATTATCGGGCCGGCAGAGCCACGATCCGGCGTCCATCTTCGCCTCTGTGGGCGACCACACAGCTCGCGTCGGTTCTCAGTGTCTCGCCCCAGGGCGTCTCGAAGCTCATCTCGCCATTCTCACGGCGGAACGCGATGGCCACGTCCTCGGTCCGCAGGACATCGCAGTTTGAGCCGGATCCATGTGCGATTTCCGGGACAGTCTCATCGGCATCACTGATCTGCATGCTGACAAGGAACGTTGCCTGCTCCTGCGACGGGGTGACGAGGCTCAGCATGTTGATATCGGCTTCCCCTTCCGGAGTGGTGTCGTGCTCTCCGTGCCGGGTCTGCAGGGTGTAGACCGGACGGTAGGTCGTCGTGTGCGCCTCTATGGTGTCGGGCTTGTGCGCCCTAACAAGGAGGCGCGCGTCACCCCGAGCAATCGACCACATGGCCGCCTCGGCCGAGATCTCGCCGTAGTGATGGAGCAGCCAACTGAAGCTCGCTGCCGGGTCGGCCGCGAGGCGATCGTGCACGATCACCAGATCGCGCCCGATCATCGCCAGTGTCCGCTCGAATCGCGCCAGTCCCAACTCCTCGGGATAGGCTGAGGACGGGTCTGCGACGGTGATCAGCACGTCACCCTCACTGACGAAGTCGGTGATGTGCGCTCGTCCGGGATTTGGTTGCGGCCATGCCACGCCATCGCCGAACTGTCCCTCGCCATTCACGAGAATGGTGTTGTGATCGCGCGTCCGCTTCTCGTAGGTGTGTCCAGGTTCATCGACCAGCGTTTCGCCACGACCGTGGATCAGAAAGTGTCCCTGGTGCGGATGACTGTGCCCGAGGCCGGAGACACGCCGATATCGCGCGCACAGTTCAGCATACTTGTGCCCGCCCATCGGCCGACTGACGAAGGCCAACCATGTGTCATCGTCATCCCACCCGGTGCGCGCGAAAACCGTCTCGACGTCCGGATAGTACCGCGCCGTCGGGAGAGCGTCCCGCGGATCAACACTCTCCAGTGTCTCATCAAGCCACAGCAGTTTGAACGACCATGGCTTGGGCTCCTCCCACATCAGATCGGCAATACCCATGACCACCGGATCCTGATATCGTTTCGCCTCCCAGGCGATGACCCGCACCGCGGGCTTGCCCCACAGCCGCTGCGTGTCCTCAAGGGGCGCGGTGTGCTCGAGGCCGGGAAGCAGATGGCGAAAGCGAAACTCCGCCTGCCCGTGCAGGCCGTCATCGCCAGCGGGGATGGGCAGACCAGTGAAGCTCTCGTAGAGATCGACGAGCCTGTAGAGTGTGGGCATGGAGAAGTCCCAGTAGGCGGCACCCTCGTGAAACCCGCCATCAGGGCTGAATGACAGGAAGATCCTTTCGGCCCGATCGAGCGACCAGCCGAGCCACTCCTCGGCCTCGGGTACCTCACCGTAAACAGCAGCGGACCCAAGCATCAGTCCAAGAGCAGCAAACCAGGTGTGATTCTGCTGGAAGTTCCCTCCGCCGAAATCGCCTGCTTCGCGGATAATCCCCTCGTAAACCTGCCGGGAGAGCCTGACGATGAGGTCCCGGGTGCGCCGTCGGGTGTCATCGGGCAGGTCATGATAGAGCCAGTCATACGTGAGCGCGACACCTCTGAGAATGAACTCATACTGCAGATCGTTGTCAAAACCGGGACAGTCGGCTGCGGCGTCTAACCATGCGACGATACCCTCGAGATGCTCGGGATCTTCGGTCAGGAGGTATGCCAATGCATGATGCTTCAAACCGCGGTACTGCCCGGCCTCTGCTGTCCCTACGAATGCGGGCGGCTCAGCGCGGCGTGGACCGGGCACACGGTAGAAATGCTGTACGCGCGGATCCTCGACCCGTTCCCGCAGGCGCGGAATGTCCTCTTCGGTGATGAAGATGCGCGGCCGAGCCTCGGCAAGCTCGGGACGCATCGGTGGACGCGGAGGCGTGTATCGGAAGCTTCGCACAGTGAGGTCACTGACAAGGGCGTCGCCATCGAAGCCGAGGACGAGGTTATGGGTGCCGCGGCTTTCGACGCTGAATGCGATCGCATGCGTTGCCTCCTCGCCGCTGAGGACAACCGGCCGATGGATCCACGCAGGCTCTCCACCGACCTCAAGCGAGCACTCCGCTGCCTCTTCGGCCGCCCGCCCCGTGATCGACAAAGCATATGTGCCCGGTTCGAAATCCACCGACATTGACAGGTGGCCGCCGGCGTCAACGCGGGCGCTGCCGTCCGCCGACAGTTCAGCAGGGTCATCGACGAGATCCCGGCCGGCTGATGTGGCGACGACCTCAATCGATCGGTGTGGTGTTGCCACAAGATCATCGAGGTCTACACCGGAATACTGTGCTGTCTGTAGTGTGGCCATGGCTCCCGCAAGCAAAATACACTGGAACATCTATCGGCACTCCTACGGTTAGTGATATGCGGATCGGATGTCCGAGGCTGCTGGCAACTGCGTAGCTACTCAACTTACTACCTATCTCATGGGTAGAGTGTATTCCCTCCCGCAGTATTGTCAAGGGCGCGATTGAACTCCTCATGCGCCAGTCCCAAGTCGGTGGTGAAGCCTGCGCTCGTCGCCATGATCGCAGGAGAACTGACAATCATGCAAATCGGAACCCGGGGAGATTTTCCGAGATATGACGCGAGAGAGCCATTCCTGTACCCCAGCGCCTTTTGCCGGCGAAGAGGCTGATTCGTGTGAATCCGGCCCGATCCCTGAGAGCTGAACGCTCCGGGGGGAGAAGTCGCCCGGGCGTCGAATCGACTCCATGACGAGCCTGCAAGCGGGTCCCCCATACGGGGGTGACTTCCATGAGGAGGCAGCGAGGATGGAGATAGGGATCATCGGTACCGGAAACATGGGGCATGCTCTGGCGGAAGCACTCTCAAATGCGGGGCACAGCATAATGATAGGGTCACGCGACCCGCAGCGGGGGCAGAATACTGCAGAACAGTTCGGTCCCACCGTGTCGGGTGGCTCGAATGCTGAGGCGGCGGAGTTCTCGGACGTGATCGTTCTTGCGATACCCTTCGAAGGGTACGAGGAGGTAATCGACGAGTGCGGATCGCTCGCCGGTAAGACGATCATCGACGTCAGCAACCCGGTCGATTTCCGGAACCTTCAGATACAGGTCGGCAACGAGACATCCGGTGCTGAGGAGATCGCCGGACTGGCTCCGGATGCGTCGGTGGTCAAGGCCCTTAACGCGATCCACGCCGAGGTCATAGTTGAGCCCGAGTTCGATGACGATCGGCCGCCGGTCTTCTACTGTGGCGATGACGAGGATGCCAAAAGTATTGTAGCTGAGCTTATCGAGGACTGTGGGCTGGACGCGATAGACAGCGGCCCGCTGAAGGCAGCGCGCTATCTGGAGCCGATGGCGGGGCTGCTCGTGCAACTCTCGATGATGGAGGACCGTGGCGTCGACAACGCGTTCTTCTTCTTCGAGCGATAGAGCGTCGCCGCATTCCGCTACGCCCGGCGCGCTGATCGACTTTCGGATCGATCGGCGCTTTGATGGGCCGACGGGAGGAACCTGCATGCCTCGAATTCCCGTGGGCCTTCAACGGAGTAGCTTTCGACGATTCGCTCATCGCCTGCATACGACGATCCACCAGCCACGGTGTGCCACTTATGGCTCTTGGGCAGACGCGTTATGGGACGAACTTCTCAAGTCAATGGTGGGCCCTGCACCCGGTCACGCTTCGGACCTGCGAATGACCAGGAAGCTGCACCTCCCCGCTGATGTGCACCGCACGATGGGACTGGAGCAGTCGAACTATCGCCCACCGTGGTGGTGGTTCCTTGCAGCAGACCCGCAGGGAGCGTGGCTGACCGAGTTGGCTGAGACCGCGACCATGCGGAGAGATCCGCTTGGCCTGAAGATGTGAAGAGGACGGGGAGGCGAGGGGGATGGGGCAGGAATGGGACTTCATCGCAATGGGTGGCGGAGCCGCCGGTAACGGAGGAGGCCGCCACGCCGCCGAGCTTGGCTTCAAAGTGGCCGTAATCGAGCAGGATCGCCTCGGTGGCGCGTGCCAGTGGACGGCCTGTGTGCCCTCCAAGGCGCTGCTTCAGGCCGCAAAGTCCTGCTGGCGCTACAACACGGGTCCACGGTCAGGCAGCAGTGGTTACGGCGAACAGTCTGATCCGGCGAACGCGCTCGACTATGTTCGCGATCTGACGAACCGCCTCGGCTCGCGGACTACTCCCGAGAGCATGGCGGAGAAAGGTGTCGAGGTCATCCGGGGTACCGCCGGGTTTGAAGATGAGAACACCCTGCGCGTCGGGGGGCGCCTGCTCCGCGCTCGGCGCATTCTCATCGCCACCGGCTCACGGCCCCGCGTGCCCGACATCCCCGGCATCGACGAGGTCGACTATCTGACCAACCTCAATCTCTTCGATCTGCCGGGGCCGCCGAAGTCGATGATCATCATGGGTGCGGGACCGGCCGGCATAGAGATGTGCCAGGCATTCAACCGCCTCGACACCGAGGTCACGGTCCTCGAACAGACAGACCGCATACTCCCACGCACTGACGCTGAACTGGCCGAGAAGCTACGCAATCAACTCACCGACGAAGGAGTGAACTTCATCCTCGGCGCCGATGTGCGCAAGGTTGAGCAGACGAACGATTCCTGCTGCGCCGTAACCTTAGCAACGGGCGATGGCGAGAGAGTGCTGGAGGCTGAGAAGCTGCTGATCGCGGTGGGCCGTGAGGTGGCAGTGGAGGAACTTGGTCTCGACCGCGCCGGGGTGCGCGGCGACACTGGCGGCATCTCGGTGAATGACCGGCTGCAGACAGACAACCCGAATGTCTACGCGGCGGGAGATGCGCTGGGCTGCTGGCAGTTCACGCACATGGCGACAATCGAGAGTAAACATGCCACCCGTAATGCCCTGCTCGACGCGGATGAACCGATGAGCTACGATGCGGCGGGGGGGTGTATGTTCACCGATCCGGAGTTGGCGTCGATCGGATTGAGCGAAGCTGAGGCGAATGAGCGAGGTCTCGACTTCGAGGTGTATCGGATCGACCCCGCGATGCCCGACCGGGCTCAGATCGAAGGCCGTCCAGACGGCGGTGCGAAGATCATCGCCGAACCGCGCGGCGGGCGGATCTTCGGTGCGCAGATACTGGCGGCGCGGGCGGGAGAAATCATACAGGAGTTCAGCGCGGCGATACGCCACGGTATTCCATTCAGGGGACTTGCTGAAGACGTGCATCCCTACCCGACTCTGTCGATAGCCCACTATGTGTCGGGTCAGGTTGAGTGGATGCAGGGCGACTGACTTTCAAGCACATAGACAGGATGGAGGCAGCAGGCCGACCTATGCTGGCGCGTCGCCGCAGTCTTCGCCGTGGCTCATCCCCATCAGTGGAGACATCGGGCGGCAGGCCTTGGGCGACCCTGTTATGCGGGCCCCAGTCGCCGCGGTGGTTTACGACCGACGCCTCACGCAGGTCGATCTCCAGGCGCTGCGATGTTACGGACCGCTTCGAGGAAATACCGGTTATGAATGGTCTGACTCATCTGCCGGTGCAGTCCCGCATGTCGTTCTGTAAGTCGCCGCAGTCATGTGCGGCAATAGGTTACCACAAGAGGACCGAGTATGTCCCATTTTCAGTGTAACGTGAGGCGGTTCTCTCGTTCGAGCGTCAGGCGATTTTCGCCTCCTCTTCGTCGCTGTTAGCTTCATTGAGAGCGGCTTCAAGTATCCAAAGATCGCGGTATCCCATGATTCGTCGGAAGTTCTTCTCGGTATCCAGATACGCCGCCGCGGCCCAGCGCAGCACCAACTGGCGTTGTTCCAGCTCCGTGATCGTCACTCGCTGCCACCGTCGTGAGGCCCTTTCTAACGCGCCAAACGCCAGCTTGAGGCCGCTTCGCTCGCAACGACAACGGCTGACGCATAACGACGGACGGCGGCAACGGCGGACGCGCTTACCCCCCCATCACAAAAAGCACATCGTTCAGGGACAAGAACAAGGACAAGCTTGACCCTGTGCCGAAGAACGTCGTGCAGAACACCTGGCGCTGCGGCGCCGACGATCCGCTCAATCGCGCCGGCAAATAGGGGCCGCCTGTGCGAAGAACGCAGATACCGGCAGAGGAGTGTTGATGATGAGGTCAACCCGGACAATCCTGACGATCTTCGTGGTAGCGGTCTTCGTTGCCCCACATACCGCCCCCGTGGCAGCCCAGGAAACTCTCGAGGAGATGGCCCTCGACATCCTGCCCATGGACGTGCAACTGAACGTGAACTACATGGCCGAGAGCCGCTATCTCGTCGGCGATCCGCCGACAACGGCGAGAGGCTCGACCGAGATCAGCTTTACCGTGCGCGGCCTGTACACCTTCATCCGCTTCAGGCCGGGCCTCGGCATGGACTTCGCGGCGATTCCCGGCCGACTGAACGATCCGCAGTTCCCCGAGATCACCGGCCTCACCGTCGATCAGACACACACCTGCGTGGACGACCAGACGATGCCCATCGGGCGGGAAAGCCGGGACCTCTCCGCATCCGCCGAGGTGCATCCCGCGTCCGGCGGCATCATGCTCTCACGCGCTGAGGACGCGGAGGGGGACAGGGTGCGGATCGGCATCGGTAGCTGGGAGCTTGAGACGGATTTCGTGGACTGCCCGCGTGAGGGCTGCTTCATCTACAACTTCCACTTCAGCGGCGCGGTCGCCGAGGACGGCGATCAGTGGGTCGAGACCGAGGAGGGGCACCTGGAGTATCTCGGACTCGAACTGGCAGTGGTCGAGTGGAGCTTGGTTCGCTCGCTGTCCGAGGGTGGCGAACTGCCCCTATCGATCCCGGTGAGCGTCACCCGTACCGTGGAGACCGCCGGGGAAGATGAGACAATCACCGAGATCTTCACCGTAACCGGCGCGATCTCGCCGGTCGATGCGCCGCCGGGAGAGACGGAGTGAGGGCAGCGAATGACCACCCGCCTGCGCGGGTAGCATACCGCAGGCGGGAATCGACGAAACGGAAGGCAGAAGACCGATGACCGGGCGAGGATCTTATGTCAAACTGGTGGTTATTGCGCTGGTGGCGTCCGCCATCTCCGGATGCGGTGAACGGTATCAGGTCCCCGAGGGCATGACACTGCACGAGGCTGCCAGGCAGGGCGACACACGGGCCATTGAGGCGTTCCTCGACGAGGGGGCCGACATAAACGAGCGGGGCGCGGGGTACCTGACGCCGCTGCAGGTCGCCGTCGGGGAGGGTTACACCGAGGCCGCGGTGCTGCTGCTGGAGCAGGGGGCCGACGTCAACGCGCGGGGTGCGTACGACCTCACCCCGCTGCACATCGCCGCCGGGAAAGGCCACAGCAAGGTCTGCGCGCTGCTGCTTGAGCACGGGGCCGACGTCAACGCGCCTAACGAGGACGGTAATGCGCCTCTGCACGGCGCCGCCATGTTCGGCCATACGGAGACCTGCGCGCTGCTGCTGGAGTGGTGGGCCGACGTCGACGCGCGGGGCGGGTACGGCGTCACGCCGCTGCACGGCGCCGCCATGGACGGCCAAACCGAGATCGCGGCGCTGCTACTGGAAGGCGGAGCCGACGTCAACTTGCGGGACGAGGACGGCAATACGCCGCTGCACCTCGCCGCAGCAGCAGGCCACCCCGAGATCGCAGCGCTACTGCTGGACCGGGGCGCCGACGTCAACGCGCGGGACAAGGGCGTCATGGCGCCTCTGCACTTCGCCGCTTTCAACGGGCACACCGAGATCTGTGTGCTTCTGCTGGAGTGGGGGGCTGACATCGACGCGCGGGAGGAGGCCGAATGGACGCCGCTGCACTGGGGCGCCGTGGACGGCCAAACCGAGACCTGCGCGCTGCTTCTTGGGTATGGCGCCAACGTCAACGCACAGAACGTGGCCGGCAATACGCCGCTTTACAAGGCTGCCGACAAAGGTCACACCGAGACCGCGGACTTGCTTCGGGAGCACGGCGGCGTGGAATGACCATCCGCAGGCAGGGGCGCTCCTCCTGTACGCGACGCGTGGTGAGCAAGGACCATAGATCGAGACAGGAAGCGATAACCATGCCAAAGAAACTGATCGAGCGTCCGGGGAACCGGCATTTCTACCCGTGGCCGCTGATACTGGTAAGCTGCGTGGCCGAGGATGGCACGCCCAACATCATCACCATCGGGGCGTCCAGCGTCTGCTGCGCCCACCCGTGGGTGATCGGCTTCGCCATGGGCGTGAACCAGTACTCCTACGAACTGATCAAGCGCACCGGCGACTTCGGCGTGAATATCCCCCACCGCGAGCAACTCGCCGGCACCGACTACTGCGGGCGCAACTCCGGCCGCGACACCAACAAGTTCGAGGACCTCGGCTGGACCGCGCAGCCCTCGCAGGAGATCGACTCACCGCTCATCGAGGAGTGCCCGGTGAGTATCGAGTGCCGCATCGTCGAGATCGCGCACCTTGGCAACCACGACTGGGTGATGGGCGAGGCGCAGGTGGCGTGGATCGACGAGGACCTTCTCGAAGGCGGCGGCACGCGCATCGCCTACGAGCGCACCGACCCGGTCTGGTCATTCTTCGGCGAATACTGGAGCATCGGCGAGAAGATCGCCGACTGGGGCGGGGCGCACTGAGATTGCGGGGCGGTGCCCTGGCGTTCGGGGCCATACGGCCACAGAACACAGTGCGGAGAGGTGCCCGCGGGAGGCGCAGGACGTGTCGGAAGTAACTGAAAGGCCGAATGAAGATAATGACACCATAGAAAGCGTATGCGGGCCGATACTGGATCCGGTACTGCTGTCGGTGGTGATCTGCTGGGGCGGCAACTTCGTGGCATTCAAGTACCTGATGGATTTCGTGGGGCCCACGGGACTGCTGCTGGTGCGCTATGCGCTGATCACCGTGCTGTTGCTGGCCGTGCTGGAACTGCGGGGACAGTTGCGGACGGGAAATTCGAAGACCATGTGGGTTCACCTGTCCGTTGCCGGGGCCCTCATCATGGGCGGACAGCAGATCGCCTTCGTCCTCGGCCTCAACCTGACCGCCGCGGGCCAGGGATCGCTGCTGTTCTCGACCGCGCCGATATTCACCGCGCTGATCGTTGCCGCGATTGGTCAGGAGCGCATCACCGCAGCCAACTGGGTGGGCATCGGCGCTGCAATGGCGGGCACCGCCATGGTTATCCTGGGCGGCGCGGGCGCCGAGCACGTCCCCGATACTCACCTGCTCGGAGACCTGACGATGCTGCTCTCGTCGCTTGGATACGCGATCTACATGGTGGTCAGCAAGCCGCTGATGGCCCGCTACGGGGCGTTGAAGGTCGTTACTCTGAGCTACCTTCTCGGCTTGATCGTGGTTACGCCGATTGGCGCCGGGGAGGCATTGGCCGCGGACTGGGCCGCTCTCGGCGCCGTGGAGTGGTTTGCCATGGTCTGGCTGGTGTTGTTTGCCGGCGCCTACGGTTTCGTCGCCTGGTACTGGCGCATAGCCCGCACCAGCGCCTCACGCGTCGCCGTCTATCAGTACTTCGTGCCCGTGGTGGCGATGATTCTCGGGGCCATCCTATTGCATGAGCGCCCGGCTCCGGTACAGATCTTCGGGGCAGCGATCGTGCTGCTGGGACTCTACTTCGCCCGTCGCCGCGATCCGGCCATCTGTCCGACATAGTTTGGTCATGTCAGCTCAAACGGGGACGTGCAGCGCGAGGCGACGTAATCGCGCTTTGCGCCGCTCGCAGGCCGCAGCGAGGCCAGAATCGCGCGCTCACAGTTGACAATTACTGTCACATCGGGTATGTATTGCCTGAGCCTTTACGCTGAATGGCTATTGAGCACTTATTTCGGCTTTCCCGCCTGCTTGAGGGGAAGAACGAAGCTCATCTCGCAAAGCTATCACGGCAACGCCATCGGAGCAGACCAGTTCGCATTGCGATCATATACGGTGAAAATGCGGCCAACACGGCACCGATAGCACAACGGGAGGCGTTCCTGATGGCGAACCGATCGTATCACGCGGTCCCCACGGACAAGGGCTGGGCGGTCAAGCGCGAGGGCAATCAGCGCGCTACCTCAGTACACAACACCCAGAAGGAAGCGTGGCACGTCGCGCGCGAGTGGGCAAAGAAGCACGAGACCAGCGCGGTGAAGCATGGGATGGATGGCTCCGTCAAAGAGGAGTCTTCCTACGAGCCGAAGTAGGGGTATTGCGTGACGCCCATGCACCGATTCGGGCGGTCGGTCGCGCGATGCCGTGTCACGAGTTCTCCTCAATCCACCTGAGCGTGCGTTCGAGTTCAGTGCGGTCGGGTGCTGAGGTCTGATAGAAGAGCCTGTCGGGGCGCAGGCGCTCGTGGAACTGCGGCAGTTCATCGAGGGTGCAGTACACCATCACGCTCTTACCCGCCTCCTGAATCTCGGCCAGCAGATCGAGCCATTCGATCAGCAGTGGAGCGCCCGCGCCCGGGACCCACTGGATGCAGTCGATGGCCTCGATTGCCATCAGATCGTCCATATGCACGAGAGCTGTCGGGCCATCCCAGTGGAAGATGCACGCGTCCACGTGTTCGGCCTCTGCCTGGAGGTCGGGCGTCGCAAAGCGGCGGAAGTGCTCGGGGCCGATCAGCGCCGCGAAATCGCACTGTATCGTGTTGCACTTCCCATCGCAATAGGCGCGAATCCACCCGCCCCCGGTTCCCGTGCGGTCCATCCTGCCATCTTCGTGTAGCGTGTCATAGATGGTGGCGTAAAGCTCGCGCACCTGGTCATTCGCTCGCTCGATCATCTCAGTCTGTGTATAGAGATCGACGCACAACTCCGTCGCACCGCGCAGGCTCTCCAGCGCATCGAGATTCGAGTGCAGGTCGAGGTGTGAGACCACCCAGTGCTCCTCCCCCACCTCCGCGAGGCGGCGGATCAGTTCCCGCATTCGTGTCCAGTAACCATTCTCGGCGATCTGCAGGGGCAGAACATCCTCCCAGTGCTCGACGAAGGGCACCGCCCAACTCGTGTTGTCCTCCTGCTCGCGCGAGAACTCGATCTCTGCGCCGAGGAAAGCCGCGAAGGTGTCCGGACCGAAGCCGGGCGAGAACTGGGGCACCGCGTCCCCGCCCCAGTGGATCGAACGCACGTAGGCGTCGGCAGCGGCCACCACCTCGTCGAGCGGATCGAACAGCATCTGTCGGTAGGTAGGGCGAGGCGCTGGCTCCACTCCCTCAGCCGGGCAGGTGATGACCACCGGCGGGCGGTCGAGCATCTCCCCCGCCCAGAAAGCCCTCCAGCGCTCCGTGGCTACCGTAAGGTCCGGCTTCAGTGAGAGCCTGTCGGCCGGCGCGTTGCTCATGGTCGAATCACCTCTCCGATGTGTTACCTCCGTAGGCGAATTCGACATGGCACGTCTCAATGCCTTCAGATCGAGAAAGCAGAGAGTGTGTATTGCAGGAGGTAATTTCGTGTTCCCGTCAAACTACTGATTGAGTCCCGAGAACAAGCGTCGGCTTGGGGACGTCAGGCACCACTGATGCACCGCAAATCCGCCGAGATGTAGCTCCAGGCAGTGTGGTCGGCGGCGAATTCAGGACAACGCGGGAGGTATCGTCGTGGATATTGGTACAACTCATGCCGAGCACAGCTTCGGCAAAGGTGGGGATCGCGAGATGAGCGACATATTCGAGGACGAGAATATCATGTTCTTCGAGACCGGCCCGTGGGATGAAGCAGGTGTCTCACCGGCCGATTGCCATGCGGGCAGCACCGAGCATCGCACCACTCAGGAGCATCTTCACGAAGTGGCTGATGAAGAGGTCGCAGACCTGACAATCGCATCGGTGTTCATCGGATGCACTGTGGATCAAGAGCAGTTGGATCGCATGCCCGATCTGAAGCTGGTCTGCACGCGATCAACGGGGTACGACCACATAGATCTCGAGGCATGCAGCGAGCGCGGCGTGACCGCATGTAACGTGCCTGCCTACGCCGAGCACACCGTTGCCGAGCACACTTTCGGACTGATGCTCTGTCTGTCGCGGAAGATACTGACCGCGTACGACCGTACCCGAGGGGGTGACTTCAGCCTCGAGGGACTTGCCGGGTTCGATCTTAAGGACCGAACCCTCGGAGTGGTCGGTGCGGGCGCAATCGGCCTGCGAGTGATCCGAATAGGGATCGCGATGGGAATGAATGTGCTGGCCTATGACGTGAATGAGCAGCCGCTTCTTTCCGATGTGATGGGTTTCGAGTACTGCTCGCTCGACGCTCTGCTGGGTCGGTCTGACGTAGTCTCGCTGCATGTACCGCTGGTGCCCGCCACCCGCCACCTCATCGACAGAGAGGCGATAGATAAGATGAAGGACGGAGCGCTGCTAATTAACACGTCCCGTGGTGAGCTTGTGGAGACGAACGCGCTTCTCTCCGCTCTGTCGAGTGGCAAGCTCGGTGGAGCGGGCCTCGACGTAATCGAGGGTGAAGAGCAGCTTGGAGATGAGGAGCAGATGGTACTGCCCGACGCGTCGCGCGATGACCTGGCGGTGGCCGTGCAGCGCTATGCTCTGCTCAGGCGCGAGAATGTAGTGCTTACGCCGCACATGGCATTCTACTCGCGGGAGGCGCTACACAGACTGATGGATGTCACCTGCAACAACATTGTCGCCTATATTGAAGGGGAGCCGCAGAACGTGGTCTCCTGAGGACTGCAGGAAGGAGGAGGTATGGATCAACTAAGCGTTGGCGACACTGCGCCGGACTTCGAGCTACCTGTCGGACCCGGAGAGAGCGTCCGCCTCTCGGATAAGCTCGCACACCACGAGCACGCGGTGATCGCATTCTTTCCAGCGGCGTGGAGTCCGGTGTGCGGCGACGCGGTACTTGTGCTTGAGGCGGTCGCAGATGAACTGCGAAGACTGGGAGCGTGTATAGTCGGCATCTGTCCCGATAACTTCTGGTCAACCAGGGCGTGGGCGGAGCACCTGGGCCTCAGCTTTCCGCTCGCCTCTGACTTTGAGCCGAAAGGGAAGGTTGCACGAAGCTACGGCGTGTTCCATGATGAAGGAATCTGCCAGCCAGCCCAGTTCATCGTTGATGAAGCGCGCAGGGTGGAGATGGCGCATATTGTGCCCCTCGGCAAGAGTCCTGGTGCGCACATGATTCTGAAGCGACTCGAGGAGTTGAGATCCCGTGGCTGAGGCTGAGGTCGATGTTGATCCCGTCGAGCTTGAAGCGGAGATCACCGACGACGATCACATGCGCGGTCCCCGGGACGCTCCTCTGACCCTCGTCGAGTACGCGGACTATCAGTGTGAGGCGTGTATAACGGGCTTTCACGCCGTTGAGAAGCTCATGGAGACGCATGGTGACCGTCTGCTCCTGGTATTCCGGCATTTCCCGCTGATGAGCTATCATCCGATGGCGATGCCGGGGGCGCTTGCAGCAGATGCAGCGGGCAAACAGGGCCGATTCTGGGAGATGCACGCGAATATATTCGACGCGGACGGTGAGTTTGACGACGACGATATTGTCCGTTGGGCGCATGAACTCGGGTTGGACGTCGATCAATTCGACGAGGATCGACACAGTGAGGAACTGGAGCAAGAGATCCGTCAGGTACGTCTCGACGGTGCACGCTCCGGAGTTAACGGAACTCCGACTTTCTTCCTCAACAACCGGCGCATAGATATCCCGCCGGAGCACGAATACCTGGCCGGGTACGTGGAGCATTTCCTGACTCACATCGGGGATGGCGACTTACGGGGTCAGAGCCAGGCGCGTCCCTCTTAACCGCTCCGGATTGAGGTTCCAGATGGGGCTCGCGGTGAGAATGGATTGTGCGCGATTCGGTCGTGCGAAGACGCATGGATCCACTCAGCCCAGCAAACGAGCATTTCTGATTTGTCCGTACTGGCGATAGTCCACTTGCTCCCAGATTCGTCAATCACAATAATTGACCGGCGTCGGAGCCCGTGTTATAATTGTCCTCGCAGTGGGCCCGTAGCTCAGAGGTTAGAGCAACCGGCTCATAACCGGTTGGTCGCTGGTTCGATCCCAGCCGGGCCCACCACGAAAGGTCTATACCGTCTCGCCGTGCGAGCGGCGTATCACAATGAATCGATGCATTGATCACTGAGCCCTAACCCAAGCGGGGCGGCTGCGTGCCGCCCCGTATGCCTTTTTCGGAAGACTGTGTCAGTATCAGACCTTCGCAGTGGCAGGCGCAGCACTCACTGCGGTCGAATGTCACATCTGAGATCGTGTTTCGAACGACAACAGGGCGGAGATGAACCGATGCTTAGCCCAATCGCGGATTACGTCAAGGCGCGCAGAAACGAACTTGGACGCCACGTGCTCTTCGTCGGGCACGCGATCCGCACGTCACCCGATGAGATAACAGTCGAGCGCCTTCTTCACAATATGGCTATCGACTGGGCCCGGGAGCACGAGATTGAACTACCGGAGGAAGACCCGGAAGAGGCCGCAATGCGGCTGATGGCTGAACGGATACCGTCTCACCTTGAGCGCTGTCGCCTTCTCCGGGGGCTACTGGAGGAGCTCAGGCCCAGTGAGGCGCATATTCGTCTTGCTCGCATGATCTCCGACGGGTACTTCCCCGCGATCTTCACGACCGACCCCACGAATCTGCTCCAGCGCGCTCTGAACAGTCAGCACATGGAGCCGGAAAGTGACTACCATCTGCTGGTTGCCGGCGTCGATGACCCCGAGGAGATCGAGCTTGCCATCTCCGGCTCGACGCGTGTGGTCGTAGTCAAACTGGCCGGATCGATGACTGGTGACTTCCTCCCGCTCGCTCAGAGCGAAGTCGACGCGGCGATAGACGCCGTCGGCTCGGTGATCGAGCAGGCTTTTGGCACCCTTGCCCTGTTCGTGGCGTATACGGAGCGTGACCGTGCTCTCATCTCTCATCTGCCGGAGGACGGCGATCGTGCCTTCTGGATCAACCGCATCATCCCGATGGATGACGAGGACCTGTTCCAGGAACTGAAGATGGAGAGCCCCGACAGTGTTGAATATCACCGCCTGCAGCCGAAGGTGACGCGGATGCTGGAAAAGCGAGCCTCTGCTCGCCATCTTCTCTGCCGTGAACAGGGAGAGCCTAACGCATTCTTCAGCGGACTTGAGGATCGGGTCAGCCGCCACGACCGCTCCACCGGGAGGATGCGTAAGTCCGGCCCCACCCTCAGCGTGCTCACGGGAGGCCCCTACCGCTTTCTTGCGCCCTATCGCATGGAGGACGCCGAGCTATTCTATGGTCGAGAACAGGAGACCGAAGATGTCATCGAGATGATTCGCGAGAATCGCCTCAGTGTGCTCTTCGGAGGAATGGGGCGCGGCAAGACCTCTCTGCTGTGTGCCGGCGTCATGGCACGTATGCTCGACGAGGCGGAGGAGGCCGACACCGATCACGGAACCTTCTGGTTGCCCGTTTACGTGCGCTGTGGCATGGATCCACTCGAGAACACACGTGAGGCGATCGTGGAGGCTCTAAGCGAAATCGACATTGAAGACGTCGATCCTGAAGTATCGTTGCCCGAGTTGATAGAAGAGAGCATTGAGCGTTCCAAGCGTCCGATAGTGCTGCTCATCGATCAGTTCGAAGAATACTTCGTCCGTACAGGAGATCGGCTCCAGCAGCAGTTCGCCGCAGAACTCGCAGACGCGCTGGACAAATGTGACCGGTTGCGCGTGCTCATCAGTATTCGGGAGGACTACCTCGGTAAGCTCTACGAACTGCACGAACAGTTCCCCACGATTCTGCACAACGTATATCGGCTGCGCAAGCTCAGCTCGCGCCAGGCCAAGGTTGCGGCCATGAAGCCGGGAGCAAACTTCCATTTGACCGTTGAGGAGGAACTCGTGGACCGCGTCCTCGAAGATCTCTGCGACGATGATGGATGTGAGCCGACCGAACTTCAAATCGTGATGGATAGACTCTATCAGACGTTGTCCCCGCACCGGCATGTGATGGCTGCCACGGCATACGAGCAGCTTGACGGCGCGGACAGGATCCTGCGTAACTATCTCGAACACGCCCTCCAACAGCTTCCGCCCTGGGAAAGGCGTCTCGTCCGGAACATACTCAAGCAGATGGTCCAATCCTCGGAGTTGAAGGCCATTCGCCCCGTGGAACGTCTTGCTTCAGAGGTCGGTCAATCCGAAGAAACCGTCGAGCGCATTCTCGCCCGTCTCGAGGATCTACGCCTCGTGCGTCGCGTCGGCAAGCCCGATCAGCATGAGTACGAGGTGGTTCACGAGTACGTGGCGCACAAGATCGATGAGTGGATGACCGAGCGTCAGATCGAGGTCAAAGATGTTCAGGACCTGATCACCCGCGAATTGGGCAACTATCAGAAGTTCGGCCTGCGCATGCAGGAGAGTGCGCTCAGAGTAATCGAGAGCCATCGCAATGAGCTTACGATCTCGCCGGAAGAGATGGCCCTGATTATCCGCAGTGCGGTACATCACGAGGTTGATGTTGGATACTGGCTGCGACGCGCCGATGAACTCGAGGATCTGCTCGAGCCCACCCTCAAGGACATGCTTCGTGCGGAAGAGGCGCATGTGCGCCGCTCCGCCCTTCGTGCACTGGGCCCTCACGTTTCGAGGTCCTATCTGCCCGAACTGGTCGATCTACTTGATGACGAACAGGAGGACGTCCGCACGCAGGCCGAGGAGTATCTGCGAGGGCTCGATCGCCAACTTGTCCACATGCTTGGACGCGGCAGTAAAGAAGAGAGGCATCTTGCCGCGTACGCTCTGGGAAGGATCGAGAGCCGTCGAGCGCTGCGACCTCTGACGCAGGCCCTGCGCGACGACGATGACGAGATGCGGGACGAGATCGCTGAGGCCCTCATGGAGATGGACAGCGATTCGACCACCCGCATGCTGCTGCGCCGACTGCGCGAGAGTCCCGAAGCCCCGTGGGCGGTGGCATATGCACTCGGACGCGTGGCACAGGATTCCAGCGCGGTGGACGACATCGCGCAGGCGCGCCGCAACTCGCCACGTTCGGCCCAGATCACTTTCGCTCTGGCGATGGCTCTCGCCCAGCGCCGCGACTTCGAGGAGGCGCTGGAGTTACTCGATCAGGCGGAGAAGCTCGCGAGCACCGAGACCGGCCGCAAGAGCATAACGGAGATACGCAACGAGGTACTGGAGCAGCAGGAGCGGGCGAGCCGTTTCGAGGATTGGACCACATTTCATGGCAATCCGCGCAGAACCGGATACTCGAGCGAACGTGTTACACCACCCCTGCGAGTTCGCTGGAGATTTCAGACACGTGGTCCCGTAGTTGGCGGGCCAGCGGTCGGCAGAGGCATGGTGTGCGTCGGATCCAGAGACAGCTACGTGTACGCCCTCGATAGCAGTTCGGGCCATCTTCTCTGGGAGGTCCACACGGAAGACCGCGTTGAATCGACACCCACACTGGCAGGTGACCGCCTCTATCTCACCTCCCGCGATGGACACATCTACTGTCTCGCCACCTCCGACGGCAGTGAGCACTGGTCCTACGATACAGGGGCGGCCAGTCGCTCCTCTCCCGCGGTGGCCGATGACGTTGTCTTCGCGGGCAATCAGCGCGGCAGCCTCATTGCGGTTGACCGAAAGAGCGGCACCCTCCGCTGGCAGGCGACTGCCCGGGATGAGATCTCAGCAGCCCCCACCATCGCTGATGATCTGGTGATAGTCGGCTCATGGGACGGTACCGTGCACGCATTCTCTCGCGAGGATGGTGAACAGGCCTGGGTGCGCGAGGTGGAGGAGCCGGTAGCAGCCGCAGGGGCATTCGCCGATGGGATCTACTACGTCGGCACCGATGCCCTCAGTATCCTCGCCCTCGATATCACCACCGGAGAGACAGTCTGGGAGACCGATATTGAGGATCGAGTCCGTTGCTGCCCCGCCCTCACCGAAGACCTGGTTGTCTTCGGAGCAATGGATGGCCGCGTGTACGCAGTCGGCCGGGACGAAGGCCAGCTTGTGTGGAGCTTTGAGACCGAGGACGAGATTCTCGCATCCCCCGCTATCACCAATGACGTCGTCTATGTTGGCTCCAAAGACGGGGCGCTGTACACTCTATCTGTTGAGGATGGCCGCGAGATATGGCGGTACTCCACCTCTTACGCGGTGTACTCCTCTCCCGCCACCGCCGAGCAGATGGTGATCCTGGGGATGCAGTACTACGATGTTGTTGCATTCGTCGGACAGGAGTTCAAACCGGGAGCACTGACATGAGGCGATTCCTCGTATTGGTGGTCGGCATCGCGACCGTGGCCTCAGCCGGCTGCGGGACAGTCGATCACATGCGTCGAGACTTCGTGGCCCCGCGCTACATTCAGCAGGCGGAGGCTAAGGTCCATCGCCTGCCGCGCGATCCCGGAGCGGCGGAGCGGGCGGCGGACCGTGCGCTGCGGCTCATGCCCGATGCACCAGAGCTTCAACTGAGGGCAGCACGCGTGTACGCGTCGGCTCGGGCGTGGGAGAAGGCCATCCGGCTGTTCGAAGCACAGGCGAACCTGGCCACCCTCGATCAGTTGACCTACGCACTGTGCCTGCTTGAAGCCGAACGGCGGGAACTTGGAGCGGAGATCTGCCTCCGTGTGATCAACCGGGCACACCGGGACCATCAGCAGGGCAGAATAGGCAGATTGCAGTGGGCACTACTGCTAAACAACGCCGGATACATCCTTGCAGATGCCGACATCGAGGTTGATCGCGCTTATGCGGCGGTCACGGAAGCAGTGGAGGCATTTCCGCTACAGGCCGCGTTCGTTGATAGCCGCGGCTGGGCCTTATATCGTCAGGGCAAGCTCAACGATGCAGCCTTCTACCTCGAAAGAGCCCGCCGACACGCGGAACGGGAGGATCCGGAAGTGCTGTATCACCTCGGAGTCGTTTACGGTCGCCTCGAACGTTATGGAGAGGCCTACGACGTACTTACCAGAGCGCAAGAACTCGATCCGGACTGGGAGCCGATAACCGAGGAATTGCGGCGCCTGGGACGGATACTTCCTCCTCCGGCTCTCTGTAATCGCCACAGGCGGTCACCGTCAATGCCAATTCTCAGGGCTGCGCGGCAGATGGACGGGGCCCTGACCTCTATGATCGGAGAGATTCAGCGATGAGGATAGCCCGCAGAATGGAAGCCATCAGCCCTTCTGCCACGATTGGAATGAAGGTCAAGGCGGATGAACTCAGAGCACAGGGCAGAGAGGTACTGTCTTTCGCCCTCGGCGAACCTGACTTCCCAACTCCGGACAACGTGATCGAGGCGGGAAAACGTGCTCTCGACGAGGGGGAAACGAAGTACACGGCCGCGACCGGGACCCTTGCGTTGAGACAGGCAATCGCCACCGCGACAGAACGCGACCTCGGTGTGCAGTATGATCCGGGACAAGTAGTCGTGTCCAACGGCGCCAAGCATTCACTATGCAACCTGGCGATGACAATGGTGCAGCCGGGTGACGAGATAATTGTGTTCTCACCATTCTGGGTTACCTATCCAGATCAACTCAGCCTCTGCGGCGGTCGACCGGTGGTGGTCGAGACTACTGACAAGGACGACTTCCAACCCGACCTCGACCGAATACGCGCCGCTATCACTCCCTGGACCACCACGATCATGATCAATAGTCCCTCGAACCCCACCGGGGCGGTGTACCAGCGGGAGATTATCGAGGGCATTGCGGAGATTGCGTTAGAACACGACCTGCTAATCGTTTCCGACGAGATCTACAAGCAGATCCGCTTTGATGGCAACGGGCACCTCAGCCCTGCCCAGCTTTGTGATGAGGTGAAAGAGCGCACCGTGATCGTGGATGGTGTTGCCAAGAGCTACGCAATGACCGGATGGCGTATCGGCTGGATCTGCGCGCCGCCGGAGATTGCCTCAGCCTGCGGCAGTCTGCAGGGCCAGAGCACGTCATGTCCGAACGCAATCGCTCAGGCAGCCACGATCGAGGCGCTCAACGGGCCTCAGGATTCCGTCCAGACGATGCGCGAGCAGTTCGAGCGACGCCGTGACTTCGTCGTCGGGCGTCTCGCGGAGATACCCGAGGTCAGCTGCGCCACACCGCGTGGCGCCTTCTACGCATTCCCGAACGTCTCCGCGTACTACGGCCGCAAGTTCGGAGAGCACACCATCAACGGCTCCCTTGACATGGCTGAGTATCTGCTGACGGAGGGCCTTATCAGCCTCGTGCCGGGGGAAGCGTTCGGTGCGGATGACTACATTCGCCTGAGCTTCGCCGCGAGCATGGAGGAGATCGACGAGGGTCTCATGCGTTTCGCGCAGGCTCTCGCCTGAACTACGTACGAGGCTGAGAAATCAGTACATCATCACGAACGATTTTCACTCAACGCGAGCGGGGCGTGAGTCCCCGCTCGGTTACCTGTCAGGAGGAGAGAATGTGTACACAATCACGCTGATTCCGGGCGACGGAACCGGACCCGAGATCGTCGATGCGATGCGCCGCTGCGTGGAAGCCACCGGTGTCGACATTACCTGGGACGTACAACACGCGGGTATGACCGTGCTCGAAGAAGAGGGAACTCCGCTTCCCGACAGCGTCCTCGACTCGATTCGAGAGAACAGGGTCGCCATCAAAGGACCGATCACAACGCCCGTGGGAGGCGGTTTCCGCAGCGTAAACGTAGCTCTGCGCAAACTGCTGGACCTCTACGCCTGCCTGCGACCGAGCAAGTTCTACGAAGGGGTCAAGTCGCGCTATCCCGAGGCCGATCTCGTGGTCGTGCGGGAGAACACCGAGGATGTTTACGCGGGTATCGAATTCGAGCGCGGCACAGACGAGTGCGCCGAAATCATGGAGCAAATCGAGCGCCTCACAGGCGAGTCGATTTTGGACGACTCGGGCATCTCGATAAAGCCGATTTCGGAGAGCGCTTCCGCCCGGATCGTACGCTTCGCGTTCGACTACGCAATCGAGAACGGCCGCACCAAGGTCACAGCGGTGCATAAGGCCAACATTCAGAAGTTTTCGGACGGACTGTTCCTCGAGACCGCACGGCGCGTCGCCGAGGAGTACGCCGACAGCGGTATCGAGTTCGAGGATCGCATCGTGGACAACATGGCGATGCAACTGGTGCAAAAGCCGGACTGGTACGATGTGCTGGTGATGCCAAATCTGTATGGGGACGTGATCAGCGACCTCGCGTGCGGACTGATCGGGGGCCTGGGCGTCGCCCCGGGTGCCAATATCGGCGAGGAGATCGCGGTGTTCGAACCGACACACGGAAGCGCCCCGAAGTACGCGGGGCAGAACCGGGTTAACCCGACTGCGACTATTCTCTCGGCAGTGATGATGTTGGATCATCTCAAGGAGCACGAAGCCGCCGATCGTCTCGAGAATGCCATCGCAGAGGTAATCGCGGAGGGTGACCGCGTCACCTACGATCTAAAGCCTGATCGCGATGATCCCAGCGCGGTGGGGACCTCCGAGATGGCGGATGCGATCATAGAGCGGCTCTGAACGCTGCGGGGATATGAGGGCCGGTGTCACCGGAGCGGCGCTGCCTGGCCGACCGCCTCGGTCTGATATCTGCTCATCCTGCCGACAGGATGAACGTCCTGCCGGGGGCGGGACAGGGCTGTCCGCCCCCCAGCACACCTACCGTCTTCTCCTCAGCGGCCAGGTCACAACCACCGCCGGAATACCCACCAGCAGGAGGGCCATTATTCCGAAGCTGAGCACCGAAGAGGCCCATGACATCGCCCAGCCTACATACACGTCGACCGCCGTGCGATAGGGCGCGAAGCGATCCAACTCGAAGACCACCAGGATGCCGCCGATAGTCAACGTCGTCGCCACGGCCAATGCGGGCAGACTCGCCTTCAGATCTATGTCACTTGGCGCGAGTTCGACGCCAATACTGAGCGCGAGGAGAAGAAACACCCATGTCCTTAGAGCATAATAGTCGAGGCTCAGCAGTAGATCAATCAGCCGCCGCCAGTCCGCGGTGATCGCAAGCTCTCGCGGGTCCTCCGGCACGCCGAGCGCCCATGAGATCAGCCATAGGGCGAGCGCGCCGGTGAACAGCGGCATGAGCGCCGCAAGGCCGGTCGCCAGCCATTGGACGGCCCACGGCGCCCATCTTCTCCCGGGCCTGCAGTAGCCACGCCCATTCGGGTCGATGAACGCGGGCACGAGCCTGCTTACTCCGTATCCGCCGATGAGATAACCAAGCGCATGGCTCATCTCATGGAGGATGTTGCCCGGAGCACGCAGAATATCGACCACCAGCCTGCGGGCAGTGGATCTCCCCCACGCGGCCCGCAGCACCCACTCAAAGAGCAGGCGCGAGATAGCGTAGAGAAGAGCTGCCTCGCCCGCAACGAGGATCACGCGGCGTATGAGTTCGAATGCCGAGGGCATAACGCGACGCATTATAACACATGCGCGTCCCGTTGATTACCATCGGGGCCGTCTGCAGTCTAAGGATTTCGGGAGCGAACAATGAAGGTAACCGTAGTCGGAGCCGGACATGTTGGGGCAACCACCGCTCAGCGCATCGCGGAGCGCAGTATCGCGGACGTCTATCTTGTGGACATTGTGGAGGGGCTCGCCACTGGTAAGGCTCTGGACCTTGCAGAGGCCGCGCCTCTTGTCGGCCACAGCAGCGTCATCACCGGTGGCACCGAGTATGATCCCGCAGAAGGATCGGATGTCGTGGTAGTCACAGCAGGCGTCGCCCGCAAGCCTGGAATGTCGCGCGACGATCTACTTACTACGAACGGCAGGATAGTATCCGGCATCATCGAGGAGATCGCAAGAGTAGCGCCGAACGCGATCATCATCATGGTCACGAATCCGCTGGATGTGACCACACACATTGCGATGGAGGTCTCCGGTCATTCTCGCGAGCGAGTCATGGGAATGGCGGGCGCGCTTGACACGGCGCGTTTCCGCGCCTTCATCGGAATGGAACTCGGCTGCTCGCCGGTGGATGTGCAGGCGATGGTGCTGGGCGGACACGGCGACTCGATGGTCCCGCTCGCAAGCTCCGCGACCGTTGGCGGCGTGCCGATCACGCAATTGATCGATCCGGAGCGCCTCGAAGAGATCGTCCAGCGTACCCGTGACGGCGGTGCGGAAATCGTCGGACTTCTGAAGACGGGGAGCGCGTTCTACGCTCCCTCAGCGGGCGTGACAGACATGGTGGCGTCGATCCTGCGCGATGAGGGCCGAATCATGCCGGCCTCGGTCTTCCTGCAGGGAGAATACGGTATCGAAGACACCTTCGTCGGGGTCCCGGTGCGTCTCGGAAGAGGCGGCGTTGAGCATATCATCGAGGTCAAGCTCGCTGAGGCTGAGCTCACCGCCCTGCATGCCTCAGCCGCTCATGTGCGTGAGACCGTGGACACGTGGGAGAGGTTGTCCTGACTGATAGCTTCCCGGCGGCTCAATGGGGACCTCGCAGAAGCGGGGATACCATAGTCCCTCTGGAGCAGGACCCGTTTCTCGGCCAGCCTGCTGAAATTACTGAGCTTCTCAGGCGCCGGGGCTATGTCTTCTGCCGACAGGATCATGATGACGGCCGGCCCCCTGCTGCGATCGCGGCTTAGGTTCAGGTCGCTATGCTGCGGCCAACTCTATCAAGTTCCGAAGGCCCGGCCATCGACAAGTCTCGCCTCGTGTCGTGTGATGGCGTTGAGTGGGCGCAGTAGCTCGCGCGTCACGAACTCCAGGCGTCCTGGCTCGTCGACCTTGCGACGCGCGGCATCTGCGCGACTGTACAGCCAGCGCGCGCGCATCAGGTCAGGAAGGGCCGCAAGCTCCTCCGGTATCGGCGTTACCATCCGCGTATATCCGCCACCGAACCGGCTGACTCTCCCGACGTCGAGGTCGAACGCCTCGGTTAGTGACCAGATGTCACCACCGATCAGGGGCGTATCCCGTCTGCCGCAGAAGAACAGCAGGCCGTCCGCGAGATCCACCATCCTCGGCTGCGCGCTTGCCCAGTCCCAGTCGAATACGCCGACAACCTCGTCGCCGTGGAACTTCAGATTCGCAGGGTGGTAGTCGGCCTGCACGATTGTCCGAGGCAGACTCCAGTACATTGCGTCACTGAGACGTTCAGCAAGCTCTGCTGCCAGTTCACTCGCCTGCGCGAGGGTATCTCGCTCCTCCGCCAGGCCTTCGCGGTCGGCTATCTCCTTGAGTTCAGCGAGCCACCTCCAGGCCTCCTGTGGATCGTGGAACCGCCCCCACTCCTTCTCGACCGGAGGTTTGAATCCCTCAGTCGAAAGATGTATGCTGCCGAGTGTCTCCCCCGCCGCTTGAAGCTGCGCGGGATCGCCGGTACGATGTTGCTCACCATCGATAAAGGTGAAGAGTTCATAGATATGCCCACCCTCGGCGATCCACGTCTTCCCCGTATCCGTCGGTACAACCTGCGGCACCGGGATCCCATCATCCGTCAGGTGCGCGAGCAGGGCATGGTCGAAGCGCACCCAGTCCTCTCTTGCGTAACCGGGATTTCTGCGCTTAAGGAAGAGGCGCGCGCCCCCCGTATCAATGATGGCGGCCGCATTCGCGGTGCCACTTCCGGACGTCATCGCTCCTTCCTCGATCGTAATTCCCCAGTATGCCAGGACGCGGGCCGCCTCTGCGACGTCGATCCGTGTATCAGTAAGCGCCATCCAATATCCTCCACATGGTTTCAGATGCTGTGCCTTGCGGCGCTTCTTTCTATGCAACTGCAATGCAGACCTTCTGCGGGAATCGTGGGTAGATGGCCAGTCGGGGGAGGTGCTGAAGCCCGTCACGTCGAAGCATTCAGTGGTTGGAAACACGAATTCAGGGAGGTAACACCTGTGAAGAAGCCTGTTGCTGATGAAGACCTTTGCACCGGTTGCGGACTCTGCCCCGATCTTGCACCGGGAACCTTCGAGATGAACGATGACAACATCGCCGTGATCATCGACCCGCAGGGTGATGACGAGGACGCAATCCAGGACGCAATCGACTCCTGTCCGGTCGAGGCTATCGCCTGGGAGGAATAGGCAGTCGGCTGCAAACGCGCACGGGGCAGCCATCAGGCTGCCCCAACCTATGTACGAGTAGTGAGAGGAACAGCAAGCTGCGAGGCGAATACTGAAAGTACGATCAACCGCCGGGAGGACCTCTCATGGTGCCTGACAGGAGACATAGCAGATGAAGGAGGCAACGGCATCTGGCGGAGGGAACTCAGACTCATGGTCCCAGGTAGGCGCACATCCCGGGATAAGAGATCCCCGCAGCGCACGCCCCGATGACTGGCCCCCGCCGGTAAACGCACTCATCATCGCTACCTGTGCTCTTGTCACCATAGTCGCTCTCGCCGCCGCATGGACGGCTCCACCGATCGAGGAGATCGAGCAGTGGCGGCGCTGGACCACCGAAGACGGCGCGTGGAGCTTTGAGTACCCCTCGGGCTGGAGCGTTCAGGAGTTTCCCGGACCAGGTGGGCGCACTCAACTGATGGTATTACGCTCCCGCTGGGTGCGCATTCATCTAATCGCCGATCCGGACATCGCACGGCTGACCCGGAACCACCGCGGCTATCGCTCGAGAGCGGGATCGGAGTACACTGCGGTCGAGCGCGCTCACGCACAGACCGCCGCGATCTGGGACATCCTGCTCGGTGAGATCGATGACGGCAGGCCCGGACGTACGACGATCGGCAATCACAGGGCCGTCTGGTCGGAATTCCGCTACCGCGGCGGACATCTGGAAGCGGGCGAGCCTATGAGCGGCTACCGCGCAACCGTAGTGGGCGATCGAAGCAGTGTCATAGTCGGTGCCGTCGCGCCGACTCGTTTCTGGCGACGCTTTCGGCCCATAGCCCTGCGCATGCTGCGCAGCATCACTCCCGGTGGGGGTACGTAGCCACCTGGCCGGTCATTCAGATGCTGCGTCGCCCCGTGAATGCCGCTCCCTCAGCACGATCACTATCAGCGCCAATGCGAAGAGCAACACAGAGGCCGCCTGTCCAATGGTGAACACCGGCATGATCTGCAATACCTCTGCCGTGGCTTCCCGCCGGAATGCCTCTACCACGTAGCGCAGAACGGAATAGAGCGCAACGAAACCGAGAAAGCGGTTGAACGGCTTCTTCAGATAGGGTGTCAGCAGGAGCAGGAGAGGCAATACAAAGACCAACGCTCCCGCTGCGGCGTAGAACTGCGTCGGATGGACAGAACTCTCGGGCATTCTGCCTCCGACCTGGGGGAATGTCACCGCCCACGGGTGAGTGGAGGGGATTCCGTAGCAGCAACCATTGAGATAGCATCCCACCCGTGCGACGGCGTAACCCACTGCCAGACCCGGAGCCGCGAGGTCGAAGCAGCGAGCGAAGCTAACCCCGATCAGAGGAGCAGCGATGGCGATCGTGAGCAATCCCCCTGCGAGCCCTCCATGCCAGGACATTCCGCCCTGCCAGAGGTCCATGACGGCAGGCACTTCGGCTGCGTAGTCACTCCAGTTGAGCGCGACGAACCCAAGGCGCCCTCCGAGTATTCCACCCGCGAATCCCAATAGAGCGACCTGAAGCACCTGCAGGCGAGTGAAGTCATAGCGGTCACGGTCGAGGTACATACATGTGAGGGCCGCCGCGAACGCGCCGAGCATCATCACCCCGTAGGATCTCACCTGGAGTGGGCCGATTCGGTTCACCAGCAGATAGACGATAATTGTTGGGATCGCCGCCTGCACCAGTATCTCAACTGCCAGCTTCCATCGTGAGGACCGGCGTCTTTCTTTGCTACGGCGCTCCAGCCAGGTCCAGACAGCGACAATTGCAAGGAAAACGAAGAATATCAATGGTAGATGAATCGGCCGCCAGGGCCCAAACCTGAGCAGCGTCGGATGCAAAGCGCGCTCACACTCCTCTACTATCACTCACAACGGGATCTCGCACAGGATCATTCACACATGAAAGCGAACCCTGCGGCTGGTTGAAGACTTCGCGGATCTGCCTGCGGTCTGAACGGCCACTGGACTCTTTTCTCACTTGATGCGCTCATGTGAGAGGGCCGTCTTAGCAACGACGGCCCTCGTAGGTAGATCTTCAAACAGACTGTTCCGACGCGTCGGTCGTTTGGTTTGTGGTGAGTACCGGCATTCTGACAGCTCAGTCAACCGCCCTTACGTCACTTACCTCCGGGACCTCCTGCCGCAGCACGCGTCCTATGCCCATGGTGAGTGTCATCTGCGACATCGGGCAGCCCCTGCATGCGCCCTGAAGACGAACCTCAACCACGTTGTCTTCGGTAATATCCACCAGCTCAACTCCACCACCATCTGCTTCAAGCGATGGCCGGACCTTCTCCAGCGCCGCCTCGACCTGCTCGCGTAACTCTTCGATATTCCTGTCCTCAGTCATTGTCAGCCTCCTCGACTATTGTCTCCGTCGCATCGTCGTCCGAATCTATCTCTTGCGAGGTGAGTCCGCTGATTCTCCAGCCTCCGGGCTCCCGCGCGAACTCGAAATGATGCATCTCCATCTCCCCGTCGGCATATCCGACAATGACTTCCGCCCAGCCGGTCTCGCCGCCGGCTTTCACATGGCCATCGAGTATTCTGATACCGGAAACCGGCCGCTGGCGCTGTCGGCGCTGAATCACCCTGAACGCATCTTCACCCAGTTCGTCTTTGAGTTGCTGCTGCTTCTCCTCGCAGAACAGATCAAAATAGGCCGGACTGGTGACTTCAGCCTCTTCATCCGGAGGGAGCAGATCGTACCAGCGTTCGATGACCCGCCATATCTTCCCGAGGTGAGCGTCGGGATGAGGCGGGATCGCCAGAACTGTCTCACGTCCCTCCTGTGGCAGACTGAGCCGCATCTTCCGTCCATCCGACTCGACCCAGACACCGAAGCTCTCCGCGACGAATCGCAGTGGAACGAATGCCCTGCCGTTGATCAACTGGGGCGCTACGTGGAGCCGATAGTCTGCCTCCACAATCCTTGCATTCGTGCTGCCGATCCAGAGCTCAACCTGAGGTGTCGTGGCGGCCTCAGATCGATAGGCACGAATGTGTCCGTCCTCGTAGCTCACCCTCGCGCCTAACCACTCGAAGATCGGACGCAGCGGAACCAGCGCTCGCCCTTCCAGCGTCACCGGCTGGACGTCAAACAGAAGCTCTCGCGCTGCATATGCTTCGGACCTCAGCCCGAGCGTCAACGCGATTATCAGCACCGCCACGACGCAGCCCCTGAGTCTGTTCATCGTCTTGTTCACTCCCGTAACGCCTTATCCTGTCCCTGCATGGGCCGTGTATCAGAGTGCGATCTGCGTGGATAGCTCATGCCAACGGTCCCCCTCGCGTTCAGCGAGGAAGTCGATCGTCCCGTGAAAACCGCGCAGGCCGGTAGTGGTTCCGGCTGCAGTTACACACAGGGCGCCAACAGCATTTGCCATGCGCGCAACGTCTTCGAGGTCCCAGCCCGCCAGTGTCCCAAGTAGAAAGCCCGCCACGAACGCATCACCTGATCCGGTACCGTCAACAACTTCGACCTCGTACGCCGGGACACGTATCTCCCGCTCAGCGTTGCGTACGTAGCAGCCCTCTTCGCCGAGTTTGATCCCGACGGTCTTCACTCCGTGATCCATCAGTACCTCGGCGGCTTCCTCGGGGGTCTGCCGACCGGTGATCTCCACCGCCTCGGGGAAACTCGGCAGGAAGATGTCCGTGTGCGGCAGAACCGGTGCAAGTAACTCCATCCAGCGTCCCGTATCGTCCCAGACGACGTCAAGCGCAGTCCTGGTTCCCGCTTCCTGCGCGGCCTTCATGACACTTGCTGCTGGCTCTCCGTCGAAGCCGGGCATAACCAGGGCGCCCGCGAAATGCAGTATCTGCGCGTCGCCCACAAGCTTCATGTCGATGTCCTCAGGCTGCATCGTCGCGTTGGCACCGATACAGTGCAGGAAGGTGCGCTCCCCCGCACCGTCGATCATTATCATCGTCGCGGAGGTGTTGGTCTCGTCTGTCACCTTTATTCCGCTCGTGTCGATGCCCTCCTCGGCCATCGACTCGCGGATGAAACGTCCGAACCCGTCATTGCCGATCTTTCCAACAATCGCGGTGTCCACCTCAAGCTTTGCCAGCCCGAGACCGGTGTTGGCAGCACAGCCGCCGATTCCCATTCCCATGTCATCGACGAGCATCAGACGACCGTGTTCAGGCTGATCATCGATCGGCCGCCCCCAGACATCCGCAACAACGATCCCCACGCACACGACCTGGCTCATACATTACACCCTCCATCTGTGTACTCTCATATTGTACTATTCGCCGGATGCAGGGAGCCGACCTTCATATTGGGTCGAAGCAGATCATCCAATCAGGCCGGTCGCCACGTTCGACTCCAGGGGACACTTCACGCGACCGCCATGCGCCTGCTCACATCCACCATGCGGAGAAAGTTCTCCGCCCCGCGCTCGGTGAAGGTACCCGAGGTCGTGCCACCGAGCAGGTACCCATCCGGACCGGCCGCCTCGATGCACTCCGCCGCAAGCCGCTCGATCTCCTCACCTTCCACCTTCTCAATGACCTCCATGTCATCGAGGTTGCCAAGCAGGCAGACGCGGTCGCCGATTCGCTGTTTGCACTCCGCAAGAGTTGTATCACCCCATGGCGGTCCCTCCAGCGGGTCGAGCGAGTCCACACCGATCTCTGCTATCATCTCGAGGTAGCGATCCATCGGACCGTGGTTGTGGTAGTGTGCCAGCGCGCCGTTGCGGTGCATCAGGTCAACCAGCGGACGGTCGAAGCGGAGCATCGTCTTGCGAAAGCCCTCTGGACCCAGTTGTGTGGAGGCAAACTCGCCGCCAATGATCCGAAAGCAGTCAACGCCCTGTCGGCAGCACTCTTCCACCCACCGGCGACAGCGCTCTGCCGCCACCTCGCAGAGCCGCATGAACACCTCCTGTTCATCTATCCACAGAAGTGAGTAATCCCGCGGCGATAGGAAGCGAGCCGGTATCCCACCGGGGTTCGTCATGCCCACGCCCACGAGGCCCTCCTCGCCGATCTCATCCCTCCGCTCGATGAATGGCGTCACGTCCACCTCAGGGGGATCCCATGGAATCGCCAGCAGATTCTGCACATCCTCGGCGTTCTTGCAGAAGAACTCCACCTGAGCGGAGGTCTTTTCGGTACTCTGACTACGCGCCACCAGTTCGCCGGCAGGAGTCTCGATGGCAGAGTAAACCCGTCCATCGTGCTTCTCGCTGCGTGTCATTGCAGCGGCGCCAAGGAACCAGTCACCACCGCCGACACTCGCGCCGATGAACGGATCGCATTCGCGCAGAAGGCGCCTGCCCATCTCACCGGCCTCAGGCACGCGTCCGAAGCCGTAGGGCGTGACCGGCACTCGATCAGGCTTTCCGAGTTCCATGGCACAGAGTATGCGTTCTCGCGACGTCATATCTCTATCTTCACCATCTCTCACAGGAGGCCTTCACCGCTGAGGTGACCAAAGACAGTCCGGATCCATTGTGGCCTCAGGTTTGAGCCAGCGCGTGTGTCCGTCGGCAAACGTGTAGTTCGCACCGCCACCGTGTCGGTAGATCGCCACTCGCTCCTGCCAGCCGGGAGCCCTGCGCACCCCGTGGGTTGCGAAACGTTCCCCGTTAAGCTCACACAGCAGAATGGTGCGAGTGGGATCTTCGATCATTCCCATCGTAAGTGATGATCCCATGTATCCACCAACCTGGGCAAGATCAAGATTCATTCCGTAGCCATGGGGCAGGCAGAGCGCCCCGTGCACCTGTCGCGGATGCTCATCTCCGGGGCACAACACCAGCTTCTCATTCCTGATGTACGGTTGTATCGTGATGTCCCAGCAGATCCCCGCAACCATTGGATGAGGTAGCATTGCGGGTACGATTCGATCATCGTAGTCGTCACTGTAAAGGCGCATCCCCATTCCAAGGTTACGCATGTTGCTCAGACATGACGTGCTCTGAGCTTTGGCGAGCACCACCTCGAAGACGGGGAAGATCATCGCAGCGAGAACAAGGATGATCGCGATGACCACCAGCATCTCCACGAGAGTAAAGCCTGTGCGCGGTTTCCCTCCGCGGGTCCTAATAGGACCCAACTCACGACGGGCGTCACCCGACAAGGTATCGTTCCCCCGAACGCTTTCAGGCGTCAACGACATGCCCGGTCGACTTCTCCGACTGCATCCAACAATCCTCCGCCCGAACATCTTCTTCGACAACTTGATTGCGAATCGGTTATCTCGGGAACATTTCGATGCGTCCTCTGCGTTGCACAATATGAAGTGGCGTTTAGAAGTCGTGCCATGTGGCACGTCTATCAGTAATCGATGTTTGTTTCGCACACTCGGGAGGTGGCGAACATAGCCCTTGCCATCCGGACTGAGCATCTGACGAAAATATACGACGTGGGCTGGGGGCGCCAGAATGTAGGAATAGATAATCTGACCCTCGAAGTTGAAGAGGGTCAGATCTTCGGCCTCGTCGGCCCCAACGGTTCAGGGAAGACAACAACGCTCAAGCTGCTGCTTGGTCTGATCTTCCCCACCTCCGGCAATGCCGAAGTTCTCGGCATGTCGCTCGATAGTGCCGCGTACAAGTCACGCATCGGATATCTGCCGGAAGGACCGTACTTCTACGAGCACCTCAACGCTCCGGAGCTCCTGCGCATGTACGGCAGTCTCTTTGGCCTCAGGGGCCCGGATTTCGAGAAACGCATCCAGGAGTTGCTTGAGCTTGTCGACATGTGGGATCGCCGCGAGTATCGCGTTGCGAACTACTCGCGAGGAATGCGGCAGCGGGTGGGGGTGGCTCAAGCGCTGATCAACGAGCCCGACCTGCTGTTCTTCGATGAGCCAACCGCGGGGCTCGACCCGATCGGCGCCAAGCATATTCGCGAGGTCATTCTCGAGCTACGTGAGCGAGGCAAGACCGTCTTCCTGTGCTCTCACCTGCTCAAAGAGATGGAGCCGATCTGTGATAATATTGCGATTCTCGAACGCGGCAAACTCATTACTCGCGGCTCGGTGGACGAATTGCTTGCCGGTGACGTAACACAGTACCGTGTTGAGGCTCGCGACCTTGACGATGAGATAATCGAACAGCTTGGGGATGGGGTCGCTGAGATCATCCGGCTTGACGATTCCTGCCGCATACTGTTTGACAGCCGCGAGGATGCGTTCGAAGCAGCCACAAGACTCGAGGACGCGGGTGCTTACCTGATGACGGTCGGCCCCGACCGCAGGACCCTCGAGGAAGTGTTCATCGATGCTGTGGGAGAGGAGCCCAAAGATGCGAGCAGTGTACAGGGTAGCTAAGGCTACCTACCATGAAGGATGGCGCCGGCGCTTTCTAAACGGCATCCTGGTCTTTGCAATTCTGATCATCGGCTCGTCCTGGGTCTTTACGTATCTGCAGCCCGGGGCTGAGTTGAAGATGTTGATTGACGTGGGCCTCGGATCGATCCGCTTCTTCGGTATGCTAATAGCGGTATTCCTCGGTGTGAGGCTTATACCGGACGAGATCGAGAAACGAACGATATATACGCTGCTGTCAAAGCCGGTCAGTCGGGGGCAGTTCCTCGCGGGCAAGTTCTTCGGCGGTCTTGCGACCGTCATCAGCAACGTGGCGCTGATGGGTATTACCTTCTACGTGGTATTCGCCATAAAGGCGCCGCAGTTCGCCATTCCCACCGAGGAGGGAGCCCCCCAGTACTCAATGGAGTTCATGTACGCCAATGTGGCGAAAGCCATCCTCATGAGCTTCCTCGAACTGGCCGTCGTGATGGGCCTTGCAGTGGTGGCGTCGGTGGTCTTCTCGTGGATCCTGGCGGCGATATTCACTTTCTTCGTCTACTTCGTTGGTCAGATGAGCGAGTTCTTCGGGCATCTGGCCGATCCAGAGACCGGAGCATCACCCGCCGCCCGGGTGATTCTCGGGACGATCTACCGAATCATGCCCCACTTCGAGATCTTTGATGTGCGCGAGCCGATACTCACCGACGTTCCGATAGTATGGGGGTATATGGGACGCACCTTTGGGATGGCGCTCATATACATCGGTATAGTGCTCGCGCTGGGGTATCTGTTCTTCAACCGGCGCGAAGTATAACTCGGCGCGTGACCGGGCGGCGACATCCGTCCGGCCCACGCATCCGTTGATACGAGTGATATTATGAGCCATACAACGAAGGTAGTCATAACATGGATCCTGCTAATAGGCATGGTCGCAGGCATGCAGCCGCTGTCCGAGACACTCAATACTGAGCGGCTGATACGTGGTTACGCCAGGCCGACGCAGGTCACCAAGATTCTGCAGTACGACGCTCCGGCGATGACGGGAGTGATTGTCGGCGCGATGCTCGGCGGCTTCCGTGAGGTCGCAGCATCGATGCTGTGGATGCGCACCCAGTCACTATGGTATGAGGGCCGCGGAACCTACTGGGACGCACTCTACCTCATGCGGATGACCACACTGCTTGATCCCCACTGGCTCGAGCCGTGGCGCATGACCGCATGGCACTGCGCATACAATCTGTACGTGGAGGCTGAGGGCGATCCCGAAGCTCAGGCCAGGATGCTCGAACTCGGCACGGACGTGCTCAGAGAGGGCATCTCCTGGAATCCGGACCGCTACGACCTTTACTTCGAGCTTGGCTGGACCTATTTCGACCGCATTCGCGACTATGATGAGGCGGCGAGATGGCTCGGAGCGGCCGTACAGTTCGAGCATCCCGAGTACATTGAGCGCCTGATCGCTCACGGCTACGAGCGTCTGCCAGATATTCCGAAGGCGCTGGAGTGGTACGACTACTGTCTGAAGCGCCGCCCCAGCGACGAAACGGCAAAAGGCGCAACCATCACTATCCGCGAGCGCTACCTGCCTGCATGGCGCATGATGGAAGAGGGACGGTATGACGAGGCGATCGCTCACCTCGACAGGTATCTGACCATCGAGCCAACCAGCACCATAGGGCTTCATGTGAAAGCTCATATCTACGAAGAGGCAGGCGACCTCGTGCGGGCGCGCGAGCAGTGGCGTCTTGCCGCCGAGACGATGGCATTGAACCACCATGCCCGTTACAAGGTCGCAGAGCTTAGCTCGAAGCTCGGACTGCCGGTTCCGGAGCATCCGTCGTACATCTACGGTGAGCGAAGGCGACAGCGAATGGAGATCGAGCGACCGATCCCCGATTCGTGATCCCAGAGAAGAAGGAATCACACCTCCGCGAGGTCAAGAACCGAACCCACATCACATTCGCGGAGGTGTGTTCATGTACCGAGAAACCATTGTTGCGCTTCTCGTAATCAGCGGCCTTCATCTCGCACTCTTCAGCGCGAAGGCTGAGCCTCTTGAGGCCATCTGGACCGAGCAACGTCGTGCCAGTATCGCCACGGGCGAGGCCGAATGGCTGGACGTTGACCGTGACTTCGCCCCCGACCGCGATGGTGTGGTGTACTTCAACCGCGGAAGTCTTCATCACGCACGAATCGGCGCTACAATCGATGCTGACCTCTCACAGACCCCATGGCTGCAGATCATCGCTCACAGTTCCAGCGCCCAGTGGAGGCTGACTTCCCGCCTTAACGACGGCCCTGAACTGCTGGTGGCCGATCAGCAGCTTGCGGGCATCTGTCGGCGCAATCTTGCTGAGTTGCTCGGAACCACTGACTCCGGGGAACTTCACCTTTATCTACACATCTGGGGCTGGGGCAGCGGGGCGGAGCATTACGTGCGCTTCACACCCTCGCTGCTGGCCGAGGGGGAGAAGAGCGATGCGCGCGAGATGCTCGGAGAGATGGCGGTGCTGCACGCGCGCAATGAGCGCTCGGCGCAGGACATTAGTCTGCGGGTGGAGAGCCATCCGCGCTTGCGCTTCAACGAAGACAATCGCGATCACTGGCGTGACTTCGCCGCAGAGCATCCAAGGTACGCGCGCCCCTTCGTGGATATCCTGGCCGAACTCGATGAACGGAAGGCCGAGGCTCCCTACGTTCTCAGCGCCGAGACTTATCGGGAGAGACGTCCGGCATGGGGAGCGAATCTGCTGGCGATTCGCCCGCCGCAACCGCCGGAGAGGATGCCTGGAGAGGGTGGTTACCCATTCCCGGGAATGAACCTGCAGACGATCTGGCGCCAGCTTTACTGGCACAACTTCTCCCACTGGCTGGTCGGCGACGCACTCTCGGATGATCCGGTGTTCCGCGAGCAGGCCCACCGCTGGGCGGTTACGCTTTCCGAGTGGTACTTCTGGCGCCATCCCGACTACGTGTACTTCGACTTCTCCACCTCGTACCCACTGCAATGCCTCGCGTCGGCCTATGACATCGCGCGCACTGAGATGTCCCAGGATGAACGGGCGCTGGTTCGCGAGGCGATTGGAGCGCTTGCCCACGGTCTCTACCTGAATGCGCTCAGCGGCCATGGATCGATCTACAACGATCTGCGAGGCAATCACACAGCCGTCACCTTCTGTGGCCTCGGGATGGCAGGCGCGGTGCTGCTCGGCGAAGACGAACGCGCTCCCCTCTGGATCGCCCTCGCAGAGCGTTTCATGCTCGACGCATTCGAGGAGAACCAGAGCGGGGGGTGGCTCGAATCGCCGAGTTACGGCAGTTACGGCGTCAACGAGTGGTTCCGGCTCGCGGAAGTGCTCAATAATGTGACGGGGCGGAATCACCTCGAACACCCCTTCCTTCACCGGTTCGCGGAATACCAGCTTCACGTTGCAGACTGGGAGGGCCGCGACCTTGGCTATAACCACGGCGGCGCGCGCTCGTATTGGAATCAATGGGTGTATTTCGGCATAGCGCGCGAGTTTCAGGATCCGCGCTTCCAATGGCTCGCCAATCCGACCGAGGATGTGTCTCTCAACGGGGGCTACGGCGATCAGATCTGGTGGGTCGATCCAGATCTTGCTGCCGAGCGGCCGACGGAGACCAACACCGGACGCCATTTCGCGGACATCGGCCTGAGCGTATGGCGCAGCGGGTGGTCTGATGATGCCACGATTCTGTTACATCAATGCGGGATGAAGGGCCAGCACAAGCAGGAGAACATGAACCACGTAACCCTCTACGCTCTCGGGGAGCGCATTCTCCCGGATGGCCTGGGAGGCAGTACAGAGGATCATAACGTCCCGATGATCGATGACCGCATTCAAAACAAATGGATGCCCGGCGCCACGCTCGCATATCACAGTGACCGCCGTTCGGGATACTCGCTCGGTGACACGCAGGCCGCCTATTCGGGTTCACGCCGACATGTGCTGTTCCTTCGACCGGACGTGGTGGTACTGATAGACGAACTCAATCTTGGCGACCGGGAGGACCGAAATGTGCGCTTCCTTCTCCATCCGGCTGGCGAGACCACTGCCGAGGGTTCCCTGCTCAGCGTCGTATCTGAAGAGGTGAACCTTCAGGCGACTACCGTGCTACCGGACGGCACGGAACTTACGATGACCGCGGAGGAGCGTGAGGACGAGGGGCCCGCGACTCACGATGCATGGGCGAGCTTCACCGGCAGCGGCGATCTGCGCGCGATCACCTTCCTGCTGATCTCCCCCACCGCCGACGTGCCCGCGCCGCAGATCGAGGCTGCGGATGGTCGCCTGACTGTCCGGCATCGGGGCCGGGAGATCGTGCTCGGTCTCAGCGACGGGGAGATCGCACCTGGCTTCTCCACGGACGCCGATCTCTGGCTGGCACGGATTGAGGACGGTGAGCCTCAGTCGATCCTTGTTCCCGGCGTCGAGCAGATGGGCGATGTTCGTTCGGAACTGACCACGCCAGCGGGCGTGATAAGTGGAAACCCGTCACTAAGTTGGGGACGCTGAGGGGGTTCGAACAGCCCTGCGGTGCGTCTCGCCTGGTGAGCGTGTCCCGGTAGATGGTGGCCCCCTCAACGACGCCACGATCTAAATCCTGCCTGTTGCCTATGTGCGATTATGGACGTGAGAACGCCGTTTCAGGCGATCATACCTCTCGGCGCCGCAAAACGACGATAACGGCGTCGTCGGCGAGGTCGCCACGACTGTGCTGCTCGATGGCGCGTGCTATCGCCGCCGCGATCTCGGAGGCAGAGCCGCCCCGCGTCTCTTCAAGTACCTTCAGCAGCCCCTCCTCGCCGAACATGACGCCCTCGGAGCCGCGCGCCTCATGCACACCGTCGGTGGCTATGACCAGCACATCTCCAGACGCCATCTGGGTCGAAAGCTGAACGTACCCCGGCCTGAGTGTGACACCGACGAGCGGGGTATTGGTCTTCAGCCGTGTGATTGGCTCGGCCTGGTTTCTGTGGACAAGGAGCGGATAGGGATGGCCGCAGTTCGTGTAGGTGATCCGACCGTCGCACAGATGCAGCTCGGCGATGAAGGCCGAGGCGAAGCTTGAGGGTTGCATCGCGTCGTACACTCCGCGGTTGACGCGCTCGGCGATATCCCTCGGTGAAAGTCCCTCACGCCCGGCTGCATGTAGATGAGATTGCATCATCGAGACGTGCATCATCCCGTGCACGCCTTTGCCCGCCACATCGGCCACCCACAGTAGCATTCTGTCGTCCTCGAGGCACATCGCGCCGTAGAGGTCGCCGCTGACAACACGAGCCACGGCAAGCCTTACCGCGAGTTCGTATCCTTCGATCTCAGGTAGCGTGTCGGGCAGCATCTGCCGCTGCATGCTGCGCGCGAGTTCAAGCTCGTGTCGAAGACGCAGTCCTCGCGCGCGCTCCCGCTCCCTCGCGCGAAGCACGTAGGACGCAACCAGCGCCAGTATCAGGAGAACCGGGGCGCCATTATACCAGAGAAGCCAGAGGATCTCTGCAGAACCAAGTTGCCATCCTGCTACATGCTGCTCCGCAAATATATACGCACCCATGGAGAGCGCAGCGCTTATTACGGCCCCCCGGCGGCCAAACCACATTGCGGAGACGATGACAATGATGTAGTAAAGTTGAAAGAGGGCACGCGTTTCAGTTCCCCACACTACCACTGCCGTTGTGATCAGGTAGAGATCAACGAGCACCGCCAGCGGTCGCTGTAGAGGCAGCCAGCGATCCGCGAGTCGCGCCACGAAGAGCACAAGTGTGTAAGTCGCGGCGACAATCAGCGCGATCTGTAACTTCAGCGGCGTCTCGCGGAGAAGACCAAAGAACGGAAGCGTGGCAATACTAATGATGATGGCGCTTCGCACCAGCGCCACGAATATGTCCGACTCATCCGCGCGATCCCATGCTCCGCTGCGACTAAGGATATCGTCGGCCAACTACTTTCACCTCCCTTCGACACACGATCCTGGCTGCGGCCAATTCTCCATGCCCGGCTTCAAACGAGGTCTTCTACGTCTTTCCAGCGAATACCTGCCGTAAGAGCGGGTGCTCCAGAGCACGAAGTTGAGGCAATTCGAATGGAGGGCTACCCCCGCTGTTGTTTCTCCCGGAGGTACCGGCCAAACATGAACGGAAATTGCGAGGATAGTCAGGACAGGTACGCTGCACTGCGTGAACGGATGGTGGAGGCGCAGCTCGAGGCGCGAGGCATCCGCGATCGGCGCGTGCTCGAAGCAATGCGTCGCGTGCCTCGCGAACGCTTCGTCCCGTCTAACGCTCGCCGGCAGGCTTACGCCGACCGTCCTCTTCCCATCGGTGGCGGACAGACTATCTCGCAGCCGTACATGGTGGCCGCGATGCTCGAGGCACTCGACTGCGCAGCCGAGCATAGGGCACTGGAAATCGGGGCGGGCTCGGGCTACCAGGCGGCGCTGTTAGGTGAGCTTTGCACCGAGGTCCGGGCGGTCGAGATAGTGGAGGACCTTGCGCACAGAGCCCGTGAGATACTAATGGATCTCGACTACGAAAACGTGCACATCGAGGTCGGAGATGGCACACAGGGCCTCCCCGAGTATGCGCCTTACGACCGCATAATCGTCGCCGCCGCCGCACCCGAGGTGCCCGAACCGCTGATCGAGCAACTCGCAGATGGAGGACGCGTGGTCATACCGGTGGGAGGACGTCTCAGCCAGCGCCTGACCATAATCGACCGCGAGGACGACGAGTTGAAGCGATCGGAGCAGATGCCCTGCATGTTCGTGCCGCTTGTCGGCAAACATGGCTGGTAACGCTGATCCGACCTCACTCTCCACTACTGTCCATTTGCGGCCACCCCGCGATGTCGGGGGTTGCCCGAGCACAATGCCCAATTCCGGGTGCGGCACGTTCGCCTCTGCGTAGTGATTGCTTCCCCGGTGCTCCGCGCATATTGCACCCCGCGCACAATTCTGACTTTGCAACTCCGGCCGTCCCATCGAGGGCGAGATAGGCTGGGCGTTACGGATCTACTGATGCCCACATCGTCACGTCGCTCCAACCCACATTCTCCTTGTATCCAATGATGATTTTCGAGAACATATCATTCGCAAGCTCCAATCCCGGTAGTTGCTTGAAACTTAACTTGTATTGGGCGATGCAATCCGATATGGTCCCTCCATGGTAAATATACTGGTGTAAGGAGGCAAAAAAGATGAGAAGTGATTACGGAGGTTTCACGCTCATTGAATTGCTGGTGGTCATCGCGATTATTGCGATCCTCGCAGCAATTCTATTTCCAGTCTTCGCGCGAGCAAGAGAGGCCGCGCGTACTACGAACTGTGCGAGTAACGTGAGACAGTTGATGCTGGGCGTACTAATGTACGCGCAGGACTACAACGAGTTGTTACCTGACGAGCAGTATAACCTGGGCGGCGGCGGAAACGAGCCCCTTGTTGACGCGTCGTGGCGGGGGGCCATATTTCCCTACATCGCGAACGCCCAGCTCTTCATCTGCCCAAGTCACAGCCCGACCGGCGGTAATCATGGTATCTTCGACGGCAGGTACGCGGATCAGAAGATGACGGCAAGTTACGCGATCAACGACTGGCATCAGGGAAGCTCAAGTGACTCGACGACCAACACGGGGAGGTCTCCCAAGGGACAGCCCCTCGCTCGTGTGTCGGACGCCTCGAGCGTCATCTTCATAGTTGAAAGTCACGGCCCACCCGATGACATCTGCCCTTCGACCCGCGAGTCGCACGGACTTCAATTCACGAGTTCCGCTGCCCGCGATGCGGCCAGGAGACACAATGATGGTGCCAACTACGCCTTCGTCGATGGGCATGTCCGGCGCCTGGTCCCAACCGAACTTTGTCCCGGGGGTGGCAGCAACGCTGATTGTCTGATGTGCATGTAGACTCGCGACGCAGCAGTCGGATGTCCATCCCTTACAGGGGCCGTGTGCCAACCGGCACGGCCTCTGCTCCATGTACGCGTAACCGTGCCGCACCTGAGCATATTTCCGATTCGGTATATCGAGACCGACACCGCGACACAAAGGTCGCAACCATCAGAGAAGAGCCCTCTTAGGCCCAATACTGTTCACTTAGAGTGATATGGTATACTTCCGACGTGGACTATTCTGTCGCCGGAGGTGGAGTGAAGATGGCGCGGACGCCCGCCACGTTGGCGGAGGCAGTGCGCCTTACCGACCACATCAGCCTGGGAGTGATCGCGAAGACATTTCCTCGCGAGACGATCGACGAGGTGCTGGAAGAGACGGGCCGGTCGAGCGAACGAGAGCGGTCGTTGCCCGCCCACGTGATGGTCTACTACGTGATCGCGATGGCGCTGTATATGCAGGTGGCCTACCGGGAGGTGCTGCGCTGTCTGGTGGAGGGCCTGCGGTGGCTGCTGGGGCCGGAGATGGA
>PXBW01000356.1 GCA_003566775.1 candidate division WS1 bacterium
ATCGCCGTTATCGGCCTCGTCACGCCGGAGACACGGGTCACTACAATGCCCTCGAATGTGGCCAACATCGTCTTCGAAGACCCCGCTGAGGTCGCCGCCCGACTCGCGGAACGCATCACGAGAACGCAGAATCGTCTGGTGGTCGCTCTCACCCATCTCGGCTATGAGGAGGACATAGCGCTGGCGCGCGCGGTACCCGGGCTTGACGTGATCGTCGGCGGACATAGCCACACGAAGGTTGAGGAAGCCGTGGAGATAGGCAGTACACTCGTCGTCCAGGCGAAATCACACGGCGAATACCTCGGACGCCTCGATCTTACAGTCGAGAACGGGCGGGTGCTGGCTCACGACTACCGCCTGATTCCGATGGATGCTTCGGTAGGGGAGTGCCCTGAGGTCGCGACAGTCGTGGCCGAGTACCAGGCGCGCATGGACGATGCGATCAAGCAGATCGTAGGCTACACTGAGGTGCCGCTGGATGGCGAGCGCGCGCAGGTGAGATCGCGTGAGACGAATCTTGGGAACGCAATTACCGACGCAATGCGGCTCGTCTCAGGCGCGGAGATAGCCCTGCAGAATGCGGGCGGCATCCGAGCCTCCATTCCCGCAGGCGAGATTAGTCTCGAGCATGTCATGCAGGTGGAGCCCTTCGGCAACGAGGTGGCGACTGTGGAGTTGACCGGTGCACAGTTGCTGGAGATCCTCCAGCGCAGCATTGCGGCCGAGAAGCCTTTCGGCGGCTTCCTGCAGGTCTCTGGACTGAACATAACCGCCGAGGATGGCGTCATTACGGAGGTCCTGGTTGGAGATGAGGCACTTAACGAGGGGGAATCCTACCTCGTCGCAACGAATGCCTTCTTGCTCGAGGGCGGCGATGGCTACGAGACATTCACCGAGGGCCGCAACCCGTACTACGTGGGAACCAGGTTGGACACCGCCTTCGTACAGTATCTTGGAGAGCATGGCAGCATCGCCCCACAAGTTGAGGGAAGGATTGTGATGAAATGAGGCTGGCACAGATGATCGGAACGATGACAGCGGTTTTCGCGCTGATACTGAGTTCCGCATGTGCGGAGGGGAACATGCCGGAGCCGGTCCGAGCCGCAGCTTCCGACCTCGCGGAGCGCCTCGGCGTGCCCGAAGCAGAGATCGCAGTTGCGGGCTTTGAGGAAGTCACCTGGCCCGACACGTCCCTGGGAGTTCGTGAACCCGGTCAGATGTACGCACAGGTGTTGACGCCCGGATATCGCGTCACACTGCGGATAGGTGAAGACAGATACGTGTACCACACTGACAGACACACGCAGGTGGTGCTGGCCCAGGCTCCAGAGACCCGACCGGAGACTGACACGGCCGCAGATCAGACCGCGCTATTGCTCGCGATGAGCACCCGCGCGAGGGAACACCTCGCGGAGCGGTTGGGCATCGACACGGACGACGTATTCCTGGCCAGCATAGAGGAGACGACCTGGCCAGACGCGGCGCTGGGACGCCCCGAACCCGATCAGGCCTATGCTCAGGTGGAGACCCCCGGCTATCTGATTATGCTTGAGTTCGAGGGCGGGATCGAAGCATATCACGCCGACCGCGAGGGAAGAATCGTCGCACCGGACGGCACTCGAATCGCCGTCGATCCGGTGGCGGTCGCGCCGCCAGAGCATCCCGAAGTCGTGCAGCAGGCCATCGATGATCTCGCGGCGCGACAGCACCGAAGCCCCGGTGAGATAAGCGTCGTTGAGGTAGAGGAAGTGCAGTGGCCCGATGGTGCACTCGGCCTGCCGGAACCGGGAATGATGTACACACAGGCGATAGTGGAGGGCCACCGAATCCTGCTCAGCGTCGATGACAGGACCTTCGCATACCACGAAGGTGGCGGTCGCGTGAACTACGCCGGACTCGTCTGGGATGAAGACGCACGTCCCTTCCTCCTTGCATTGCAGGAAGCCGAGCAGACCGATGGCAACAACCGCCACCATCTGCAGCGTATCGACCCTCACACACAGGAATCGGAGACTGTGGCTGAGTTCATCTCGTCCTTCACCGCGACGCCCGATGGGGAAACGGTGCTGCTCAAGACTCGCCGCTCGCGCTCCGCGCATTCTCTCGAGTTGATGGATGCCGATGGCGAGCGGACCGAACTCGCGACCGCCTTCGATTTCACCGACATTGCGATTCGACCCGATGGTCACTATGTAGCCTCATGGGAGCTTTCAAGTGTGCAGGAGCGCAGGCCGATACTGCAGATCCGTCGGTACCCCTGGGGACCGGACGATCAGGTGCGGGTGGAGCTTCCGGGAGTTCAGGCGGACAGAAGAACTCCTGCAAGCCTCGCGTGGACCGACGACGGCGTTGCTGTCAGTGTCGTGACTTCCGAGGGACCGCAGAGCTTCTACGTTACTACTGAGGGTGAGACAAAGCAGTTGGGAGAGTACGAGGTGCTGGGCCGCATCCCGCGCACTCGCGCTCTGCTCGTCGCACATGCCACGGAAGACGGGGCACAGCAGTTGTCCACACTTATCCCCGGACAGCCGGACGTAGTCAGGCTGGCGACCGCGCCTCGGATCCGTGCTGTCACTGCCCCGTATGATGACCGCTACGTCGTTGCCGCACTCGATGATGGGGAAGGACTCGTCTCGATCCTCCGTGTTGACTGGAGCGCAAGCGCGATGCCGATGACGGAATATCGTGACATCGAGCAGATCGCGATTTCGGTGGCGCCGGTCGGAAATCTGCTGGCTCTGACGGCCCGTGTCGACGAAACACCAAGCACTCAGGTGCTGCAGATGCCGAGGCTGTCATCGCTGATCACCATTGAGGAGCAGGGACCGGCCCAACTGATCGCCTACTGATTCTCGCGCAGATCAAGGAGCAGTTGATACATCTCGTTCTTCGCGCGGCCCGTCAGTTCGTTCAGAAGACGGGCCGCGTCACCAGTACCGACACCGATCTCCAGGAGCGTACGAGCGGCCTTGCGCACTCTCTCCTCGCTGGGGCCGGCCTCCCCCGAATCCCCCTCACCGGCGGGCAGCACGAGTGTGAACTCGCCACGAGGTTCGTTTCGCCGAAAGTGGTTGAGAGCCTCGGCGACGTTGAGATGGAGTGTCTCCTCATGCAGCTTGGTGAGTTCGCGGCAGATGACTATCGATTGCTCGCCCCCGGCTACACTCTCGAGATCTTCGAGGCAGTCGAGCAGGCGATGCGGTGCCTCGTAGAAGACGCTGGTGACCGGTGATTTCGCGATAATGCTGAGGAATTCGCGACGCTGGGCCCGACGACGAGGCGCGTAACCGGCAAACTCGAAGCGATCTGCGCTGAGGCCGGACACGCTCAGCGCCGCGGTGACCGCTGACGGCCCCGGCACGGCGACGACCTCTGCACCCGTGTCGATCACGTCAGCCACCAGTTGCACGCCGGGGTCTGAGACTACCGGGGTTCCGGCATCCGAGGCTAAGGCCATGCTCGCGCCATCCACGATCCGCTCGACCAGACGCGACCTCTTTGCGGGGGCGGTGTCGCCGTGATAGCTATCGACTGAGGTGGATATCCCGAGCCTCCCGAGTAGCTTCGCAACACGGCGGGTGTCCTCGGCCAGCACAAGATCGACCTCATCAAGCACTCTGCAGGCACGCTCGGTGATGTCCTCAAGGTTCCCGATCGGGGTCGCGACAACGTAGAGAGTGCCGGGCATACGATACGCCTCCGCGGGGTCTGCTGCTGCAAACGTGGGTTCCAGCTTACGCTTGCTGTGTGACGTCGCGCAACGGTGGAACGGGGGGCATGCGCCGCTTGAACTCGCTGTTGCTCACCATTCCGGCCACACGGCGCACAACCTCTTCGTCGAAGCCCTCCGCCACCAGTTGCTCGCCTGTGAGCCCCCGGTCAACGAGGCCCTCGAGTATCAGGTCGGCGACTTCGTAGGTAAAGCCCAACTCATTCTCATCCGTCTGCCCGGCCCAGAGATCGGCGGTCGGGGCCTTCTCTATAATCGGCGGTGGCACATCGAGATACCGGGCGAGTGCGCGAATCTGTGTCTTGTACAGATCGCCCACCGGATTGAAGGCGCACGCCATGTCCCCCCAAAGAGTGGTGTACCCAAGTAGCGCCTCGGTTCGATTGCCCGTGCCAATGACGAGGGCGTCCAGGCGCTCAGATTGATCGTATAGCACTGCCATGCGCTGTCGCGCCATCATGTTGGCGCGACGCAGTCTGTCTGCATCCGGATAACGTTCGAAGTAGGCATCGACCATCCCGGAGATATCGATGATCTCATAGGCTATGCCCAGCTTCTCAGCAACCAGTCGGGCATCGGCAAGAGAGCTTGAGTGTGAGGTGCGATAGGGCAGGATGAATGCCGTCAACCTCTCCGGACCGAGCGCTCTCGCTACGATGAAGGCTGAGACCGCGGAGTCGATGCCTCCTGATAGCCCGATCACCGCATGATTACGCCGGGCCGCGGACATCTGTTCTCGGACGAAGCCCGCGGCCCTTTCGCTTACCTTTACCCAGTCAAGCTCGAAGCGTGCCATCGTGAGGTGATCAACATCCTTTACGGCTCGATCTGCAGGTCCTGTGGGTCAATCTGCAGTCCACCGGGGGCGCCCATGCCGCCGCCCATGCTCTCATTGTACTCATCAAGCCATTCCTGCTCGCGCTCGGCGAGATCGGGCCTGCCGAGTTCCTGAAAGAGCTCCTTCGCCTGCATATGCAGGAAGTAGTTGTTGAAGTCGAAGCCCTGAGCATGCTCGGAAGCGGTCCTCGCGGCCTCGATAGCCTCATCATCGCGCCCGGCTTCGTGCAACAGTGTCGCCAACTGCAGATGGGCCGGGGCCGAGGTCGCGCCCTCGCGCGAGGCTACCAGCGTCTCAAGCACCTCGATTGCCTCATGCGTCTGACCTGCGCTCTCAAGCAGCATCGCGAGCTGGAACGGAGCGGAGGTATTCCAGGGATCACTCTCAGTGGCTTCTGCAAGCAGTTGGATTGCCTGCGCGAGATTCCTCTCATGGTCCTCCTCAAGCAACTGATACGCCGTCAACTCGGGATCGACCATCTCGATGGACGCATTAGCATGCAGTTGCTGCTGATACTGTTCCCAGGCCTGCTCCCGACGCTCGCGAAGCAACTCTTCCTTCTGCATCGCAAGCTCGTCCTCGTCCTCGGGCACATCGTGCTGGACATCCTCGACCATGATCAGATGGAGGCCGAACTGTGTCTCCACCACGTCGGAGAGTTCGCCCGGCTCCAGGTCGAAGGCTACCTCCTCGAACTCCGGCACCATCTGGCCGGGACCGAATGTGCCAAGGTCGCCACCCTGTTCCGCGCTCGGGCAGGTCGAGTGCTGCAGTGCCAGTGTAGCGAAGTCTTCGCCCGCCTCGATCTGCTGTTTCAGACTCAGAAGCAATTCGCGGGCTTGAGCTTCGGCCTCTTCGAGCGTCATCGGTTGTTCCCCGGTCTCCTCCGAGTTCTCATTGAGCGCATCATCGAGGCCGGCTTCTGCGTGCATCATCTCCTGAGGGTCGATGAGGATATGACGTGCTGTTACCTCTGCGAAGCTATCCCGCACATCCTCGTCCGTTACATCGACTGCCTGCTTCACACGCTCTTCGAGCATCTCGATGAGCAGTTCGGCGCGCAGCGCATCTTCATCAGGCAGACGCTCCAATCGGAGCCTCTCCTCAAACTCTTCGAGCGACATGTCCTCTTCCTCGAGAATCGCCCGCAGTGTGCGCCGATCCGAGTACTGGTGTGCCATCATCTCCTCGATGATCTCGTCCTTGTACTGCTCTACGTCCGCGCTGCTCACCCGGATGCCCTCCGCACGGGCCGCATTGAGGAGCAACTCGCGCATGATCAGACCATCAATGGTGCTCTTCTTGATCTGCGGCATCTGCGCGATGTCCGCACCCTGGGACTGCGATGCGTAGTACACGCGCATCTCGTACTCGTTACGGGTGATGCGCTGGCCGTCAACGACCGCGACCACCGGTGAAACGGTGCGCTCCGGATGCTGGGCTCCTGCCCCACCGCCGCCACCGCCCGGACCGTACATGTAGTAAGTCCCGACCAGGAAGATGACAACGAAGATCCAGAATACGATCGCCATCGGTGATCCCAGTTCGATCTTGCGACCGAAAAGCCGCACCTTGAGCTGCTTGCGGACCATCTTTCGCATCTTTACAATTGACATGAATGACCCCTCTTGCTTTGCGTGACTCGATGCCCCGGGTCACGCGAGAAATTCTTAGTTATGGGCAAAATGCGAGCACTTGCATGCTTCAACATAATCGCTGAATCTCTGCTTGAATCGATCGACACTGAACCGCAGGGCGTTTTCGCGGCAGACCGCCGGATCGAACTCGCCGTATTCGAAGCGCTCGATCGCATCGATCAACGCCTCGGGAGTCTGCTCGTCGAAGAAGACCCCTGTGACGCCGTCGATGACGGTCTCAAGCGCACCCCCGGCCCGATACGCGATCACCGGTCGTCCGCACGCCTCTGCCTCAAGCGGCGCGATGCCGAAGTCCTCCTCCTGAGGCATGATAAACGCCCGACAACGTGCGTAATAACCGGCTATTTCGTCGTCGGGCACCTTGCCGGCAAAGCTGACGTTATCTCCGGCAATCTCCTGTAGCCGCTCGTACTGCGGCCCATCACCTATTATGACGAGTGGCCGGCCAAGGTGGTTCAGGGCCTCTACAGCGAGATCCACGCGCTTGTACGGGTTAAGTGTGCAGACAACGAGATAGTAGTCCTCGGGCCCCTCTTCGAGTGGCTGAAAGTGCTCCGTGTTGACCGGTGGATGTATCACCATTGCCTCGCGCCCCCAGGCCTCGCGGATTCTCCGCTGTGTCGTCAGCGAGTTGCAACTGAGAAACTGCGGACGCTGCGCGGTCCGAAGGTCCCAGTGCTGCAGGGACGGGAGCG
>PXBW01000001.1 GCA_003566775.1 candidate division WS1 bacterium
GAGGAGGGGGCATCTTTCCCACCGATGGAGATTTCAATGGAATGCGCATAACCTACAATGTGTCGGGGATACAACTCGGCGAGTTCGAGGACGTCGAGGGCTTCACCACCAGACGCAACTATACCGGGACCGTGGCGCCGGGCAGAATCACGATATCAGGTTCGGCGTCGATGCAGAGTGGCTGGGAGGCCACACTTCGAGTGTTAGTACGGGCAGGCAATGCGTCCGCCGATGAGGACTGGACCATCGTGTCACCCGGCAGCCAGAGTTTCGAGGTATCGATCGACGTGCCGGAGGGTGCGAATCTGACCTTCCCGACACCACAGTTCGTCATACGGCTGACCGGAAGGTTCTCGACGGCCGGTGCGGGATCAACGCAGGTAAGTCGCGGCCTGCAGGTCGGGGGCAACCTGGAGGAGTGCGCCGATGCCGGTGAAGCCCGGAGAGCGGCCGCCGATGCCGAGTGGCGCGCCGAGGTCGAGCGCACTCTGCGCGAACTTGGCTACCAGCAGTCGCCCGCCGGCCGGGAGGTCGCCCGCATGCAGGAGGCCGCGCGGGGCGGTGCCGCGGCATGGCAGGAGTACGTGGATGAGCGCCACCGCGAACTTGCCGCGCAGGAGACCGAAGCAGAGAGGGATTTCGACCGGCTGGAGCAGGCGCTGGCCGCGGGTGGCGATGTCTGGGACAACTACGTCCGCACCGGGGACGCGGACGCGCCGCCATCCCGGCCGCCGTTGCCTCCCGAGGAGACCGCGCAGCGTCCCACTCCCGCCGATCCGCAACCAGCGGACATGCCGGGTGACATCGGCGGACTGCAGGTCGGCACCGGCGGTGAAGGTGGCAGGGTCACCGGGGCCGCGAATCACTTCGACCGCACGGACGGAATCACCGGCGTCCTGCACTATGAGGATAAGCCCGACGGCATCGTCGCCGTGGCGATCTGGGAGCGAGACGGCAACGAACTCGCACGCGGTGAGCGCCCCATTGGCGGCACCGGCTGGGTCTCATTCTCCATTGCGATGCAGGAGGGTCGCGACCTGCCACCGGGCAACTACACCCTCACGATCGTCGCCGGGGACACAATCATCGGGCGGAAGACCTTCACGGTCGGAGGCGCGCAGGGGTAGAGATCAGCACCATCACCTGAAGACAATGGGCAATAGATTGAGGCCGTCCGATTACGGGCGGCCTCGCCCCTTTTGCGAGGGTCGCATTCGCGACGCTGATGGTAGCGAGGCTGTAACTTTTCTACCGTGCGGATGCGAATGGAGAACTGTGAGGATGTCTGTGTTAGTGTCTTCACACTCTCGGTTGAGAGTGGCGAGTGGCAGATTGGACCTGCCACCGATCCTCTGCCGACATCTGAGTGATACGCAAGGAGTGAGAGATGCGCAAGCTCTGTGGTCTTGTGCTGCTGGTGCTGTGTGCCGCGAGCGTTGAAGCACAGGGGCCGTGGTCGAGCATCATACCGGACCCCGACACGTATGACTGGAGTAACAACAATCGGCCCGGCTACCGCTACCGCGGGATGACTTCGGAGCAACAGCGGTTCTTCGATTATGTGCGGGCGAAGCGAGCGCGAGGGCAGGAGCTTTCGTCCGCCGAGCAGGCGATGATTCGTTGGATGCAGAAGAATCGTCGCTGGCCCGAGGCCCCGGTGCCGAACGAGTTCTGGGCGGCCTTCCTGCGCTACCTGCGCGAACAGCCGTCCCAGAACATGAATCTGGCGCAGCGTACCATGCTCGCCGAGGCCCACGCGCGGGGCCTCATACCGGTGGACAGACCTGTTGGGGATGACGGGCAGAAGCTGGTCGATTACCTGCAGTCTCGCTCGTACCGCGCGCGTGGGTGGCTGCAGCGATGGTTCGGTCGTATCGAACCGTGGATTGACAGTCGGCTCGCCGCTTCAGGTGTTGACATGCAAGGGGCAGCAGACGGCGACAGACGAAGCATCTCCATCGAGGACGGGCCGGCCGCGGGCGTGGCAATCAGCTACACAGTGAACGGCATGACGCTTGGGGAGTACGAGGACCATAGACACATGGACAGCCTGCGGCGCAGCTACGTCGTGTCCATGGCTCCCGGCACCGTCACCATCTCAGGTACATTCTCGGCCCCATTCGACTCCCCGGGCAGCACGACGGCGACCGTTCACATAAGCGCGGGGGAGCATTCCTTACCTGCGGAGAGCTTCGATTTCCACCCGCCCGGAACGCGCGACTTCAGTGTGAGTCTCCAGGTTCCAGAGAACACGGATTTCGCGCTGCCGCGGTCAACCGGATTCCATATCCGCTTTTCGGTGCCCCTTCCCGGCCAGGGATTCCGCAGCGCCTCCCTGTTGGTCACCGGCCATATGGAGGCAGATTCGCAGATGGCCGAGGCCGAGAGAGACCGCGCGGATGCCGAGTGGCGCGAGGAGGTTGAGCGGACGCTGCGCGAGCTTGGCTACGAGCAGACGCCCGCCGGGCAGGAGCTTGCCCGGATGCGCACGGCACTCGCGGGCGGCGACCAGGCCTGGCGCGACTACGTGGACCTCAGGCAGCGCGAACTGGGCTATCAGGAGGGTCCGGAGGAGGTGGAGTTCGACCGTCTCCACCACGCGATCGAGGCCGGTGGCGACACCTGGGCGCAGTACGTCTCGACGGGGAGTTTGCCGCCACCGGGGCAGCCCACCGCCGGTGCAGGTACACAGCCCGCGCCGACCACGCCACAGGTTCCGCTCCCGCCGCCGACGGCCACTCACCCTGCGCCCCCTGCGCCATCAGGCACCGGCGGGATGGTGGTAGGGACGGGGACGGATGGAGACGCGGTCACGGGAGTGGGCAATCACTTCCAGAACACCAGCACTGTCACCGGCGGCGTCAACTACCAGAACCTTCCGCCGAACAGCACGGCTATCGCGATCTGGAGCCTCAACGGCAACGAGCTTGCCCGCGGCAGGGGTACGATCGGTGGCACCGGGACGCATACATTCACGCTGCGCACCGACGACGGCCAGAACCTGCCGAATGGGGACTACACGGTGACGGTCATGGTGGGGGACACGGTCCTCGGCAGTCAGTCATTCACCATCGGTGGCAGGCCGGTGACAGAGCCCACCGGCGGGCGCGCACAGGCCGTGCCGCTTGCGATCACGCACCCGGGAGCCGGTCAGAAGATAACGCGCAACCTCACGATCAGGGGCACGGCGCCTCCGCGCAGTCGCGTCCGCGTCACGACAGACTACTGGTACCGCGTACTCGTGGAGGGTTACGCGACACTTTACGAGAAGGAGCTTACCGCGGATGACGCCGGGAACTGGGCCACCGAGGAGCTTGACATGCGCCCGCCGCTGTCGGGCATGTCTCGCTCTTACCGCATCAAGGTCGAGCGACTCGGCGCCGACGGTGCGGTGGTGCAGGAGCAGCAGATCGAGGTGAGGGGTCAGTAGCCCTGAGGAAGGAAGAGTGACGATGAAGATCGGGATCATTGCGGATACGCACGGGAATGTCGCAGGCTGGGACGGGGCGATGGAGGTCGCGCTGGGCGGTAGCGACCTGATCGTACACTGCGGCGATGTGCTCTACCACGGGCCGAAGTTCGCCCCGGCGGAGGCGTACGATCCACAGGTGCTGGCCACGCGCATCAACGAGTGCGAGGTCCCGGTGCTGATCGCGCGCGGCAACGGTGACTCGGACGTCGATCAACTCGTGCTGGATGTGCCGCTGCAGAGCCCGTATGTCTTCGCACAGGTGGAGGGGCTGCGCATCCTCGCCGCGCACGGGCATATCCAGTCACCCGACGAGCTTGTGCCATTGGCGCAGCGATGGCGCATCGACCTGCTGCTGACCGGGCATCTGCACACTCCATCGCTTACCGATCACGGTGACCTGCTGCACGTGAATCCGGGAACGGTGACCTACGCTTCGGAAGGGCAGGCGAAGAGTTGCGCCGCGTGGCAGGATGGTGCGGTGACGCACTTCGACATCGACAGTGGTAAGCCCATCGGCGTCTGACCGAACCGGGGAGGTGGCAGGGCGTGAACTGGACGTGGCATTGCGGCACGGAGCCGAGAGATAGCGTCACTCTTCGCCATGCCGCCGCGGGAACACTATCGTGATCCGACTGCCCTCACCGGGTCGGCTGCAGATCTGGCAGTGCCCTCCCATCAACTCGAGGCGGCTGCGGATGGTTGCGAGCCCGAAGCCCGCGCCGCCTGCGGCCAGGATCTCATCGGGTTCGAAGCCTCTGCCATCATCACCTACCGTGACTCTAAGCACATCCCCGTCTTCTATGCTGACGCTGACCGATGCTTGATCTACCCCCGCGTGCTTCACGACATTGAAGAGTAATTCGCGGATCAGCCGGAAGACCAGTGCTTCGTCATCGGAATCGCCGAGATCGACGTTACCGTTCATCTCCAGATCCACGTCGAGCGCATGAAGCTGCTGCATGTGCTCTCTGAGCCAGTGGAGGGCCATCTCCAGCCCCCGTTCGCGGACGATCACCGGACTTATCTCCACTGAGAGGCTGCGACTGGTCTCTATCGCCTCACTGAGTTGATCATCAGCGGTCTCGAGGAGTTCCTCGGCTTTCTCGGGCGACTGGATGACCATCATGATACGCATCCTGGCCGCCGCCAGCGTCTGTTGGAGATCATCATGGAGGATAGAAGCGAGGCGCTCGCGCTCCCGGCGTTCGGCGGTCTCAAGCTCGCGCGCCAGTGCCCGCACCTGCTCCGTGCGCTCGGCGACGCGATCTTCCAGCGTCTCGTTGAGCGCCTGAAGCTCTAGCTCCGAGCGCTCAAGCTCTTCCTCTCGCCGCTTGAGGTCGTGGTAGAGTACCGCATGAGGCCGACGAACTCCGCTCTCCACCACCGCCTTGTATATCAGATAGAAGGCGATCAGTTTGAGCAGGTGGCCTATCGCATTCAGGGGACCATGCGGATCGGTGTACAACGTGAAGGATACTCCGGCCGCAAACATTGCGACAGTTGAGCCGACCAGCAGCGTGACAATCTCTGGATGCAACCGGTCCCGCCAGGCCAGTATCCAGCCCGCGGCGACCAACAGCACCCCGCCGATTACGTATTCGGAGGTGACCTTGAATGGAGTCAGTCGGCTCGCCGCCTCGTCCCAGGTGCGGGGAAAGACATCCCAGGCGAAGATCGACAGCAGAAACAGCGCCGTGACGACAGCGAAGCCGGTGAAGACCGGTACCACGGGTAGCTTGCGATCGAAGAACAGTGGTGCCAGAAGGAATGTGAATGCGTGCAGGTAGCGCGCGCCGATCCACAGTTGCGTGGCCAGGTTGGTGCCGCCTTCGGGGAACACGTCCATTCCCGGAAACGCCAGAGTGTGCAGCAGGTCGATCGTGGCGATGAACAGAAATCCGATGCCGATCCAGAGGAGGAAGTCGCTTTCGGCGTAATGGCGCGAGTTCCACGCGAGCATGAACACCGCGGCGGCGACAACGATGCTGAAGACTTCAATGAACCCGTGAAACAGGAGGTAGTTAGCGGACTGCATGACGAGCAGAACCGTCAGCAGCGCCGCTAACAGAAGAACGGTGATGACAGTCCGGTTGATCATGCGAGGCGACAGTGTCATTCTTACCCTGTCCGTATCGGTATCCCACCCCTCACCGGCTATCCGCTCAATAGCCCGGAGAGGTAGTCGTACGCCTCGACCAGCTTCTCTTCTGTAGTGATGCCCTCGGGAGCGGTGCAGTAGCCGCCGCGGAAGTCCTCGAGGCAGATGTACCCGTCATACCCGTACTCATTCAGGGTGGCGATGATCTCCTCGAAGTCGGCGAGGCCGCCCTCCAGTGATGCGTTGTCCCACTCCCACGCGCCGTCGTCGTCCTGCTCCCAGCGCATATTCTTGGCATGCACGTGGGCGAGGTAGGGGCCGAGTATTTCGATCCCCATGCGCCACCGCTCCATGCCCTCGATGACCATGTTGCCAGGGTCGAGGATCGCGCCGACGTAGTCGGGGTCGAACTGCTCGAGGATACGCATGCCCGCCGAGGCCGAGGGGCAGATGGTGTTGGCGTGAAGCTCGATCAGCGCCTTCACCCCGTGATCGGCGGCCATCTTCTCAATGGTGCGGTAGTTCTCGATAACCATCTCAAGAAGCTCGTCATAGTGCGTGGAGCCGTCGTAGCGGGCGGAGCCGATGCGCAGCATGGGCGCGCCCATCGCGACGGCGCCGTTCATGAGACGCTCGATCTTCTCGAAATCACCTGTGTCGGAGCTTGTGCCCAGTGAGGGGATGTCGAGGCCGTGATTCTCGGCGACCTCGCGGGCCCGTGGCGCGTCCTCCTCGAGGTTCTCCAGGCTTACATGCCACTGCTCGCCGGAGTCGAAGACACGGTCCTCGTAGCCGACCGTCCACTCGATTCCGGAGTAGCCGATCTCTGCCACCTTCGCGGCGGCGTCATTGCGGCGATAGTCGGGCAGAACGATTGAGTACACACCCAGTTTCATCCAGTCATACCTCCGAAGGCGGCGCGCAGGACTGCCGTGCCGCCGGTCGTTAGTTGCTTGCGCGAGGCGCTCTTTCGCCGCCTTCGGCGCAAAATCCTTCCTCTTCGGCTGCCGAAGCCGTCGACAGGGGATCTGCTGACGAGAGGTGCGCATTCTTCTCGTTTGCCCTGCGCTGCAGGCAGGTCTTCGGGGGACGGAGTGCGAAACTGTCATGACCATGTCTCTTACTGATGTCATCGGACACGAACAACAGATCGAGGCGTTGCGCCATGCGGTCGCCGCGGAACGCCTTCCGAACGCGTACCTGTTCGTCGGGCCGCCGAACCTGGGGAAGACGCTGCTGGCGCGGGAAGTCGCGAAGGCCGTCAACTGTGAGCGCGTCCCGGATAATCCCTCTCCCGCGGAGGTCGACTCATGCGGGGAGTGTCACAATTGTGGGCGCATCGACCA
>PXBW01000111.1 GCA_003566775.1 candidate division WS1 bacterium
GGGCAGGCTGAAAAGCTTCGCGCGGTCGGACGTGCGCATCAGGTAGCCGCCCTCACGACCAGCATCAACCACCACCGTGGCGCCGTCGTCGGAAAGGGCGACGATCCTGTGATCAGGCGGAAGCTCAAACTCGTGAAGGTACTCATCCGCGTTCCAGGTGCCGATCCTCCACTGGCGGCCTGGCAGGCTCAATGCGATGGCACCGTCCCTTGAACGGGCCGCAAGTTGAGCGCGGTCGGGGAGACGTCGCACGCTGATAGGCTCCCGCTCGCGCGCATCCCATATCGCCAGCGTTCTCTGCCCCTCACGGATGAGCAATCGGCTGCCATCTGCGCTGAACTGCATGTCCGTGGGGTTGGCGATGACACGGGTGACGATCTCTTCGGGGGCGGCCTGCGCGGCTGCAGGGAGAGCCCCTCCGGTCTGCGCGAGTTGGATGGCGGGCGCGACGCTGTCATCGGCGACTTGGGTGCAGCCGGCGATGAAGATCACGGGAAGCAGTGCCGCAACGAGGTAGCGCATGGAATCAACTCCCATGGGCGGCAATCGCTTACACTGACCTGTTAGACCATCCCGGGTTGGACGGGGTTCCCAGTCGCGCGCTCCTATTGCTCCACCAGTTCGGCAACGACCTCGTGCAGCGCTTCAACTGCATCTTCGGGTGATGCTTCGTCGGTCAGAACCGGATGCAGATGCTGCTGAATCTGGCGCGATACTTTGAGGTATTGGGGTATCTCGTGCCGCTTGCGCGCGCTGGTCAGAAGCTCATGCAGTGTCGGATAATGCGGGTTGAAGGCCAGCACCTCCGGGTCACGGTAAAGCGAGGTCAGGGTGGGCAGCGGCCCACCGCGCATCGCGCGCTCCTTCTGCACCTCGGGTGAGGTCATGAAGCGGATGAAGTCGGCGGCGGCACCGGGCGCGCGGGCATTCACCGGGATACCGAAGTGCCAGCCGCCAAGGTAGGTGTAGCCGCGCCGGCCCAACGGACCACGGGGCGGCCCCGCAACACCGACGCGTCCCTGCAACGGCGACTCCGGCCGGTTGATCTCCTGCAGCACGCTTGGCAGCATATATAGAAATACTGTGCGGCCCTCGACGAAGTCATCCTGCGGCTCCATTCCTCCGGCATAGCTGGTTACCGAGGTGGGGGAGATGCTGTATTCATGGATGAGCGCGCGCATGAAATGCACGGCCTCCAGCGCCTCCCTGCTGTGTATGCCGCAGGTGCCGTCCTCCCGCACCACCGCACCGCCGTTGCTCCACAGGTTGGTGAGAAATGTACTGGTAAGACCCTCGTAGAGATAGCCCGGGAACTGGAAACCGGTCAGTTCGTCGCTCTCGTCGGTGGTAATCTTAGTGGCCTGTTCGATCAACTCATCCCATGTTGCCGGTGCGGCATCGAAGCCGTGCTTCTCCAGCAGATCGCGGCGGTAGAGAAGGGTCCCACACAGCGCGATGGCAGGCACGCCATAGAGATGGCCGTCACGCATCGCGGGCTCCACGATCGCCGGCATATGCGCCTCGCGCTCCTCCGGCGTGAGCAGGTCGTTAACTTCGCGTAACCTGTCCGAAGCTACGACATCCGGAGTCCAGTACATGCAGAGCGGAGCGGCGGACAGGTGGGTGCTGTCGGCACGTAAAGCAGTGCGAACCGTATCGAGCGCCTCGTCAGGATTGTACGGCAAGTTGAGCGAGACGGTCTGTATATTCGGATGCATCTGCGAGAATCGGCCCATGAGTTCGGCATTGAGGTGTTCATCGAATTCGTTGAAACTGCGTACCGAGAGCGCGATGGTGGTGGTACGCGCCGTGCCGGCCATCAGTCCCTCCGCACCCTCGAAGCGATTGAGCACCTCGATCCCGTCACCCTCGATGACATAGCGCCAGATTCCCGTGTCATGGCCTGAACCGCGCATCTTCAGCACCGACAGGGCACGCTGAACCTCACTCTCCAGTTCGAGGTACTTCATCAGGACAATGCCATCCACGATGATGGACAGGTGCTCGCTCGAAACGTAGGTCTGCCCGAAAAGCTCCGGGACCTCGGTTATCACGATGCTGGTCATACCGTGGCTGTTGAGCATGCTGACAAGCTCGTACACACCCTCGCGGACCGATTCCCCGTCCCCGAAGGCGAGATCGAGATCTGTCAGACTGTCGAATACGAGTCTGCGCGCTCCAGTGCGCTCGATCGTCTCTTGGATGTCCAGCAGCAGTTCCTGGAATCGGACTGTCGTCGGGAACTCGTGTATCACGGTGATCAGATCATCAGCTTGATAGCCGGTCATGTCCAGTCCGAATGAGTCCGCCTGGCAGGTGAGCTTCGCGGGTGCTTCCTCGAAGGTGACGTAAATGCCGGGTTCGCCGAGTTCCGCTCCGCGGCAGATAAACTGAAGCCCGAGGGTGGTCTTCCCGACTCCGGCGCTGCCCGCGACCAGAGTGGCGCTACCCTCAAGCAGACCGTTTCTCAGGAGGCGATCGAGGCCATCAACCCCGGTGGAGGCCCTCCGCGCCGGACAGCTCTCATCCGCTGAGTGCGGCTGCGGCTCGAATCGGGGGAAGACTACGGGACCATATTCCCGGAGGTCGAAGCCGTGACGACCGGATCGGTGCGCCTGGCCGCGCGACTTCACTACTTCGATGAAGCGGCGACGACGGAAGCCACCGATAATGCGGTTATCCAGGCGAATCACCGTGTCACAAAGGTATTCCTCGAATGGTATCGAGTCCATCTCAGCGCTCTCAAGCTCTTTCGTCACGATCGTGGTGAGTCCGGCCCGCTTTAGCCCGTTGATCATGCTGTAAAAGAGGCTCCTGAGATCGCGCGAGTTCTCGCTGATCTGCGCGAGATGGGACGCGCTGTCTATGAGCACCCGCTGCGTCCCCATCTCGGAGACGAGCCGATCTACCACACCTCCGACCTCGCTGAGCTGGTCGAGAAAGACGTCCGGCGAGGTGCACATTATGCGCATGAGGTCCTCGGCTTCCAGCGCGGCGAGATCCCACCCGAACTGCGCGGCGTCCTCGATCATCTGCTCGGGGAACTGCTCGAAGGTGATCGCGATTCCCGGTTCGGCGTGATCCAGAGCCCCATGGTGCAGAAAGCGTAGCCCGAGGGTGGTCTTTCCGGTTCCCGGGATGCCCTCCAGCAAAGTGCACGAACCGCGTCTCAGTCCTCCGTCGAGTATCTCGTCGAGGCCGGCGATTCCGGTGCTTACCAGCTCAAGCATCATTTCCTCCCCCGGCGGCATCCTGCCTGGCGCCGCGCTGCTGAATGCGTCGCTGTACGAGCATAAGGACGATCTCCCTGCGTGCTTCGGGATCCTCGTGGTAGGCCTCACTGACGTGACATAGGATCCGCCAGACCTCCGGGGCTGGGGACAGGGCGTACACCATGTAGCGACCATCTCCGCGAGTGAGTACCTCAAGGTAGCCCTTCTCGCCCATGCGGTCGAGGGCAGGCTGAACTTCCTCGACCGGTCGATGAGTCCTCAGGGCGATCCCTGAGGCGGTGTCGAAGGCGCGTGGATTCGCCTGGAAGAACAGCGCGACATCCAGCCCCACAAGATCCTGCGCCGTCTCTTCGATAAAGTCCTTTACATTCTGATCCATGATGAATATCCGCAGATCGACCCGGTCTGTCCGGTGGTTGCACCTCCGGTCGTTTTCCCCCGGTACGGACTTACTTCAGCATACCCGTTAGTAGTTCCTCTAACAAGTGGAAAGTCCATTTGTTTCAGTCTAAAGTCGCGGCATTCGAGCCGGCACACGATATGCATGTCTCCACACTCAGTCACCAACGAAACCGCTTAGCGCCGCTACTGTCTGCATCATCGAAAGCACTGCCCTCCATACTTAATGCACCCGGAGCATGATTCTTGTGTTATAATCCTCCTGCGTTCACCAGATCATGAGGTAAATGTAACGCTTTAGCAGAAATAGCGGGTTCTTTCGCCCCGAAACGGCGGCCCTGCCCGATTGGTCATTGAGTGAGCGTCTGCCGGCCGTCTTCGCCCTCGATCTCCGCTCTCCGTTCCCCCAAGCGAGGACGCTGGAAGCGCAGCAGGCTGAAGACTTCTCCCGAGCGGGCGGGGCCGTCCCCGCCTCGGGTAACCGGATGGAAGCATCATGGTAGGAGGCTCGGGAGGCAAGCATTCGTCGGCATTCACCTGTCGCGAGTTGGCCCCGCCACGAGCCGCTGTGTTCCGTCGCGGCACAGGCCGTGAGGTGGTGCAGGATCAGGTGATTCTGAGGTGGCGAAAGATGGCGTCGTTACTGTTCAGCCGCGTGTGAGCCGTCCGGACGGTCGGGGATCGGACAGGAGTCGCATCGACGCCAGTTCGGTGGCGCTGCTACGGGCGTTTGCCAGATAGGGCTGGAACTGTCCTCTGTCCCCTATGTTCACCGCGTCGCGGGCCATCACTCGCAGCGGGAGGACATTTCTACTTTGCCCCAACCCGACATTATCACTTTGCTCCTATACAATCGAGTCCTTCGGTTCGGAAGGTCACGGCGCTGTCACGGGCGAATGCCATCCTGCAAGCTCTCGAGCGCAGGTCCGCGGATATCCGCCTGACTGCGGAAGCTGCAGGGACCTGTGCGACGTCGATTGCTGCTGTTATCTCGTCACTGCCGTCACTCGAGGTGAGTGTTCATGCTTCACGCAGGATTCCATGTTGCCGAGATCAACCCGCCGGTCGGAGCCGCGATTCCGGGTGGCTTCGCGCCTAAGCCCGGTATTGGTGTGCATGACCCGCTGCGCGTGCGGGCCGGAGTATTCCTTACTAACGACGATTCGCTCGCTCTGGTGGGAGTGGATGCGGTCTCCCTGAAGACTGAAGACGTGACCCGGGCGCGTGAGATGGCCGCCGAACTCAGCGAGATCCCCTTCGACGCGATCATCATCGCGGCGAGCCACACGCACAGCGGCGGTCCGGCCAACGATGTGCTGGGTACGTCATCTGATGAGCACTACCGCGAGCAGATTGTGCGACAGGTGGCTTCAGCCGTTGCCGAGGCCGCGAAGAACGCGTTGCCCGCGGAAATTGGGTGGGCAGGAGGGACGGCAGAGGGGCTTGCGTGGAACCGGCGCTGGTGGCTCTCGGATGGATCACAGGGCACCCACTGCGATCCCGATGATGAGAACGTGGTCGAGCGCGCGGGACCGGAGGACCCCGAGGTGCTGCTGCTGGCGGCGCGTGACCTCGACGGGAACCCCCTTGGCTTCGTCGGTAACTTCGCCTGTCATGTCACCGTCATGGGCGGCCCGAACTTCTCAGCGGACTACCCCGGAGCGTGGAGCGAGATAATGCAGGCGGCCACAGGGGCGCCGCTGGTCTTCCTCAACGGCGCTATGGGCGATGTCACGCAGGTCAACAGGCAGCTTGACCTCCCGCAGAAGGGCTCAGAGGGCGTGCTGCGCCTGGGAAGGGCGCTCGCAGGCGAGTCGCTGAAGCTCCTCGCCGACATGCGTTACACCGACGCACCGCAAATCTCGGCGGTTGTGGAGACTATACACACGGACTTCCGTCATCCATCACCCGAACAATTGGAGCGTGACCGTGATACGGTGCGAGAGACGGATTCAGGTGATTATTCGCGGGAGGCCGTCTTCGCCCGCGAGCGAGTCCTGCTGGCCCGGTACATCGAGGAAGTGGGGCAGGAACCCTGTCCGTTGATCGCCGCGCGCATCGGAGATCTCGCGATCGCCTCGGGCAACGGGCAGATGTTCTGCGAATTCGGCCTCGACTGCAAGGATCGCAGCCCGTTCGAGAACACGATGTACGTCTCCCTGGCGAATGGTAACGCCGGGTACGTGCCCACACCAACGGCCATAGAAACGGGAGGCTACGAGCCAACCCTCTGCCGGGGAAGCAAGCTCGCGCCTGAGGCGGGCGCTCAGATCGTGAACGCGCAGGTGCGGCTTCTGGAGCAGCTTGTCTGATAACGCAGCTTCGGGATGCACAGCGCGAATGTGATATGGGCCGGCGAGAGATCGCCGGCCCGTCTTACTCGGCATTGGCGTTGTCACTCCGACCACGTGAGGCGGGCCAGCTCTGACCGCATCAGTCCTCAGAACGGCATGAGCGCGTTGATATCGGTCAGTTGTGGAATGGACCTGACGTGCCCATCCGCGTACACCACGTTCATCTGCAGACTGTGTCGGTACATCATCGATCGGACGCGCCCGTTATCCTCCATTGGCCGAGGCGTATTGTCCTCGTAGAAGCCCACACTGGACTTATGACCGAGGTAGCCCGTCCGGGTTTCGAAGACGAGAATGGTCTCTGAGGGGCGCGTAAACTGTGCCATCCGTCGACCGCTGTCGGGGAAGGGAACCGGATTAACCCGATCGTCATCACTGGAGCTTCCCTGCCGGATGACGCTATAGCTCGCTCGCACGGTCTCGCGGAAGACGCCCGTACCCGACGGCCACGCGCTGCGAGTACCGCCGATTGAGCTGCCGTGGCCCGACCAGGTGTAGTCACCCGAAGGACAGACGTAGATGTCCTCATTCATAGTGTACGGAAAGATGGTGTCGTACCATACACTCGCGCGCCTGTTGGTGCTCCCGTGCCGTGTCTCATAGGGCGCGAATCTCTCATCATAGTCCTGAGCATACATCAGAAGAGCGAGACCGATCTGCCTAACATTGCTCGCACAACTCGTCGCCCTCGCGGACTCGCGCGCCCGAGCAAACACCGGGAATAGAATTGCCGCCAGGATCGCAATGATCTGACTGCTGAAAAAAGTGGGAAAGGTCGGTGAGATTAAGAGGTATTGGGTGATGGTCTGTGTAAGCTGTGGTTGAGGTGATAGCAGATGAAACATCGACCGCA
>PXBW01000063.1 GCA_003566775.1 candidate division WS1 bacterium
ACAATCAAGCCTCCACTCGCCGAAACTGTCTATCTCAACCGCGTTCCGAAAGATGTCGAGCCAAACCGCTCCACCGCACACCTCAAACACCCACGCACCAAGGGGACATGAATAATTCGGGGTAAAGGAAATCTGTGTCGTTGATGTCATCAGTGAACTGTGAGGTGCCCTGTCATGGCCCGCTACGCTCGACTCACCACGGTCTCATGGACTCCCGAGAAGGAGGCCGAAGGCGTGGAGCAGCAGGCCTCCAACCGCCGCCAGGCGGTGAAGATGATTGACCGTGCCGCCCGCGACGGTTCCGATCTCGTCTGCATGCCCGAGATATTCGCTCAACGGCATCTCACCGGAGACGACGACTGGGGGGAATGGGCCGAACCGATCCCCGGCCCAACCACAGACGCCGTCGGTGAGGCCTGCCGTCGCAACAACTGCTACGCGGCCGCGACCACGATAGAGGAGCGCGACGGGCGGCTTTACAACGCCGCGGCACTGATCGACCGGACAGGTGACGTCGCAGGAGTCTATCACAAGATGCGACCCACGCGCGGTGAACTCGATAGGGGCATTACGCCGGGCTCCGACGCGCCTGCATTCGAGGCTGACTTCGGTCGCGTCGGCTTCGCCATCTGTTTCGACATGAACTACCCTGAGGTCGGACAGCGGCTCCATGAGAACGGAGCGAGGTGTGTCTGCTGGCCATCAATGTACGGGGCGGGCCGGCAACTCGAGTGGTGGGCGATGGAGTTCGGCTTCTACGTGGTCTCCTCCTGGCGCGGGCAGATCAACTCAATCATTGACATGACAGGTGCGCCGCTGGCCCGCACCGGCTATCAGTATCCGATCGCAAGCGCAGACGTGAACTTTGATCGCGAGAGCTTTCATCACAACCGGAACATGAAGCAGTGGGACGCGATACGTGACGGGTACGAGGCCGGGGTGGCGCTGAATATCACACATCCGGAGGGCAAGTTCACTCTGGCGTCGGAGATGGACGACGTGACGATCGAGGATATCGTGGAGGAGTTCGGCCTGGAGACATGGCGCGAGTACCGCCGCGATGCGCTGGACAGAATCCTCGATGCGACGCCGGAGGCAGAGGCGTGAGACAGGTCAGGCGAGACGGGCATTATAGTCAAACAGTCTCGCAGGATCGCGGCCGGTGGATACGGCGAGATCGGTGAAGGCCGAACTGCAGCTACTCACGTTGCGACCTGTCTGATGAGCGGATTATGGCCTTTCGCTTCCGAGTTGCTGGCGAAAAGGGGTAGCTTACTATGCACGTACCTGTCGCGAATAATGCGGCTTACACCGCAGGTCACCATTGCATCAGGAACCGCTGCCGCATCCAGCGAAATTGCATGCGCGGGCCGTAAGCTCCCATGTGGACGGCCGAGCCCTGCCAGAAACGGGAGCCAGCGGCTCGAGAGCAAGTCGTGCAGGTGAGTATATCGTGCCTCTCTCAGGAACATTACACCGATGAGAGGCAGTATAGACCTCGCACCGGATGGGGGCAATTGACAGGCAGGCCCGAGTACGTTAGTATGCTATTGAGCCGTTAGCTCAGTTGGTAGAGCATCGGACTTTTAATCCGAGGGCCGCAGGTTCGATTCCTGCACGGCTCACCAGGTGAGCGGCCCCATGGTCTAGTGGTTAGGACTCCGCTCTTTCAAGGCGGCGGCACGGGTTCGATTCCCGTTGGGGCTACCAGCAAATGTGAACCTTCCGGCTTTGGCGGGCGGATAGCTCAGTGGCAAGAGCACCTGCCTTACACGCAGGGGGTCGCAGGTTCAAGTCCTGCTCCGCCCACCAGCTTTACGCAGGGCTCAGTAACCGTGACCTTCTGACCCGTCGAGGTTGGATCCAAAGGTCTTTGACATATTCGTCGCAGGGTGGCGAGGTAGCTCAGGCGGTAGAGCACCGCACTGAAAATGCGGGTGTCGCCAGTTCGACTCTGGCCCTCGCCACCATCCATGATCTTCTTAGAGTGACCGTTCCGGGAGCCGACGTAGCTCAATTGGCAGAGCAGCTGAATCGTAATCAGCAGGTTGCCAGTTCGAGTCTGGCCGTCGGCTCCACTTCTTTTTGTCTGCGGCGAGATCCTTTCATCGTGACGGTTCTCAGTTCCAGGTGCGGGGGCGGCGGGAAGTGTCTTCGCCGGTTGGTCTTATGATTGATGGCGCAATGCCGCCATCGCCCCCCTTCGGAGTGAGCAGGGCGTGCAGATATCCAGAGCGATCGTACCGGCGGCGGGGATGGGGACGAGACTCTACCCCGTGACGAAATCGCAGCCGAAGGAGATGCTTCCTCTCGGCACCCGTCCGGTGATTCACCGAGTCGTCGAGGAAGCTGCGGTGGCCGGCATCAGCGACATGCTGGTCGTGACAGGGGCGGGCAAGGCCACAATAGAGGACCACTTTGACCCGGCGGCAGGACTATCTCCGGAGGATGCCCCCGAAGACGCGCCCTCCACAGTTGATCTCTCCAATTTGCAGCTTTACTACACCCGTCAGGGCGAGAGACTCGGTCTCGGTGACGCAATCAGGTACGGTGCAGAGTTTGCGGGAGCCGAGCATTTCGCAGTGCTTCTCGGTGACTGCGTGATGGAGGGCAGCGAACTGGGTGGACCGATGAAGCGCCTGGTCGAGGCCCATGCCACCAACGAGGCGGACATCTCGATACTTCTGCAGCATGTCAGTCTTGAAGCTACGAGTCGCTACGGCATCATCAAACCCGGTGCAGCACTCGATGAGGGCCTCTTCGAGATAGCGGACATTGTCGAGAAGCCGGGACCGGCTAACGCACCGAGCAGATACGCGGTTGCAGCACGGTATGTCTTCTCCCCCACAATCTTTGATTACCTCGATGCGCTCGAGCCTGGACACGGTGGAGAGATTCAACTCACAGACGCGATCCGCGCAATGATCGCTGACGGGAAAAGAGGTGTCGGCGTCCCCCTCCGCGAAGATGAGCGGCGGCTTGATGTCGGCAACTTCGAGAGTTACTCACGAGCTTTCTTCAGGACAATGCTGACAGACTCCAACTACGGAGAAGGCCTCAGGGAATATATGCGGAAGCTATTGGCGCATATCGATGATCCATCTGAACCCGATCCCGACTCTGTCGAGGCGTGAGCCGATGCGTCGAAGGGAGGCCCGAATATGCGAGAGTTGACCGGACTTATCGGCCTGCAGGTCATTTCAACCAGCGAGGGCAGGAGACTGGGCACGATTGCCGATGCTCTGATCGACCTTGCGCGGGGAGAACTGGTTTGCGTGACGCTGGCCCGAACCCCCGAGCTTCAAGTCGTGCTGGCCGAGGACATCGAGGTAATCGGCCCGGATGCGATAATGGTTGCGGCACGCGACAGAATCAAGTCGCGTGAAGAGCTCAGCGATGAGCTTGAGCGCGGCAAGTCGGTGCTCTCGGAGCCTCCTGCGGTGGTGACCAACAGAGGCACGCAACTCGGACGCCTCGGGCCGGTCACGATCGACGAGGGATCATTCCGCGTAGTGCGTTTCGAGGTGACCGGTGGAGCGCTGAAGGATATGACCGAGGGCGTACTGGCGTTGCCGGTACTGGAGGGAATCGTTCACGGCGAGGACACCGTGATCGTGCCGCATGAAGTAGTTGCGAAGCGGATCGAACAGTCCGGAGGACTGCGCGGCTCTTTCCGCAGTCTGGCTGAGCGTCTCAGAGGCGGCTACGAAGACCTTAGCGTGAAGCTCGGTGAGAGCGGTGAGAAGCTGAAGACCGGGGCGAGCCAGGCGCGAGAACGGGCTGATGAACTGACGAAGAGTGCGCGCGAGAAGGCCGACAGAATTGCCTCGGATGCCAAGCAGTCGATCGATGAAGCCCGAGCGACCGCGCGAGAGAGGGCTGAGGATGACGAGGGGGCGGAGGGGCAGGAGCCTGAGGCAGAGGTAAGTGAAGCGACAAAGGCGAGAGTCGAGGAAGCGATGGCCCAGTCGCAGGCCGGGGAAGATCAGGCTGAGGCCGACGATACCGGGGAGGAGAAGCCGCAGGCAGCGGACGTCCCCGATGAGGAGCAGAGCCAGGAGGAGACCGAAAAGCAACTCGCTCCGGAGAGGGCCACGCCGCTTCCGGAGGGCGATGAGAAGCCTGATGAGGCCGCGCCGAGTGCCGACAATACCGACGATAGCGAGCAACCGTAGCCCACTCATGACAACACAGAGCGAGATAGACATCACAGAAAGCCTCGCACAAAGCCTTGTAGCAATATCCGGCTTAACTCTGAAAGAGAACGAGCCGCTATCGCGTCATACGTCCTTCGGTATCGGGGGGCCGGCGGATCTATTCGCGATACCCTCGACCGTCGAGGCGCTGTGTTCTGCCATCGCGGCCGCGAATGACGTCGGGATTAGACCGTTGATTCTCGGGAATGGAACGAACCTGATCGTCCGTGACGGCGGCATACGCGGACTCGTTATCAGCATCTCGGGCAAGATGAGCAAGATCGAGATCGATGGGACGGAGGCGGTCATTGAGGCCGGCGCGTTACTGGCGACGATCTGCCATCGACTGGCAGGTGAGGGCCTGTCTGGCTTCGAGTTCGCAGCGGGTATTCCGGGGACACTGGGCGGCGCGCTAATCATGAACGCCGGTGCCAATGGTGGTGAGATCGGCGATGTGACCGAGTGGGTGGAGGTCGCCGCGCCCGATGGAACTCTGAAGCGAGTCAGATGTGAGCGACTCGGCTTCGGCTACCGCTGCAGCGCCCTGCGTGATGCGGGAGTGGCGGTGGTCCGCGCGGGGCTGCGGCTCAAACCGGGAGACGCGGACGAGATCCATGAGGCGCTCTGTGACAGGATAAGCCGTCGCTGCGCAAAGCAACCGGTGTCAAGCCCGAGCGCAGGCTGCATCTTCAAGCGACCGGAGGGAGATTACGCCGGAAGGCTCATCGAGGAAGCCGGTGCGAAAGGAATGTGCGTGGGACGCGCTTCCGTCTCCTCCAAGCATGCCAACTTCATGCTGAATCTCGGCGGTGCAACCGCTGCGGATGTGATCGGGCTGATAGACGCGACGCGCGAACTCGTATATGACAGGTTCGCAGTGATGCTCGAGGCGGAAGTCTGTGTGGTGGGCGAGGACATCTGAACTTTCGCGCGACACGGACGGATCATCTCTCGGCGTCGGCCGCTTAATGGTCGGCGTCGTCGCAGTTGGGTTTCTCCGGTGATGTATGCGCATCCGCCGCTGCCCCGCTTTCAATCTCCCGCGTTTCCTCTTCTCGCTTCTCCTCGGCAGCTAACTCGGGTCTGACCCTCAAGGGAGAGCTTCCATCGATACGCCTTCGCACTGCGGGCGGCACGAAGACCTCGCTTGTGTCCTCGCCGGCGAGGATTGTGCTGAGCGCGGCGATGCGATCCTTCATCCGCAGATTTGCGTCGATGACCGCCAGGCGTCTGTCGCGCAGTCGCCCCATCCCCACCCGGCCTGCGGCGGCCTCGTAGCGCACATCGATGCCCAGATCATGAGCAAGCTTCTCGAGATGATGCAACATCGTCTCCTGGTCCACGCCGCTACCTCCCGTAAAGAAATTGCGTCTTACGGTACTTCGATGAGCGAGAGCGTTCTCCTTCACGCAAACTCGTGCAACTGATGCCTCCCTGCGAGGCAGTCGAAGTAACAGCTTCTTCCGCCTGCGCTGCGGAACCGACCGACCTGACAGGTGCTGCGAGACCTGTGGCGAAACATATCCCGATGCTCTGAAACCACGGAGGTGAACTCATGCTTGCTCTGCAGGTCGAGGCTCCCCGCCGCTTCGAACTTATGGAAGTAGCAGATCCCCTGCTCGAGGAGGGTGAGGTGCTTATCGAGGTCGGCGCGTGCGGCATCTGCGGCACCGACCTGCACATCATCGACGGTGACTATCACGGCAGCTACCCGATCATCCCCGGCCACGAGATGGCGGGCACGGTGGTGGACGCGAACGATGTGACGCACCTGTCCGAGGGTGACCGAGTCGCGGTCAACCCCAACATCTACTGTGACACCTGCCGGCCCTGTCTGCGCGGCATGCCGCACCTGTGCGAGACCGCGAACGCGGTCGGTGTGACGCGTCCGGGCGGCTTCGCGCAGCTTTGCGCGGTGCCCGCGGAGAAGTGCCTGCCGTTGCCGGAGGGTGTGAGCCTGCGTGATGCCGCACTGATGGAGCCGATCTCCTGTTGCCTGCACGGGTTGGAGGTGCTCTCCCCGCGCCCCGGTGACCGCGTGGCGATCCTCGGCGGCGGGACGGTCGGGCTGATCATGACCCAGCTTGTGCGGCTAAGCGGAGCCGCGCGAGTCGTGGTCTCAGAGCCTGATGCGGGCAAGCGCGCGCTCGTGGAGCGCATGGGAGCCGACAGGACCGTCGATCCCTCCGCGGGTGACGCGCGCGAGGCGATCATCGAGGCACTGGGCGGGCCCGCCGACTTCGCGCTCGAGGCCGCGGGCCTCGCCGAGACGGCGGTACTGGCGCCGGAGATCGTCGGGCCGGGCGGTCGCGTGCTGCAGTTCGGCGTCTGCCCGGAGGGGACCGAGGTGCCCGTGCATCCGCGGCGCATCTTCCGCGATGAGATCACGATTGCGGGCGCGTACACGAACCCGTTCACCGACGAGCGCGCCCTGGCGCTGCTGGCGGGCGGGCGCATCGAGACCGGGCCGCTGGTAAGCGACGAGTTCCCGCTTGCAGACGCAGAGGCCGCCATCTCCCGCGCCCGGCAGGCCGATTCGCTCAAGGTAAATTTGCGCCCGGGATAATCATGACTGCGCCTACGCGGAACTCAGGCGCGCCGCGCTTGTTCGGTAGTACGAGAACCGCACCTCT
>PXBW01000313.1 GCA_003566775.1 candidate division WS1 bacterium
AGCGTTCGAGCGCAGTTGATCCGCCCCGCCCCGAGTTTCCCGGCAAAGCCGGGATTAAGGGCGTCGATGCTGTCAGCGCCGGTTCGAAGTTGTTCGATCAGTTGCGAGGGCGTAAGTCCCGGTTCCCTGGACAGTAGCAGCGCAGCCAGTCCCGAGGCCATCGGGGCGCTGAACGATGTGCCGGAGTTCGTCGTGAAGTATGAAGAGAAATCTGGGAGTTCCGGGTTGTAATAGGCGGGGCCGAAGATACCGTCGCCGGGAGCCATGACGTCAACGAAGAGCCGGTGGGAGCTGCCGTCGTAGTTGCTGGTGGGTGAGCGCAGGTCGTGCCGGTCCGTCGAACCCACGCCGAGCACCATATTCTCGCCGGGCTCGCCGATGTTACAGACCGGGGATTCCCAGGTCGATTTTGCATCGGTGAACTCCCGCTGACTATTACCAGCGGCCGCAACGACAAGAATACCCGCGTCCCACGCCCTCCTGATCGCGGGCGTAAACGCCTCAAAGTAACCGCCACCAACGGACAGGTTAATGATGTCCGCACCGTGGTCGATCGCGTAGTCTATGCCCTCGATAACCATGTCAACGGTGGTCCCGCCGGAAGGGCCGAAGACCTTGATCGGCATGATCTTCGCATTCCAGTCAACACCCGCGGTACCCCATCCGTCGTTGCCCGTCGCCGCTGCGATCCCGGCGACCAGCGTTCCATGGCTTAGCTGCTCGTTCGCGGCGGCACTCCCATCGTCGGGGTCGGGCTTTGGCCGCGGGTCCGGGCTGTCATGCACGAAGTCCCAGCCGTCGATTGTTCGTCCCGCCAGGTCCGGGTGGTCGATGTCAACCCCGGTATCAACAACCGCAATGACGACATCGGGCGAACCCGTGGTCACCTCCCACGCTTCCGGCGCTCTGATCTGAGGCAGGTGATACTGCTCGGGATACTTCGGATCGTCGGGCACCAGGAGCGGGTATATCAACCCGTTCGGCTCCACGAACTTCACGTCGGGGTCCATCGCCGCCGCGGTCGCCACACTCATGGTGCGGATGCGTGGCACCTCCACCACGAGCACCGAACCGCCCGCGAGGCGTTTCACCACGCGCCCCTGCAACCGCTCCTGCAGTGAACGTACCTCGCCGGGGCGCATCATCGCCTCGACGCCTACGAGTATCTGCTCGGTCTCGACATCGGCTGCGGCCAGTACGTGCGTGGGTACGAGCACGAGCAGGATAGCTACGACCGCAAAGAAGAGACCGCTGCGGGCACTTGTACCCGCCGCGGTCTCATGATCTATCTGTGTGACGGTTGTGGGTGCGCTCATAGGCCTCCGTCGTATTGCGGGGCAGTCGTTATCGGCCGAGTCGCAGAGTGCGGATGGCGCTGACGCGCTGTCCGCTCTCGCTGCGCGCAGTGATCCGCACGATGTAGGTCCCTGCGGGGACGGGGCTACCGGACCGACTGCGACCGTCCCAGAGGACGCGCCTGCTTCCGGCATCCTGGTTCCGATCCTCAACAATCCGCCGAACTGTGATGCCCGCGATGTTAAGCACCTCGATATCAACCGCTGCGGGCGCGGAGAGGGAGTAGAGGATCTCAGCGCCGCCATCCGCCGCCCCCGCGCTGAAGGTGTTGATCGCAAGCGCATCCGTTCCATCCGCAAGCCGCAGCGTGAAGCTGCGCTCTGTCGGGTGCTCACCGACCTCATACTCATAACCCGTGCTTGTTCTGAGGTAGATCGCGCGTCCGGTATCATTGTCCACCAGTATCGGCCTGATATCATTCTGAAGCTCGCTCAGATCGGGCCAGCTCAGTCGCACAGTGGCTCCGGGCATAGCGCAGGCCACTCGTATCTGCCACTCGGTCTCTGCGCCGGGTTCAACGAAATCCGTGGCGAGACGAGCGCCATCGGCCGAAGGCCGCACAAAGTAAAGGGCGAGGTCGGCATCGGGTCGCGGCGGCGCGACGATTCCGGAGAATGCCGCAGCATTCTCGGAGACACCGAGGAAGTTGTCGGTGTCCGCGATGCCCTCCGCCTCGGCGACCAATCTCAGCGCCCAACCATCGAGTGCAAGCCTCTCGTCCTCTTCATCGGCCGCGGGAGCGACTTCGCGCCGCAGAACGAGTGTCGCGGGCCTTCGGGCGAGCATCAACACCCCTCGCCCCCGGCTGATCTCTCTGCGCGCGAACGGCAGATCCGTTCCGCTGATAAGCCGGTAGCTGTTTGTCTGCGTATCGTAGGCCCACGCGTAGTCCCGGGTGAATCCTCGTTCGTTCGACGTCTGCAGGTCCACGAGGGTTCCGTCGCCGGTGCCCGCGACCCGGGTTCTGCTGAAGTCGAACCGGGCGGCGAAGGGATTCCCAACCATGTTCCAACCTGGGACGAGTGACTTCTCAAAGCCCTCAGGATCGGCGGTCTCGCCGCTGATGTTGACGAGCAGCGAACGGTCGGACCTGAGCCACCACGCGCGCCCGAGTCGATGGTTGAAAGCGGAGGCAGTGGGGCTGTCCGACCAGATCACGTAGGAACCTCCATCGAGTTCCGGATCCCAGTAGGCGAGATTGGCCGGCCCTTCGGGAACGATTCCCAGAATATCTGCAAGCGGATGCGGCCCGGGGCCGGAGGGGCGTGCCCCCACGGCCATGAGAGAGAGGCCCTCAGGATAGCTGAAAGCGAAGTTCGGATTGGCGATTACAGGTCCCACCGCGGTTACGGCCGTCTCCTCGTTCTCCCAGTCATCCACGCCGGTCACGGCGTACCAGTACTCGACACCGTCCACGACTTCATCGGTATCGACATGCTGCGTTGTGTCAGATGACAGTCCGGTTACGTGCGGCTCCATCTCCGTCACGTCGGTGAACTCGCGGGTATCCCGGTAGATGTTGAAATGCTCCAGATCGTCGGGGGCCTCATAACCCGCCCATCTCAGCGAGATCGAGCCCCCGTCATCGGCGGGGGTATCCCTTGCGACGAGCGTGTCCACCGGCGGAGGCGGCACGTCGTCCTCGGCCTCAACCGGCCCCACCGGGCCGGAAGGCACTTCGTGTGATTCATCCACCGTAATGACTTCGTACCAGTACCACGGTCCCTCGCCAGGCGGCCCCTCCTCGACGTCGTGGTCAACGTAGTGACTCGTGCCTGGTTCGAGGGTGGCGAGGAGTCGGAAGTCACCGCGGCGACGTGAACCCGGCTGGGTCTCCTCCGCGCGCATGAGCCTGTACTGAAGCAAATGCCGGTCCTGAGGCGACAGGCGCCAGGTGATGGTGATGCTCTCAGCCTCGGTATTAGGAGTAGAGCGCGCCACGAGATTCGACACCGGATCGGGCGGGATGTCGATCCCAAGCGCCGCGGCGGTGTTGATCCTACCGGTTCCCAGGGTCTCATGGATATCGGGGTTCTCCCGGCTGATATCGTCCGCCGTGGCACGTATCTGCCGGATAATGTCAGCGGCTCTGAAGCCCGGGTACTGTGCCCGCATGAGAGCGGCGAGGCCAGCGACGATGGGGGCGGCCATCGAAGTGCCGCTCATTCTGCCGTAAGGCCTGTCGAGGCCCGGCAGAGTGGGGTCGTAGTAGAGCGTGCTCAGAACGTCCACTCCGGGTGCAGAGACATCGACAAAGTTCAGGCCCGATTCGTCACGGTTGGTGAACCCGGCCGCCCGATCGCCTTCGTCTGTTGCCGCGACGCCGAGTACGGCATTGTCAATGCCTGGTGCCGGACGGTTGTTGCACACCGGCGACCACCAGGTCTCTCTGTCCTCGGTGAACACGTGATCATCGTTGCCGGCCGCGGCGACGACGACTATGCCGGCGTTATAGGCGTTGGCAATTACCTCGTTCCACACTTCCGTATAGCCCCCGCCGAGGCTCAGGTTGATGACATGCGCGCCGTTGTCGATCGCGTATTGTACTCCCCGCAGGACGATGCTGGTGGCTGTACTGCCCGCCGGACCGAAGACGCGGAGGATCATCAGGCGGCAGGCCCAGTCATGTCCGGCCACTCCAACGGTGTTGTTCGTGGCTGCGCCGATGAGTCCGGCGGCGTGTACACCGTGTGAGACCTGTCCGGGAGCGTAATCCTCATCCGGCAGGGGGCGCGCATCCGGATCGTTGAAGTCCTTCTCCAACTCCTGCTCCTCAGCCCAGAAGTCGTAGCCAGCGGTACCCTCCGGACCGACCCAGTACCGGTCCCTCAGGTCCTCATGGTCGGGATCGTGCCCGCTGTCAACCACCGCGACCACAGTGCTCTCCGAACCTGTCTGGATCGCCCAGCCCATGGGCGCGGAGATCAGTGGCCAGTGCCATTGCTCCGCGTACATGGGATCATCAGGGATTAGCCGACTCTCCAGAAGATGCATCAGACGATCGGGTTCGACCGTCTCGAATACCCGCTCCGCAGAGAGCAGGTCAACGCCTTCATTCACCGACACACCCGCAGGAAGGCCAATCACGACAAGCGGAGTGTTGGGAATATGCCTCTTCAGGGTGGCGTTCTGCGCCTGCAGGCGCTCGTGAAGCTGCTCGGCCGTCACTGCGTCGGCGACACGAGCGATTACCTGTCCGGAGACGGCCTCATCCGCAACGAGCCTCGCACCGCCATCGGGTGTGGACAGTGTGAAGGTCCGTGGACTGATGACTTCGGTCTCCAGCGCCACCACGCCCATTGCGGAGATTGCAATGAGAGTGATTGCTGCAAGTACCACGAGAACGAAACGGGGACGATGTGATTCGGGGCGCCGGCCGGACGTCATGATGGACCGCCTCCCAGCGGAGGAATATCGCACAGCGACAAACCTGTTAGACCGTGTAAACGTCCTGATATTAACACCTTCATTTCGGCGTGTCAACTCTGCAACGCGCCGTGAACCACCTTAGCCGTGATGGCATCGGACGTAAGCCCGTGTCCGGTGGTGAGGTGCAATTCGACGTGAGCGAATCGATAACCTTCTTAGTCCGTGCAAATTGCCCGGGCTCCGGATATGTCGTACTGGAGACAATGAACATTGAAGCCGTCTCGATACTGATCGATTCTCCCTGCACGAGTTTGACAGCACTCAGTTATCGTGCTATCGTATTAATATGCGCGCGACCACGGCGACCTCGCCGGGGGCGGGCGCTATTGCCGGTAAAGGCCAGGTGATTATCATGAAACAGATTCGACATCTCCTCTCCTCATGCATCGCGCTCTCAGCAGTCGTACTGCTCGCGCAGCCCATAGCCGCCGATCCGGTGGTGGAGACACTCGACAACGGATGTAGGATCGTTGTCGAGGCAGACGACGCCCTTCCTGTGGCGTCATTTCGCATCTACGTCGGCGCCGGAAGCATTCATGAGGACGAGTATCTCGGAGGCGGCATCAGTCATTTCGTTGAGCACGTAATCAGCAAGGGCTCTGAGAGCCGGTCTTACGAAGAGATCGACCGAGAGCTTGACCGGCTGGGCAACACCTACAACGCGTACACCACCAGTGACCATACCTGCTACTTCGTAACCACCGCAGGAGAGGATATCAGCACCGCAATTGAAGTCATCTCAGACTTCGTTCTTAACCCCACATTCCCGCCGGAGCACGTGGAGATCGAGCGTGGTGTGATCCACCGCGAGATCGCGATGGGTGATGATGATCCGTCCCGTCGCAGCTATCACCTCATGGCCGAGACGGTCTTCAGCGTCCATCCGCAGCGCTACCGGACGATCGGATACCGTGAGGTCTTCGACACGCTCACGCGCGAGGATCTCATTGCCTATCATGGCAGGATGTACGTTCCCGACAATATGGTGGTTGTAGCGGCGGGGGACTTCAACTCCGCGGAGGTGCTGGAGCAGCTTCGGGAGACATTCGGTGCGGTGCCACGGCGCCCTCCACCGGCTGTGGAACTGCCCCGCGAGCCCGAGCAGATCGCTCCGCGCCGTCGCGTGGTCGCTGATGAGGCGCTCCAGCGCGCGTACCTGCGCATCGCCTGGCCCACCACATCTCTGTTCAGCCCAGATCTCTATCCGCTGGACGCTCTCGCGGGTTACCTGGCGGGAGGAGACTCAGCGATTCTTCAGCGCACCTTGCGCGACGAGATGGGCCTCGTGGACGCGATCCACGCCTACTCCGCCACCCCCGCTCACCACGGTGGACATTTCGCGGTCACGGCGGTGCTCGATCCAGCGAAGCTCGAGCGGGTTGAGCAGGAGATCATCGCAATCATAGATGGACTGCGGGAGGAACCACCCTCCGCTACCGAGCTTGAGCGAGTTCGCAGGCAGGTGGAGGCCATGGAGGTATTCGCACAGGAGTCCGCCGAAGGCCGTGCGTCTTCGCTGGGACGCAATCTGATGCTGACCGATGACGCCAACTTCACCGCTCGCTACGTCGAGGGTATACGAGCCGTAACCTCCGAGGAGATCGTTGAGGCCGCGGATCGTTATCTTCGGGACGAAAGATTGAACGTAGCCATCCTGCGGCCTCCGCTCGAAGAGGCCCCCGCCGAAGTCGCGGAGGAACGGGCTCACGTGGCGGAGACTCATGTCCGCACTCTCGACAACGGGCTCCAGATCGTTGTCCGCGAGAATCATGCGGTGCCCGCAGTCAGCATCGCCACTGCCACGCTCGGCGGCCTGCGCTATGAGACTCAGGATACCGCGGGCATCACCAAGCTTATGGCCGACATGCTGGTGCGCGGCTCCGAGCGATACACCCGGCGAGAACTCACCGAGCGCGTGGATCGCCTCGGGGGCAGTCTGACACCGTTCTCAGGGCGGAACACATTCGGCCTCGAAGCGCAGTTCCTGGCGGAGGACCTGAATGCCGCGCTTGAGCTGACAGTAGGGACGCTCTTTAGTCCGATCTTCCCGGAGGAGGAACTGGAGCGGCAGCGGCAGCTTCACCTGGCCGCCATCAGGCGACGTGAGGATGATGTGACGGGCACTGCTCTGCGCGAGTTGATGGATACTCTTTTTGTTGAGCACCCTTACCGCTTCATGCCCGAGGGAACCGCCGAGTCCGTTGCGCAGTTGAGCGGCGAGGACCTCGCCCGATTCCACGAGGCATGGGCACGGCCGGCGACTACTGCGATCGTGGTTACGGGTGATGTCGAGGCTGAGAATTTCTTCACTCAGATAGAGCAGCTCACCATGGATCTCGATCGTACCGCACCTGAGCCCCCTCAGCCGCCGGAGGAGCCACCGATCGAGGCACCGCGTGCTCACACCATAGAGCGGGCCCAGCAGCAGGCAATAGTGGCGTATGGCTTTCATGGCCTGGCTATCGATGATCCGCGTCGTGAGGTTCTCGATGCGCTGGATGCGGTCATCTCCGGCGTCAGGTCGCCGGGGGGACGGCTTCACGAGACGCTGCGGGGACAGGAGCTGGTGTACTTCGTCCATGGGATCGCCATTCCGGGCATAGATACGGGCAGCTATGTGATATACGCGGGAACGGCGCCGGATCAGATAGAGACAGTCCAGGAGGAGATCGAGAGGATACTGCGGGAGATCGCCGAGACCGGCCCCGACGCGGAGGAGCTTGAGCTTGCGCGGAGGCGGGCCATTACTGCCCATCAGATAGGCCTGCAGACCAACGCCTCGCTGGCGCAATCGATGGCACTCGACGTCATCTACGGACTCGGCGCGGAACACTGGGAGAGTTACTCGGAGCGCATCGAGGCCGTGACGGCCGACGAGGTGCGCGAGTTGGCAGCGGAACTCTTGAACATGGAGCGCTCTGCGCGCGTTGTAACCACTCCTGGAGAGGAAGACTGAGTGAGATGTCCACTGCTGATGGCCCACAACAGGATGATCCCGTCATGAGCGCGCGAGATTGCTCGCGCCTCGTGGCGCGCGAGATATGTGAAGCGATCTCAGAGACGGACGACGAACAGATCGAGACCCTGCTTGACATGATCGAGGGGGCGGAGCACATCTTCGTCGGCGGCGCCGGGCGGAGTCTGATGATGATGAAAGCCTTCGCCATGCGGCTCATGCACATAGGCTTTTCCTCCTACGTTGTCGGCGAGACGACGACGCCCGCGATCATACCCGACGACCTGCTCATCGCAGGCAGTGGTTCGGGCAGAACGAGGATGACGCAGACACTTGTCGAGGCTGCGGCGGCGCGGGGGGCGCGCACCGCGGTCATCACGGGGCACCCGGAATCACCGCTGGCGCAGGCCGCCGACCACTACGTCCATCTTCACGCGCCCGTTATCTTCGTCAACAGGCAGCGTCCGACGCGGCAACCACCGGGAACACTGTTCGAGCAGTGTCTGCTGGCACAGTGTGACGCCATGATACTGATGCTTATGCACAGACGGGGTACCACAGAAGAGAATATGCGCCGACGGCATACGAAATTCGAGTAGGATTGCCGCCGGGTTGAAGCGAAGAGAGATAGTGATGACCGAACGGACTGAGACTGAAGACACCGACGCGATAGCCATCGAGGCTGGGGTGGAGGAGGCGAACCACCGCGAGCGGGTGAGGTTGATTCTCACCGTCGCGGGAGTCGCGCTGGCAACCATACTCGTGGTCGGGACACTGGCGCTTGCGATCGCCACCCACAGTTGGGTGCGAAGCGAGCGCATGGCCCCTTACGTCACTATCGGCGGCATCGAAGTCGCCGGCATGACCGGGGAGGAGGCCGTTCAGGCGCTCCGAACGCGATGGGTTCCCTCGCTCCCGGATGCGGTCAGTGTGACCTTCCCCGGCGGAGAGTGGGACGCAGAGCGCGAAGAGCTTGGCGTGAGGCTGGAACTGGATGCGGCGGTGCGTGACGCGCTTGCAGTGGGGCGCGAGGGCGGACTGACCGATCAGATCCGGGCACGCCTGCGAACCGAGGCGGTCGATATTGCGGTGCCCGTGCAGATCAACGAGGAGGTCCTCGGCGACGCCATCGGCGCACTGTCGCACGTCGTGGATCGTGATCCGGTCGATGCCGACTTCAAAGTTGTGGGTGAGGAGATCGAGATCATCCCCGGCAAGGAAGGCCGCCTGCTGGACATTGAGGCGACCATGCAGGCGGTGAGAGACTCCCTTACCGATCCGGCGGCGACCGAGGTCGAAGCGGTTGTCGAGGTCAAGCGCCCCTCGATCACCACCGAGGACCTCGCGCATATTGAGGTGGTGCTTGGCCGCTTCAGCACATCGTACGCGGCCAACCGAGACCGCACTCACAATCTTACGCTCGCAACACGTGCGCTCAACGAAAGTCTGCTGCGTCCGGGCGAGACACTGTCTTTCAATGAGACCGTGGGCCGACGAACCGCGGCCGGGGGATATCGGGCAGCGGATACATTCGTCGATGGTGAGATCGTGCAGTCGATTGGCGGCGGGATCTGTCAGGTCGCCAGCACTCTCTATAATGCCGTGTTGCTGGCGAACATGGACATCGTGCAGAGGCGTCGACATTCCCGCCCTGTGAACTACATTGATGTTGGCCGTGATGCAACCGTCTATTGGGGCCAGCAGGATCTTGAGTTCAAGAACTCACTCAAACACCCCGTAGTTATCCTTGGCGAGGTCGGCGGTGGGCAGATCACCTTCCGGATACTCGGCAGCCGCGCGGACAAAGCCGATGTGGAGATCACTCGTCACGGCCTCACCCGCCTTCCGCATGAGGAACGAAGGATCGATGATCCGGAGCTTGAAGAAGGCGAGGAAGAGGTCGAAACCCCCGGCCGCGATGGCTGGCGGGTCACTGTTCGGCGCAAAGCAACTCGTGACGGCACCGTGATTCGCGACCAACAACTTCACAGCGATCACTACGCGCCGCAGACAGAGGTAATCCGCGTAGGTACCAAGCCTCCTGAAGAACCGGAGGAGCCCGAACTGCCGGAAGAGTTGGAGGTTCCTGACTGGCCCGATCCTGATGCGGCGCCTCCCACTCCCGACACGCCTGAGGCCGAGGCCCCGGAAGACGAGACTGCCTCCTGACTACAGGGAAGGCTGTACATATGAGAACTCGAGCGCGACGGGCATAAACTCCCGTCGCGCTCCAGTTGGTCTCCACAGCACGCTGAAGATCCGCGCGGTACGCGAGCCCTCAGTTCACTGTCTGAGTGTAATCCGACAGCGGGTCAGTCGGACACGAATGCATCGATGTCAACGACGATATCGGCCTCAGCCGCCGCCGGTGACCCCGGATCGAAGCAGATCACGTCATCTCCCACACGCACAGTGCGGTTATCGATACGCTCGATAGTCGGGATCTCGCCACCCGGTGGCTCAGGATAGATCACCGCAAGGAACTGTCTGTCCTGCTCCGGCTCCGCGGTGTTGATCCACAGGTTATGCGCCTCGACTATGTCACCGCGCAGTTCATCGCGCCAGTCCTCTCCGGTGAACGGATTCACTCGCCCGTCAAGTCCCTGACGATTATCAAGCTCGAGTGTCCCCGGATCCGAGATATGCTGCAGGCGCACCGGCACCTCTCCCGCCATGTAATCGACTATCAAGTGATCCTCACTCTGATCGACCTCAAGCGGATGATCGTGCAGGATGTGCCACAGCCAGGTAAAGGTCGCGGGTTGCGAGGTGCGCAGGTCGTCGAAGATCACGAAGTAGCCCTCGCGCAGGTAGAGCACATGCCTGACGTAGCTGTCGAGATACGGCAGAGCGCGCTCGGTGTAGGGCTCCGCCAGCGGCAGGCTCCAGCGGCTGAAGTTGCCCGGCTCGTCGGGATAAGCATTGGTCGGATCGGCGGCGAAGTGAACATAACGTCCGCCGTCCGGAAGCTCGCCCTCAGCATATCCCGCGATATGCCCGTAGGTCGGATGGCGCATTCCCGAGGAGGGCTGTGCCTGGCCGAGACCGTCGATCATCACCACGTTGTGGCTCATCGTGTGGAACACGTACGCATCGCGATTCGCCGAGCCACCACCGCCGTGGTTGAGCATCTCTCCGTAGGCGTGAAGCTGCACCGAGCCGTCTGAGTTGAACGAGTGAACGTACCCTCCGCGAGCGCGGCACTGAAGTACGACTCCGCTGCCCTCGGCGTAGGTCGCGGGATCGCTGGGAGGGCCGCTTGCGGCCATCGCCCAGCCCGCGATATCAAATACTTCGCTGGTGGTCGGCTCCGGCATCGGCTCCGGTTCCTCGTAGTGTGCCGGAAGCATGTACTCTATCCAGGGGCGCCACTGATTGAAGGTTTCACCGCCGTAGCTGTACCAGTTGTAGAGGAACTCGCCGTCGCCGGTCATGTAGGCGAGCTTGCGGAAGCTCGCCAGGTGATTGCCCCGGGAGGCGGCGCGCTGATTGCCCCAGGCGTGGTGTGGCATCCCAACCGGAATGATGCGGCGCAGCCATCTGCCGAGGCGCGAGTAATATGGGTTGTTGCCGAGATTCGCCTCTGGGATAGCCATATCGAAGTAGAGTGACGCGTGAGTGAGCCACTTGAGTTTGGAGGAGCCGTAACCCGCGCCCTCGTTCCATGCCTCATCGAAGCCGAAGCCGCAGGTGACGCCGATGAGGTAGTTGAGCATAAGCTCAAACCACTCTCTGCCGATCTCGGAGTGCTCGTAGAGTACGAGGCCGCAGACAGCGGTGTCCATTATCGCCTCGAACGGGTGGCTGGAGATCTGACCGGAGAGCGATGAGCCGCGCACGGGCCTGCGCAGGGGTGGCTCGTCGGTGCGATAGCGCCCGCGCAGGTAGTAGGTGTCCGTATCCTCGACGTCCATCCACGAGCCTGGGAAGGTATCGTCCTCCAGCAGGTTCGGTCCGTCCGGGGAGGTGCCGAGGAACAGGTCATCCCACTCGGCGCCCAGGCCGCGGGCCTCCAGGAGTGTCCTGTCGGCCTCTTCCGACACCCAGACCTCCCACTCGAACTCCCTCCACTCGGTCGATGGTTCGAGGCGGAGTCGCTGATCACGACCTCGGCCCCATCGCGTATCCACGTCAAAGCGCATGCGCAGCATCGGGCCGTCGTGACCGCGCCAGGCCCATCTGTTCATGACGTGATCGATGCGCCACTCCAGCGATTCGATCATCACCTGGCGCTGCTGCTCGGTAAGATCATGGTACAGCCAGTCAAAGAGCAGTGCGAGGAATTCGTTCGTCTTGTTCGCGTTCTCGCTCACGTCACCTCCAAGGTGCTCGGGCGATGCCCTGCCGCCGGGGGGATAGCCGGCGAAGGTGACCGCACGATCGATCACTCCCGAGTAACGCTCGTCCCCGGTGACCCGGTAAACGAATGCGACCGTAGCGAGGCGGTCGGCGATAACGAAGAAGTGTTGCTCGGGATCATCCGCGCGGTCGGTCGCCGGAAAGTCCTCCCACCAGGGCTGCTCCAGCACACTGTCGGCTCTGTCTATCATGAACTCGAGGGAGTCACGCGAGCCGGGATCGGTCTCCGCAAGCGCCCGGATCTCATCCATCCTGTCCGGGTCAAGAAGCACTCTCGGGTGCCCCAGTGCCTCGATGTCGAGTTCCGCCAGCGCCGAACGATCCCAGACCGCGGCATCGGGAGCGATGGTGAAGCTGCGCGTCTCGCTCCACCGCTCCGCATCGGTTCCGACGTCATATCCAACACGCCAGAACCAGGTGCTGTCCGGATCGAGGGCGGGGATGGTGTTGTAGAAGTTGAATGGAGTGACCACATCCACGACCGGCTCGTTGAACTGCGGATTGCCCGCGATCTGAAAGGTGAATACGTGCAGGGCGTCGCCGAAGTCCTCCGGCGCGTCCGCATTGTAAAACCAGCTCATCCGCGGCGGGTTAAGATCGACCTCCTCGCCGTCGGCCGGACGCCAGTTGACGTAGCGCGCCCAGAGGCTGCGGGGATTGACGGGCACCACCGAATCCTCTCCTATGCGAATGGGGTCGGCTTGAAGCGTACTAACGCAGAGCGCGAAGCAGCTCAATAGAGCAAAGAATCTCACGGCAATCACTCCGTCAGTGCGTCGAATCTAACCGCAATCCCTCATTCTTCTCGCGACCACTCTGCACCTTCAGGGTAAACACCCGCGTGTGCCATTCGGCAGTGTGATGACCGATGGCCATCTCGCAGGTTCCTGCGCATCTCACGCGCGAACCGCCTCGTTCGGATTCTCCCAGCGCACGCGCGCCGACCAGATGGTGTTGTCCGAACCATGCTCCTCGCAGCCGACCGGCTGCATCCACTCAGCCGCCACGATCCAGCTTTCGTCGGCGGTGATGTCGCTCACGCCGAAGTTCCCCAGGCGCGCCCCGCGCTCGATCACCGCCACGCGCTCGCTGTCACGGATCACGCACAGGCGCTCGGGATCGACCTCGGCCACCAGCAGCGGCGCGCGGTGGCGGAAGACGTGATCGTTGTCGAGGCCACGCCGCGTGTATACGAGGAAGAGGCCGTCCGAGTGTGTCAGCCAGTGCTGCTGAGTGTTGTAATTGCCAAGTTCCTGTCCATCGTCGAAGCGCCACGGGATCGGTTCCTCGAAGTGCAGGCCGTCCTCGCCCGAGGTCACGTAGCCGCGCAGGTCATTCCGCAGCGTCAGGAAGCAGCGCCCGTCGAAGCGCGTCAGTGACGGCTCGCCGAGACCGCGTGGGTCCTCGCAGGCGAGCGCATTCCCAAGGTCCATCAGTTCCAGTGTCTCACCGTCGAAGCCGCAGCGCGATACGATCGTCTCGCTGTGCGCGGTCTCGTAGTCCGGGCGGTAGCTCAGAGGCAGCAGGATCGTACCATCCTCAAGGTCGAAGCGCTGCACGCAACCCGCGCCCGCGGTGCGGAAGCGCTTCTCGTCGGGCATCACGAGGAACTGTGCCTGCGACCACGCTCGCGCCTCCGGGTCGTAGATCGAGTAAGCGGCCTGCTTGGGGCGCACATGCATCGGACCGGAATCATCGCGGTAGTACACCGTGTGCCCGACACCCAGCAGCGTGCCGGTCGCGGCGTGCCAGCCCGGAGTGAAGTCACATATCCCGCCGGTGACCCCATTACCCGCATCCCAGCGGCCGAGGCCCTCGTGAGGCGCTGGATCGGACCAGGTCGCGCCCATGTCGTCGCTGCGCATGTCGTGGATGGTGAAGAAGACGTCGCTGCCGGTGAGCAGCAGCTTCTGCATCGTCATTACGATCGCGGGAGCGCCGTCCCCTCCGGCGCCTGGAATCGCGCCCGCCCGCGCGTGCACCCAGCAGGTCTCGCCATCAAAGCCGCTGCGAATCGGTTGCAGATCGATCTCGAAGTCGGAACTCACTGTCTCTCACGCTCCGAAACTACATGCTGGTATTTGGGGCAGTTTCCTCGCTCGGGGAGACGATTCCTGTCCGGGAGGCATTGAATCTTCGTGCGATACTCCCCCAGATGGTCTCACGAATTCCCGATGTCGGCATGTTTCGTGCAGGGCACCCCCTGCCTGCGTCGAATTATGTCGTCATACGGGAGTGAAGACCAGGACCGGCTCCGCGAGGTCCGGGATCCTGAGTGAGGGGTGAATAGATGGATCTGAACATACGCATAGCGGGAGAGGCGGGTCAGGGGATTCAGACCATCGGCCACCTGCTGGTCGATGCCTGCGCCTCGATGGGCCTCTGGGTGTTCTCGACACAGAGTTACATGTCGCGAATCCGTGGCGGGCTCAACTGGCAGGATGTCCGTATCGCTGACTATCAGATCACCTCGGGCTGTGAAGAGGCGGACATTCTCGTCGCGCTGACCGACGAGGTGCTCGAGGAGCTTGCGGGGGAGGTGGTTGACGGCGGTGTTGTCCTGTACGATGGTGACGAGGCTGAAGGCGCCATTGCCATTCCATTCACCGAGATCGCGAAGGAAGAGGGCTCCGACGTAATGGCGAACTCCGTGGCAGCAGGCGCGGTGTTCGCGATTCTCGGCTACGATCCGACTGTGCTCGAAGACTATCTCAGCCACGTATTCGAGAAGAAGGGCGAAGAGGTGGTGCAGGTGAATCGCCGTCTCGCGCGGCGGGGCGCGGAGATTGCCGGACAGGCGAATATCGGCTTGAACGCACCCGATCCTGCCCGCGCTCCCGCGCATGTGAGCGACGGCACCGAGACGACTGCACTTTCCGCGGCGCGCTCGGGCGTGAAGTTCGTCGCCTCATACCCGATGACGCCCTCGACGGGCGTGTTCACATGGCTGGCCGGACACGCGGACGATTACGGCATCGTGGTGGAGCAGGCGGAGGACGAGATCGCCGCCATCAACATGGTCTGCGGCGCCACCTTCGCCGGAGTGCCGGCGCTCACCACGACCTCCGGCGGCGGGCTGGCGCTGATGAGTGAGGGTATCTCGCTTGCGGGCATGCACGAGTTGCCCGTGGTGGTGATGCTCTCGCAGCGCCCCGGTCCCGCCACCGGCCTGCCCACACGCACCGCGCAGGCGGACCTGCTCTTTGCACTGCGCACCGGCCATGGCGAGTTTCCCCGCGCGATATTCGCGCCCGGGAGTCCGGAGGAGTCATACGACCTGATGCGCCGGGCGCTTGAGACCGCACATCGTTTCCAGACGCCGGTGATCTTCATGACGGATCAGTATCTGACGGACCTGCGCATGAACACTGCGGCGCTGGACGACAGCTATGCCCCGATCGATCGGCATGTCGTCGAGGATGTCGGCGAAGGCTATCGCCGCTATGAGATAACCGACAGCGGCGTGTCCCCGCGAGCGCTTCCGGGCGGCGAGGGGTTCGTTGTGCTGGACTCCGACGAGCATGACGAGGAGGGCCATATCACCGAGAATCTCGAGATCGCGCAGGAGATGATGGATAAACGGATGCGGAAGATCGACGGCATGCTTGAGGAGGCGCTGGCACCGCAGATGTACCGGGCCGATGACGCTTACTCGCTGCTGGTATGCTGGGGATCGACCTTTCTGCCCTGCCGTGAGGCGGTGGATGTGCTGCGAATGCGTGGCCATTCCATCGGCATGATGCACTTCGCGCAACTGTGGCCGCTTAGGGTGGAGGAGATACGCGAGAAGCTCGGCGTCCGGGAACGCGTGGTGTTCGTTGAGGGGAATGCGTGGGGGCAGTTGGCGACGGTATTGCGCGAGCTGTGCGTGGTCGGCGAGGTGGAGATGATGACGCGCTACGATGGACTACCGTTTACCGCCAAAGAAATCGTTGCACGGGTGGAGGGATAACGATGCGAAGACTCAACCCGAGTGAGCCGGCATGGTGTCCGGGCTGCGGGAACTACTCAATCCTGCCGACACTCGATGAGGCAATCGACGAGGTGGGCATCGACCGGCACAGGCTGGTGCTGGTCTCCGGCATCGGCCAGGCGGCCAAGCTACCACATTACACGAAAGCCAATGTCTTCAATGGACTGCATGGGCGGGCGCTGCCGCCCGCGACCGCGATCAAGCTGGCGAATCACGAGCTTGAAGTGCTCATAACGTCCGGTGACGGCGACATGTACGGCGAAGGCGGCAATCACTTCATTCACGCGATCCGCCGCAATATCGGCGTCAAGTGCTTCGTCCACAACAACCAGGTGTACGGTCTAACGAAGGGGCAGGCGTCGCCGACCTCGGATGAGGGGATGGAGACGAAGATTCAGACTCATGGCGTGATGGCCCGGCCGCTCAATCCCCTGGCCCTCGCCATCGTAGAGGGCGCTTCCTTCGTGGCCAGGTCGTGTGCGGTCACGCGCGATCATCTGAAGGAGATGATGATGGCGGCGCTGAAACACGATGAGGGCTTCGTACTGCTTGACATTCTCCAACACTGTCCCAGTTTCAACAGGCGAAATACCGCGAAGTGGTATCGCGATCACGTGAAGCCCGTCGGCGACGACCATGATCCCACGGACGTACACGCAGCGCTGGACCTTGCGATGACCTGGGGTGAGGAGATCCCCATCGGAGTCATCTATAGAAGCGACCGGCCGAGCCTCGAGGGCAGACATCCGGTGCTGCAGGAAGGGACACTGGTATCACGCTACGAGGGCTGATCCGAGGGAGGATACGATGAAGCGCATCATACTCGTACGACACGGACAGGCCGAGCACGGTGAGAAAGGCCTCACGGGGGGCTGGACTGAATCGCACCTTACCACGCTCGGCGAGAAGCAGGCTCATGTCACCGGAAGGCATCTGTCCGAGATTCTGGATGACGTGGAGTACGGCTTCTACGCATCGAACCTGGCACGGGCCAGTGAGACGGCACGGATCATCTGCGGCCAGCTTGACACCCGGCCGATCTTCGACGGCGACCTTCGAGAGTTGAACAACGGAGAGGCCGCGAACCTTACGACTGAAGAGGCGCGTGAGATGCAGAATCCGCCTACTGAGCCTCTGGTAGACTACGTTCCCTATCCCGGCGCGGAAAGCTGGAGACAGATGAGCGAGCGCGTGGGAGACTGTCTCCAGCGCATCGATGGCGAGTGCCCGGACACGGCGGTGATCGTTACCCATGAAGGCGCGGCGAAAGCCGTGGTGCACTGGTGGCTCGGCCTTGGCCCTGAGCATTGGGAGAGTATCTCCTACGACTTCGCGCACGCCTCGATGACGATGCTCACTGTCAACCGATTCGACCAGCGCACCATCTCGCGCCTGAATGATACGCGCCATCTTGCCGCTGAGCAGTGCGAGAGTGAGATGGAGAGCCTGCCGGGAGTAACTGCTTAGACGCTCTCGGTGCCAGAATCGAATGTGATGCAGGTCAATGCACCTTCATCGGTGAAAGGTGGGCCGGCGGTCAATACGCGGGATGGAGGTACGCGATGGAACCGGCGGCCAGCTTCACGCATGAGCCACGCATCATCAATCACCTCAGCCGGCTGTACCAGGTGGAGCAGCGCCAGTTCAGGTTCCGCGGCGGAACTGCCGAGGATTTCCACCGCTGGCAGCGTGACTCGCGTCCCAGGTTGAAGCGGCTCCTCGGCCTTGACCGGATGGAGCGGGAACTGCATGAGCACGCCCCCACCGTCGAGTTGGATCAGCCGGAGCAACTCGAGGGATTCACGCGCCGTCTCGGAAGGATTGAGACCGAGCCCGGCTGGCCTGTGGAGTTCTGGATGCTTCGGCCGGATGGCGACGGTCCCTTCCCGCTCGCGGTGATGCCACACGGTCACGCCGCTCGTGGCCATGACACTTACGCCGGCGTGCATCGAGGTGATCCGGAGCGCATCCGCAAGATCACCGAACTGGATGCCGATGTCGCCGTGCAGGGGGCACGCGAGGGCTTTCTCGCGATCGCGGTCAACACACGCGGCTGGCAGGCGAACTGTATCCCGGACCTCAACGAGCGCCACGATGGTCGCGACTGTCACAGCCACTCAATTCACGCGCTGCTTGCCGGACGCACCGCTCTGGGCGAACGGATCTGGGATCTGCAGCGCGTCATCGACTGGGCCGTAACGCTACCCGACAGCGTTGATGGTTACATCCTAATGATGGGCAATTCGGGCGGAGGGATGGCTACCACCTACGCCGCGGCCTGCGACACCCGTGTGACCGTGGCGGTACCCAGTTGCTCGTTCTCCACCTATGCAGGCCAGAACGGTCTGGTCCATCACTGCGACTGCAACATTGTGCCTGGTATCTACCGCTTCGGAGAGTTCAGCGACGTGGCGGGCCTTATCGCACCACGCCACCTGCTGATCGTCAACGGACGAGAGGATCCGCTCTTCCCACACAGGGAGGTCGAGCGGCCGGTGGCGGAGGTTGCGGCAATCTACGCCGCCGCGGGAGTCCCGGAGCGCTTCGAGCATCGCTGGGGACCGAAGGGGCATCAGTTCTACAGCGACCTCATGTGGCCGTGGGTGGCGGAGGCGTTCAGCGACGTGGCCGATCTGTGATGGCGGCCTCAAGCACGACTACTCTCGACGGACGCCCTCTCGTGTCGAGATAGACCTCAGCGATGTCGTAACGTGGCTTGACCTCCTCGTGACTGAGATCGCGTGACTTGATGAAGGCCTCTCCACAGGCGATTATGCGTGCAGACTTCCTCGCGGTCAGGGTTGAAGACGGGCGGATCGGGCTGTCCTCGCGGCGGGATCGGACCTCAACGAAGACGAGGCGTCGTTCGTGCTCGGCTACGATGTCTATCTCACCGCCACCGATTGGGAGGTTGCGGTGAAGTATGTGGTAGCCACGACCGGTGAGATGACTTGCGGCACGGTCTTCCGCCCGCCAGCCTATACGGTGCCTCGCACCCCCGCCGTGTCCGAGCCATGATCTTCCTTTAGATCCTTGAGCGGCACCGGGCCATATCACCGCTCGGGCGAGCATCCTCAGCAGCCGCGACATTACTGACATTAAAGCATCCCCCGCGTCTTCTTAGAGTGCAAGTAACATCCCATCGGTAGCAACCATCGCCGCGACGCCGCGCTCTGATGCGTAGTGATCGATTAGCTCCACCGCCGTCTTACCGCCGGTCACTATCTGACTGCCGCAGTGTGTCACGATCATCTGAGGCACGCCGAGCTTCTGACACCAGGTAAGCTGCGTGCGTACCGGCGTGTGCCCTATAAGGGTCCCGGTGTCTTTCTGCTTGCGTACGAAGCTGCGGTCGATCGTGGCTCCATCACCTATGTACACCGCGCAGCCATCCAGTGCCGCCTCGCGATCCTCGATGTATACCAGATCCGGGGCGTAGAACAGGACCGCCTCGCCTGCCGAGATCCGGTAGCCCACCGCGGGGCAGTTAGTGGAGTGCTGAACCGGAAAGCACTCCACCTCCATCCCCGCGATGCGCAGCGGTCTGCGATGCTCGATGACATGCCGATCCTCGATCGGCCATCGGGCCATCTCATTCCACGCCTCCGGTGCCGCGTACACGGGACACGCGCAGCCGTCCCGCAGCCCAGCCGCATGATCGGGATGACAGTGTGTCACCAGGTACGCCTCCTGTGTCGTCGCGTCACACCTGCCGCGCCAGTCCTCGCCGCAGTCGATGCGAATCGACCGGTCGCGATGGCTGATCATCGTGCTCGCATGGTTGAAATGGGCGCCGGTCCGTGCCTCGATGTACCCTCTTGTGCCGAGAAAGACAAGTTCCATCCCGCGATCTCCTAGACCTGAAGATCAGCATCGGCGCACAAGGGAGGCATGAATCTCCGTGCTGACGATTTATGCTTCACCGGTGTCCGATGAGCAGTCACTCGCCGGGTGCGGCTACTCACCACAGGGTAACGCGACCGTCCGCATTGGCTGCGACAACGAATGGCCCATCCGCCGCACCTACTGTCACCAGCGCCTCCACGCGGCTTCCGGCGTGCCCGATGGCTTCGATCTCACCGGAGGCGTTCAGGCGCGCGATCGTGCCGTCCTCGCAGCCTGCGACGATGACCGGGGCGCCGCCCCCGGGTGTGACGATCTGCACCGTCGTCGGCGGTGAGGGCAGCCGCGTCGCCCAGACGCGATTGCACTCGTGATCGAGTGTGACGACCAGCCCGTCGGCGATCGCGACCACGATCTCCATCGTGCCGTCACCGTCAAGGTCGGCGACGCCCATGTCGCGCATCGTCTCGTAGGGCCGGTTGCTCGGGCCGGGGCCGAACTGCGCGTTGAACTGCGGGCTGCCGTCGCGGCTGAAGACGGTCACGCGGTTCCACCTGCCGTTTGTCACCGATACAAGCTGGGGCTGGCCGTCGCCGCTTGCGTCAACGAGTTGGATCGCAGTGCGATTCTGCGCCGTCCAGCCACCAACCATCGTGTGCCCGGAAGGCACCCCGGAGAAGCTCTTGCCCCTCTCCTCCAGCGTGCCGGAGTTGACCATTGCGACGGTGTCGTTGCCGTTGGGCCAGCGCGCGACCAGTAGATCTCGCGAGCCGTCATCCCGATCCAGCAACTCAAACTTCCAGCCGGGCCCCCAGAAGATCGGCATGCGGTGCAGCAGTTCACCTTCTTGACCGAGGATCTCCAGTGTACACGCACTGCCAACGAATGCCACGTTCCCGACCGCGCCGAAATCTCCGGTGTGAAGACCGTAGATGCCCGGATGGGCTGACTTGAACCAGTACTGCTTGCCCTCCTCCCAGACCGCGCGGTCCATCTCCGAGACGAAGACCCAGCGGCGTTCGCCTGAGTCGATGTCGAAGGCGATCACCTGCTCGTCCTCGCAGCCGACCAGCAGCAGATCGGCCTCCTCCCACCAGCGCAGCACGCGGATGGGGCCGTCCGTGTCCAGCGTGTGCGCGACCTCGCCCTCGGCCGAGAGGAGATGCACCGTGGTGTCCTCGGCCAGTGCCACGATATCACTTTCGTCGCGTCGGATCACCTCAGCGGCTACGGGCCTGCCATCGATCTCAGTGCTCGCGACGGGCGCCATCTCGGCGGCGTCGATCGGCTCCGGCTGCGCCGCGGCGGCAAGCTCTCGCTCCCGCTGCGCTCGCGCCTCGGTGAGCAGTTCCCGCACATGAGCGCGGAAGTCCGCAAGTTGCTCGGCATCGACCGTCACATCATCGATCGTGGTCTCACCGGCCTCGATCTGCATGGTCTGCTCGTCACCGGGGGCGTGGCGCAGTGTAAGCGTGGTGGGCTGCTCCGCGGCGACCCGCAGTACGCTCCCGGCGAAGTCCCACGCCACGGTGACCGGAGCGTCGGAGCTTAGCATCGGCGACTCGGTGAGCCGCCAGCCAAAGAGGTGGCTGTCGGCGAGCAGCGCTGCGTCCGCAGCGATGATCTCAGACTGCCCGCTGACCGCGAGCGCGGGCTCCGGAAGCGAGAGCGCCTCGACGCCCTCATCGATCGCATGGCATTCGATGCGCTCGCCATCACGCGCGGGGGCCAGCAGGTGGAAGAAACGGCGCTGCTGGCCTTCGGTGGCGGCTCCGAGCCAGCTCATTACGACCATGCCGCTACCGGAGGAGTCCATGACATGTGAGGGATGGAGTTCGAAGCTCAGCGGCTCAGGAGCGGCCTCAGCGCCCTCAGGCCGGATCGTGAGTCCGATCAGCCCGACGTACATGCGCTCGACCTCCTCGTGGCCGCCGACGACCTCCACGCGCAGGACATGCTCGCCCGCGGCGAGGCTGTGTTCGCCGAGGTCCACCTGCGAGCGGATCGTCGCCTCCGCGTGATGATCGTAGGCCTCGACCAGCACCTCGCCGTTGAGGGCGAGGCTGATGATCCCGCGATCGGTGTGATCGAGGACGTCGGCGAAGAGTTGCCCGGTCACCGGCTCGTCTAGGGTGAAGGGCATCTCCATCCAGGTGCCCGGCTCCGGGGCCTTCAGGAGCACGGTGTCGATGCTGGTCAGGTTCGAGAGCAGATCCTCGGCGGTGCCGGGGCCGCAGCGTATTTCTGTCTCGAGGGCGGCGAAGCTGAGCGCGTCCTCCTCAGGACGGTCGGTGGAGCCGGCGATGAGCATCGTGTTGCGCTCGGCGTCCCAGCGTCCGCCGACGGTGTTCCACTCGGTCTCAACCTTCACGTTGTCGCTGTCGGTGCGGAAGGTGAGATCATCGACGAAGAGCGCGTAGCTGCCTTCGCGCTGCACGACCGCGCGGCGCCAGTTGGCGAAGGGGGTCTTCGGCACCTCACCGACGGCCCAGGCGGTGTCGCCAAGCGCTCCGTGATCGAGCAGAGCCGCGTCCATCGCCACCTCCGGCTCCACCATGCCGTCGGCGGAGGTGAGCACCTGAGTGCGGTATCCCTTCAGCAGCGTGTGATCGGCGAGGCGCTGCTCCATGACAGAGAAGGTGTGATAGGGGAGGCGCCCGCCACCGTTGTGTCCCTTGATCATCATCAGGTCGCCGGTGCCGTCGAGGGCGGTGCGCCACGTGCCCCAGAGGAACTGCTGATCCGCGGGCAGTCCGCTTCGGCGTGCCCGCCACATCGGCTCGGGCATCGGCTGCAGCGTCCAGGTCTCGAGCAGTTCCGTGGGTTCGCGCGCCTCGATCTCGGGCCACCACGACTGCCCGAGGCGGAAGATTTCGAGGTCGAGACCGGTGCGGTCGCGGTAGAAGACGAAGCGGCCATCGCCGGTAAGATCCGCGGCGCGATGCAGGAAGTTGAGCGATGATGCGCGTACGCCCCAGTCGTTCGTCTCGCCGGTGAAGAGGATGTCCTGGGTCTTCAGTGCCTGTTCGAGATTCTCCATGCCGCCGAGGTCTCCCGACAGGTGCATGTAATTGACCAACGGGTCGTAGAAGGACATGTACCAGAAGAGGTGGTCGTTGTTGCCGGCCATCCACGCGGAGTTCTTTATGCCGTCGAAGTGTATGTCCGCGGAGGTGAGAGCCGCATGCCAGATCGGGCAGGGGTAGTCCCGATCGAAGTAGCGGGCGAGAGTATACAGCGACATCGCGGACCAGTCTGCATGGCGGCCGCCGACATGCGCCGGGGGTTCAGTGCGCCCGTAGATGCGCTCCTTCACCCGATGGGTAAGCTGGCGGGAGAAGGCGTTCGTGACCTCAAGGCGCTGCTCGTCGGTGAAGAACGGATCCTCCTCGATGAGGTCCCAGAACAGGATCATCATGTGCGCGGAGTAATGATAGGGGCCGGCGAGCGGATCGTGCTTGTTTTCAATGCGCTCCCCATCAGCTTCCTCGATCTGCGCGATGGCTTGCTCGTCGGGGAAGGACAGGCGCAGGAACTCCTGCGCGTGATACTCATCCCCGGTGGCGAAGAACGCGGCCATGTGCTTGGAGATGATGTTCCATCCGAAGTAACCGGAGGAGCCGTAGGTGCGTGATGCCTCCCAGATCTCCATCTCAGTCGGATCGCGCGGTATTTCGTACTGCTCGCTGAGCGCGATGTCGCGGAGATATCCGACCTCCAGCGCCCCCTCCCCGCCATCGGCCTCGCGCAGATGCTCGATCAGCGCCTCCGCGGCGGTAGTCACACCGGTATCCTCACCGGCCCCGACAAGGATCGCGTTGAGGCCGTCGGCGTAGGGGTTGTGTGAGGTGCGCACGACGTGGCCGCCGGGGCCGGGGAACCTTGCATCAAGCAACGTGAAGAAGTGCTCGTACATCCTGCGCACGGCGGCGCTGGTCTCGCGCGCGCCCAGCAGGATTACGTTCTGGTCGAAGGGCGGCACAGAATCGGTGTCCGCCACGATCGGCAGTTCCACGCCGGTGATTTCGGCGATTGCCTGTTGAATCGCCTGCGCCTCCCCGGCGTAACGGCCCTCAGAGCCGGTGACGATCGCGGCCCGCGCCTCGCCGCCCTCGACCAGCGCGGTCTGCAGGTGCAGGTCCTTGAGCGCGTCGTACTGCGGCGGCGTGGGATCGGGCGCGGCTATCTCCGGGAACTTCAGGTCGTCGAGTCCGGCTTCGACGGTCACTCTGTCCACCACCAGCTTCGGTGTGGGCGCCGCGTGGGTGTAGAGGTAGAGGCGCGCTCTCTCGGTGTCCTCGGGAACCGCGGTGAAGAGCACCACGTCGCTGAAGCGGTCGGCCGACTCGGCTCTCAGGCCGATCTGCTCGAACTCGTTGGATGGTAAGAAGCGCAGTTGCAGGTAGGCTCCGGCGGTCGATTCCTCCGTGGCGCGGCGCACTGAGACGCGAACGCGCACATTCTGCCCGCCTTCAAGGGCGAAGGTCTGATGCACGCCCACCTCCGCCTCGGGGTTGTCATCCTCGATCAGCAGCGCCTGTCCACCTGCGATCACGTCGTCCACCACGCTCACGCTGAGGCGGTCGTGGCCACCGTAGCGCGACCAGCCCTCGGGGGCGCCATCCTCGGCGATGGCGCCCTCGAACGACGGATTGACCAGCGGGACCTCGACAGGTTCGGCAGATGCCGTTGCGGCCAACAGCATCAGCGCGGCTATGGCTGCGGATGATCGCATAAAGATTCGCTCCCTGGCCCGTAATGACTGGAGCTTCGCATCCATAGTATCTTCTCGACAGCCAGCCAAATAACCTTTGATGGTGGCACGCGCAGGAAGGATATCGGAGTCGATGGGCCTAACCTATCAGACACAGAGGGGATCACGTCAGAGAGCAGCGTCACGGCAGGTCGTCGGGCAACCGAAGCTCCCTGTTTCCCGGCAGACGCCTGATCGGCGCGGGGCCCTCAGCAACCCGGTGGCAAGCGGACGAAATACACGCGACTATCGAAGACTATGCAGGAGGAATTGCGATGCGAATGATCACTGTGATCGCACTGAGCATGATGATCGTGTCCTGCGCGTGGGCGCAGAATCTCGTGACGAACTCCGACTTCTCGACGGCGGTTGAGGGGCAGATGGAGCGACCGGAGGGCTGGAGGATACCTGCCGCTGGCTGGGAGCGAATTCCCGATGCCGGTCCTGACGGTGGCGCGGTGCTGCGCGTCACGGTGCCCGAGGGGCCCCCGCTTCCCGCCGTGCAGAACCTTGACTACGCGCGGCCCGGTGCGGAGTACACGCTGACCGTGGCTGCGTGGAGCGATGGAACGCTGCGGCCGGTTGCCCGGGTCGTCAACCGGGATATGGGCGACGAAATCGTGGAGGTGATCGCGGAGGCGGCGGAGGGATGGCAGGAACTCAGCGCCGGCTTCGAGACGCCCACCGCCAACCTTACGGTCGAGATATTCGTCCCGGCACGCGCCGAAGACGATGGGCGGCAGTTGATCGGGACCGCGCAGTTCGGGTC
>PXBW01000297.1 GCA_003566775.1 candidate division WS1 bacterium
AACTCGTGGAATGCGTCCTTCTGACCGTGCCGGAGTTCGAACCCAACGACCCAGTCGGCGGCCTGTCCGGCCTGCACCTGTGCGTTAGGCAGCAGATCGCGGCCGGTAAACTCGACGGTTGACTCGGCACGGACCTCCTCCCAACTCACGGTTCGACCCGTCTCCGTGTCATGCCACTCGCGATAGGTCAAAGCGCTTACCGGCTCGTAGCGCTCGGGAATGAGGCGGAACTCGAGCATCGCGGTGCTCTGAAGAATGTCGAGCACCCGGTCGGGATCCCTCACTCCCGGCATCTCAACAATGATACGATCGAAGCCCTGACGCTGGATGACCGGTTCGCGGACCTCGCCCATGCGGACAAGGCGCTCCTCGATGATGTACTGAACCCGGTCCGCAGTCTCCTCATCTACGAAGACCGCGTGGATTTCGCCTCTCTCGACCTCGATGCCCGGATAGTGCTCTTCGAGGAAATTCTGGATCAGTTCTACCTTCGCGTCCACCTGTTGCTGGTTGATCGGTTGGGTGTTCACCACGAGACGACTGGTTCCGACGATCGACACTTCGATCTCATCGGGCTTCGCGCCGGTCTCCTGCAGCAGATTGACCACGCGCCGCTGCAGTCCGTCCTGAGTAAAGGGAGGCTGGAACTCCTCCTCGCCGATCTCCTCAGCCACCTCGGTTACGATTGGTACCTCATCGGCCAGAACGAAGTTGATCTCAGCCTCAGGAATGCACTGAAGCACCACGTGTGCACCACCCTGCAGATCGAGGCCGAGACGAAGCTGCGGCACGGGTCGGTAGATTCCGAAGGGGCCGATGGTGGCGATGGGCGTCGGGACATCCTCATCAGTCGCCTCGAGCCTGAGAGTCACCTGTTCGTACTCTTCCTGCAATGCGGCGAGCGCCGAATCACGATCACGCGCGGCCTGATCCTCATCGATGGCGAATGTCTCGACGCTGAAGACCGTGTCCTCGCGGACCTCCACCTCGGCCTCATCCAGCCCGGCCGCGACGAGTATCTCTGTTATCGCTTCCTCGACCTCCGGTATCTGGCCGGGATCCTCAAAGATAGGTTCCATCACCTCGAAGGTGAAACGGCTTTGCACGTCAAAGCCTTCTTCATGGCGCTCCCAGCGGATGGGAGCAAAGCCAACGAGAAATGACAGGATGAAAATGCCGATCATGATCGGTATCCAGATTTTCGGACGTGACTGCATACTGGTTAGCTCTCCTTAATCTCACGGCGCGAATCCGCGCATAAGGGAAGACTCAACGGGGCGTGTCGCAAAGGACGTTCGTAAAGGTAGTATAAGACAGACCACCGGCCCTGTCAATGTTTCAGACGGGGCCGGTGCCGGGCATTTCTCCCGAATCCGAGGGCCTCTTTCCCTCGGCTATCACCCGTTAGTAGATGTCATCTCTCGGCAGGAAGTCACGCGGCGCGGCTCTACCTGCCCATTTGACGTGACCATCATAGTGCGCGAAGTTGACACCGTTATTGTGACGACGTATCTGCCGTACTATCGTGTCGTTGACGTAGGGGGCATCGCCGTCGCCGTTGCACCAGGCGGCCATCACGTTTGCATTGGCATCGGGAGACCGGAACATACCCGCGTTCCACTCGATGGTCTCGTTGGGGAAGAACCACCCGTCCATCAGCATAACGGTCTCTGTGGTGCGCAGAACCTCGGATTCGCTCATCCCGGCGAGGTAGTAGTGGGCGTAGTAGTATGAACTGAAGGGGCGACTGGTGGTATAGGGCGGTGTCCAGGCGACTTCTCCGGTGGCGGGCCGACTTGGGCACTGATACACGTCCTCGTTGAAGATGTAGCCATAGGTCACATGAATCCAACGATATACGCGGTTGTCTTCCGCCAGGTACCAGTTCTCGGGCATGATCCCGTCATAATCCGCCCGATACATCGCAAACGCGACACCCAACTGCCTGATGTTGTTCTGACATGAGGTGGTACGCGCCCGCTCCCTTGCTCTGGCGAAAACTGGAAACAGTATCGCCGCCAGGATCGCGATAATCGCGATCACCACAAGGAGTTCTATGAGCGTGAAGCCCCGTCTGCGCATCATGTTGAATCAACCTCCTGCTATGACGAGCGGCTATGCGATAGCTCTCACCCTGCTCAACAGGGGATGTTGCCGTATCTTGCGACGGAGATGCGATGCACACTTCATGTTGAGGCGATTATATTCGCGGCACGGCAGACACGTCAACCCCTCCCGCTCCCTCATGTTCCGGGATTGCACCAGTGTGGTGCATCATGCGGATCAGAGCCGCAGAACGTCGGTAGGCGTCGTTGCGGCTCTGACCGGACGGAGTCATCCCGTTGTCAACAGTGGGCCGCCGACCCGTGCTGCGTATTGTCGGCTGCTGTGCCCCGTATTCGGGCTTACTCGTCGCGAGGTGCGAGAACGATCACATCCATGTTCATGTGTTTGACCAGAACTCCGAGCATCCGGATAGTGTTCTCACCCGCCGAGAGCTGCAGCGGCCCGGGTTGGTCCTCACCACCGGTCAGGCGCAGATCCCACCACTCGTCCTCGCCGTAGCCCCAGCCACCTGTGCCGGGGAACTCCACCAGCTCAAAGCCCTCCGGGATCTCATCGTTGATCCAGATAACGCGCCAGGCGTTTGTGTCACCGCAGGATACCCGCATATACAGGTCGTAAAGACCGTCCTCAGGCACCTCGAATGTCCACTCGAACCAGGTGCCGTCGCCGATGAAGCTGCCCAGAGATGAGCCGGTGACGGTGGGATGGTGCAGGCCGGGTTCGACCCGCGGCTCGGTTCCGGCGAAGTCGGTGAAGTCTTCTGCCGGGATCATGACCATGTCGTCGGTGATCTCAAAGTCATCGACCTCAATGTACATCAGCGGTTCCTGGAGGTCGTCGAAGACGACACGATCAACGGGGCTCTCGGTCAGACCGTAGGACCGAACCTGCAGAGTGCAGTTCGGATCGGTACCGACCATGATTCGCTCATCCGAGCGCAGTCCCCCGTTGGTGGGAACCCAGGTTCGGACACTCTCTTCACCGGCTGAGAACGAGATGTCCTCAGCCGCGATGTCCTCGTTGAGTTCGATCAGAACGTTAGTCAGACCGGGGCCGACCGGCACCTCACCAGTGGCGGTCATCGATTCGAGATCGAAGCGAGCGGTGAGATCTCTCGCCCTGGCACCATCGGCGAACACCGGAATGCTCATCGCGTCGGGTGGAAGCGTCGGCTCGCCTATCCACCCCAGATGGACTCGATGGCTGCCGAATGGCACCGACAGGACTACCTGACCGGCTTCTTCGTCCCAGCGTATTCGACGCTCTTCGATGAGTTCGCGGTCCAGATAACCCCATCGTACCTCCTCGGGAAGCCGTACGCGCAGGCGAAAGTTTCTCGCCCGGACGCGTTCCCCGGGATCCTCGACGTTGTAAGTAACCACGGCGCGGTCGGGCAGATAGCGCACGCCGAATGCGCCGGGCAGAGATGAACTGAGCAGAGTGTTCTGCGCGGCGACCGGCAATGTCAGGCAGACCAGCAGCAGAAAACAGGTGATCGTCACAGTTGCAGCTGAACGATTTGTCATGGCAGGCGACCTCCGGGATGTTGTAAGTTCGCTGGTGTCCGTGTCATATTCTCGACCGGAGCCGATAAACCTGCATCGTGGACGCGATTAACCAAAAAAAGACTGTCGAAGCGCGAGAGATGGGGTATTGCACATAAGGATAATCGCCTCCTGCGGCAGGCTGTGCGTGCGGTTCAGCACGCCAGATGGCGCTGCCAGAACTCCATTGACCTGCGGGACGAACGGGACTCGTGCATCGCATCCCCCCACTTTATCTCAAAGCTTCCCGTCAGAGCCGCAGAAAACCGCGAGAGAGGCCTTCTGCTTCGCGACGCGGAGTTTGCTTCCGGCCCCGAATCTGTGCTATACTTTGACAGTATCGAACTGGCTCACATCTCTCGAGCCCGAAGGAAAGGTCGGTCTTGGAATCCTCGTCAACGCACGCCGGTGACGCGGCGCTGTTGGTGGGCCTTCTGGTCCTCGCAGTGTTCTTCGCCGGCTCCGAAGTTGCATTCCTCGCCGTGCCCCGTACGTGGGTGCGTCAACAGGCCGAGTCTGGGTCAAAGATCGGCAGGATACTGTTGGCGCTTCAGGAACGCCGATCCGTAGTTATTGCCACTCTGCTTGTCGGCATCACCGGAAGCTACTACTGGGCGGAACACATCGCCGTCAAGATCAGCATCGACCTGTGGGGCGAAGTGCTGGGACCGGCGATCGCCGCCGCCGTTGCCCTTGCCGTGGTTACGGTGGTGGTGCAGGTCTTCGCCGAAGCGATTCCGATGCAGTATGCGGTGCGGAACCGGCGCAGGATCGCCGCACTATCCGCGCCCCTGCTCGGCATCTTCACCATGCTCCTCTATCCGATCGTAGGGCTTCTGGGGCTGATCGTGAGCGGGATCATGCACCTAATCGGTCTCGGCGGTCACGGCATGCTACCGACCGTCACCGAGGAGCAACTCAAGGCGATGATCGAGGAGGGACAGTCTCAGGGCGCCCTCGGGGCTCGGACAAGCAGAATGCTGCACGGCGCTCTCGACTTCGGCGACCAGACCGCCGCGCAGGTGATGACGCCGCGCCCGGACATGAAGTGCGTGGAGGAGAGCACAGCGATCAGCGAGGCGCTGACGTTCGCGCTTCAGAACAAGCACTCGCGGCTTCCCGTGTACGCAGGTGACAGGGATCATATCACCGGTATCCTCTATGTAAAGGATGTGCTTCCCTACGTGCGCCTCGGTGAGATGGAGGAGGCGGTGCGCGTGGTCGCGCGTCCCGCACACTTCGTACCCGAGAGCCTACCCGTTGATGAGCTTCTACGCCAACTCAGGGTCGGGCGGCGCATGATGGCAATAGTGTACGATGAGTACGGTGGCACGGCAGGCCTCGTGACGACCGAGGATCTGCTCGAAGAGATCGTCGGTGACATTCAGGACGAATACGATGTCGAGCAACCGGAGATCGTCCGCACTGATGACCGCCTGCTTTGCGACGCGGCGGTGGGGCTTCATCAACTCGACAATCTCGTAGGTGAGCCGCTGCCGACGGAGGAATTCGACAGCCTTGGCGGCATGGTACTCGCCGCGGCGGGACGTCTTCCCCATGAGGGAGAGAGTTTCGCGTGGGGAACGCTTACGCTCACCGTCGAGAAGATGAAGGGCAGGCGCATCTCGCAGGTGAGCATCGTTGAGCACGAGATATCAGACGAGGAAACGAATGATACCGATGACGGAGGGGGCGACGATCGGCAATGACCACCGCAATTGCACTGATGATCGGGTTGATAGTCCTCTCGCTGATCGCCAGCTTCATGCTCTCTCTCTCTGAGGCTTCGCTGCTTGCGGTTAGTCCGCACGAAATGCAGAAGGCCGCGCGCGCGGGCGATCGCAGGGCCCATACGGTACTGGCGGTGACAGAGCGCGGCGACTTCCTCTATGTCTTCATCATCTGCAACAACGCATTGATCCTCGTAATGTCCACACTCATGACCCTTATCGTTCGGTACTATGTCATCGAGGATGAGGCGCTTGCAGCGAGCACGGAGACCATCGCGCACATCGGGATGGTCGTGGTGATACTGGTCTTTGGTGAGCTTCTGCCGAAGACATACGGTTCACTGCGCCCCGGTCCTTCCGCGCGTGCCATTGCGGGGATCATGAAGGCGCTTATAGCCGTGCTCAGACCGATGGTGAATGTGCTCACATGGGTGACCGACAGGGTGGTGGGGTCGGCGGGAGCGAGCTACGGTGAGGCAAGATACTACGTGACGGCCGAAGAGATACTGGCGGCGGCGGATCTCGGTGAAGAGGATGGGACTGTCGAACCCGACGAAGGTGAGATGCTTGACAGCGTGATGGAATTGGCAGAGCGCGTCGTCAAGGATATCATGGTGCCGCGGGTGGACATGGTGGCTCTGTCCGAGGAGGCTACACTTGAGGAGTTTGTCGAGGTCGCGCTCGATTCGGGCTTCTCACGCATTCCGGTGTTTGCGGACAGCATCGATCGCGTAACAGGCGTGGTTTACGTCAATGACGTGCTGGCGAAGCTGACCCGCGGTGAACAGGACACAAGGCTAAATGAGGTGGCGCGAGAGCCCATCCTTGCTCCTGAGACGAAGCGCCTGGACGAGATGCTGTGGGAGTTGCGCGATCAGAAGGTGCATATCGCAATCGTGATAGACGAATTCGGGGCAACCGAGGGACTCGTCACCATCGAGGACATTCTGGAGGAACTGGTGGGCGAGATCGAGGACGAGCATGACCTTGCAGAACCGGATATTCTCATACCCGAGGAAGGTGAGGCGCTGGTAACCGGGAAAGCAAGAATCGACGAGCTTAACCAGCAACTCGGTATCGAGCTTGCGACGGACTCGCATGACACGATCAGCGGATTTCTCACCGGCATGGCAGGTCGAGTGCCGCAGGAGGGCGAAGTGCTAACTTCTGCCGGTGTGACCTTCGTGGTTATCGCCAGCAATCACCAGCATATCGAGCGTCTGCGCGTCATCGCACCGAAAGAGCGGGAGGCTGAGCAGTAGTGGCCCGGAGGGTGAAGAAGCGGAGAAAGCCGAAGAAAGAAGAGGTCCAGCTCAACCTCAGCGACTATCAGGTCCCCGGTGAGAAGCGGGTGTACTGGGAGGGCTTCGGTGGGATCATGGGAGTCTTCCTGATCCTCGCGTACAACCTCCAGT
>PXBW01000213.1 GCA_003566775.1 candidate division WS1 bacterium
CCGCTTCGTCCAGTTGCTCGATTGCGCTGTCCAGTACACTGCGTCGATCACCCTTGTTTTCGGTCAAAGCTCCTACCTCTTTCACCCGCAGACGGCCTGGGGCTGGCCGCGAACTATGCTATCGGCCATGCACGCATCAGGGGTAGATTCCGCGCATCTGGACGGCTTCAGCGACACATCCGACCGCGACACCCATCGCCGCGCAACGGAGGTCACAATCATGCTGCTCGGCCTTGTCCCAGACGCGGTCGAGCGCGCGCACCATGATCTGTTCGAGCTGCTTGTTTACCTCACTCTCTGACCAGAAGAACGCCTGCAGGCCCTGCACCCACTCGAAGTACGAGACGACAACTCCCCCGGCATTGGCGATGATATCCGGGATCACGATGATGTCGCGCTCATTCAGGATCACCTGGGCGCCGGGTGTGGTCGGGCTGTTGGCAGCCTCGGCAATGATCTTCGCCTTGATCTTCGAGGCGTTCGTCTGGTTGATCGCACTGCCCAGTGCCGCCGGGATCAACAGGTCGCAGTCAACCTCGAACAGTTCGTCATGGCTGATCCGATCGGCGTCGGGGAAGTCGGCGACAGTACCACTTTCGTTCTTGTGTGCGAGCAGTTCGGTCGCGGAGATGCCGTCGGGATTGTAGCAGCCTCCCTGCGAGTCCGAGACGGCAACCAGCCTGGAGCCGAGTTCATCTAGCAGTCGCGCCGCCCAGCTTCCAACATTGCCGAAACCCTGTACCGCGAAGGTCGCTTCGCTCATGTCCATGCCAAATCGTCGCATGGCCGCCTTGATGATGTAAACGCAGCCTCTCCCGGTAGCGGCCTCACGGCCACGTGAGCCACCAAGCGCGATCGGCTTACCGGTGACGACGGCGGGTACCGAGTAGCCCTTCTGCATTGAGTAAGTGTCCATGATCCATGCCATGACCTGCGCATCAGTGTAGACGTCGGGGGCCTGTATGTCCTTCTCCGGCCCGATCACCTCAACAAGCTCGGTGGTGTAACGGCGCGTCATCCGCTCGAGTTCGTGGCGGGACATCTCCTTCGGATTGCAGACGACACCGCCGCGCGCGCCGCCGTAGGGAATGTTGACGACCGCACACTTCCATGTCATCCGCATCGACAGCGCGATGACGTCATCCAGCGTAATATCTGGATGATAGCGGAGACCGCCCTTGCACGGCCCGCGATCCATGTTGTGCTGAACACGATAGCCGGTGAACACCTCGAAGCTGCCGTCATCCATCTGCGTCGGGATAGAGACGGTCATCACTCGCTTCGGCTTGCGCAGCTTCAGATGCACCGCCTCGTCAATACCGGTCAGTTCGGCTGCTCGATCGAGCTGGTCGAGTGCGGCCTCCAAAGATGCTTCATCATTCGCCTGGTTGAGGATCTCTTCATTCGGCATCGATATGCCTCCTCGGTGCATTGCACCCCTGCGTCGGGGGTGCCCATCATAGCAGTTGTGAGACTTCCACAGGCAGGTAACTCCCGACCACCGGCTCAGGCGGGTCGGGCAATATCCAGCAGCGTCAGTTGCATCTGCAGATTCTGCAGCCCGTCTGCGACGGTAGCAAGTGGCTGCCTGCTATCGTCCCGTACAGCGGAGACGAAGCACTCCAGCGACTTCTCCATGAAGTCCTGCGCGCAGGTCTCCTCCCCCTCATGGGTTAGGTACGCGCGATAAACGCCCTCCTCATCGTTGCGCCCCTCGTAATCGATGAGCATCTCGTTGATACCGAAGCGCCGCACGAGTTCGCCCTCAGGCCGATTGCGGCAGACGATGTGAGCGTGGCATACACCGCCGGCCTCCAGCTCATAGTCGAATTCGACCTCTACGCACTTCTGCTCGACAACGCACGAGGCGCTGTCGGCGACCATCTCTCCAGAGCCGCAGAAGCCCATCAGCACGCTCAGCGGATGTGAGCCAAGGTCGATGAATATCTGCTCTCTGTCGGTCCCTTCGGGACCGCCGCGTGACTCCATCTGCATGAAGAAACTCTCCGGAGCGCCCGGATCGATGCCTCTGTCGGACATAAGCTCGCGATATGCGTCCACCGCCGCGACGTACTGCGTGTTGACCGCAGCCACGATGCCGGCACTCTCTGCCGCCTCGACCATCTCCCGTGCCTGCGCCGTCATCTCGCAGGATGAGAGCCACGAGCTGAATACCAGCGGCTTCTCGCACATCACGTGTGCACCCTGCGCGACTGCGGCGAGGAAGTGAGGGTAGTGCAGATGCTCAGGCGAGCAGACACTGATTATGTCGTATTCGTCTGCTCCCAGCATCTCATCGACCGAAGGGTAGCCTGTCCCGTCGAAGCCGAACATCTCGCTGAGTGCCTCACCGGTCGCGGCGACGCTCTCCGCGGACGTTCCCGCGATCGCCTCGACGGAGCATCCAAGTCGGTCGAACCACTTCGCATGGTGCTTGCCTATTCCCGATGCGCCGATAACCGCAGCCTTCAGGTCGCGATTCATCTCCGTCATCCTCCCGATCGTCGGCTTAACCCTCCTCGGAAGTCTCCTCGCCGGAGATCTCCTCATCGGGTAATGTTCCCGGCTCTACCACGTAAAGCGAAACTGTGTGGATTGAGCCATGTCCGGTAATAGCGAGCGTGAACTGATGTCTCGCGTTGGGCTCAAGCTGCGGGACGCTGACGCGATTCTGTCCTTTCTGCGATCCGGTTCGACTGCGGACGGTCCCGACCACATCCGCCTCGGGGGTGGGGAGATCACCAGCATTCTGCACTTCACCAACGACTCTCACCACCTTGTCGACCTCATCAACCATGTAACGGTACCGTACGATCGTGACGTCGTCCACCGCACCTAACTGCGCGCGTGAACAACCCGGGGCTATCAGCACGGAGGCGAGTGCGGCGATCAGGAGCCGTTGTTTGAGGGCCTTTGCAGTATGCATCGTTACGCCGCGAAGTATATCATGCAAAGTCGCGACGCACAACCGGCAAACCCGTTTCAACCTTTGATACTGAGACTGCCCGAAAGGCAGTCCGGTGGGTTTCCAGATGCGAGACGCGCAGGGGGATCGCAGCGGAGCCGAGCGCCTGTGCCGGGATGGCGAACTCGACGGCCGGTGATGGCCGCTGGAAGGCAACTGCGCTGTCGCAATTGGGCAATAATGGCGGACTTGCCTTGACTTACAGGAACTTTAATTAAACACTTTGCGGGTGAGAGGGGTATTAAGTAAGAAAGAAAGGCTGGCCTGACTTCACGAATACCGCATCGCACTATTGAATGCATTTGTCTCCGAACCGAATATCTTCGCTACGGAGAGGTGAGATCAATGTTGCGAGGCATGGCACGGCTGCTCACCGGTGGCGACGTCATTCCCGCGGTGATTGCGATTCTCGTCGGAGTGACGGTGGGAGCGCTGATAACCGCTTCCCTGGAGCCCGGAACGGGTCGCACAATTGGCGCAGGTCTGGTGACTCTGCTCGTGGTCGGCGTGGTCCTGCAGCGGGGAATGGGCCTTTATCGCCGCTACCGACAACTCAGTGAAGGCAAGTGCCCGTATGTCCTGTGCCACGGCGTGGTGCAGCAGAGTGAGCTGGTTGGCGAGAACGAGGTGGTCTGCCCCACCTGCAAGAAGCGCTGGCCGAAGCTCGCTTCGATACAGTACCGCGCTACAGCACGAATGTAGATCTACGGATGACGTATACTCGTCTGGCGGGCGAATTCCAAGCAGCGATATCCCGACACGATACCGGCTGCCGAAGAAAGTGAGTGCCCGCCCGTCGGAATGGGTATACTCACATTGCGGTGAGCGCGAAAACTTGATAATCACGAGCCCTGCGCGACGCTAATGGTCTTAGCAATTGCGTTTCTGACATTCTCTCTAACGGATAGACTACGAGACTGTCGGATGAGAGGTGAGGCGGATGTTGCGGGCGCTTGTGAAGTTGACGACAGGAGTGGAGCTTGGCGGCGCAGCCCTCGCGGTGTTCATCGGGGTGAGCCTCGCGATGCTTGTGAGTGTGGGGATTGAGACCGCAAACCTGCTGATAGAGACCATCGTGATCGCATCCACGGTGGGCGTCGTGGTTCTGATCGGGATGGGAGTCTGGCGGCGCTACAGGCGACTCTTCCAGGGGAAATGCGGGCATATGGCGTGTCACGGGGCTGTCGCCAGCGACGAGAAGATCCCCGAACACCTGGTGATGTGCTCGAACTGCAAATGGGTCTGGCCGCGCGTAGGTGAGAGCCAGGTCACGCCGACTGTAGATGTGACCTCGTGACACGCCCGGGCAAGTGAGCCGCCGCGCGCGGCCGTGTCAACGACTTACGGCCGCGCGCATAACCACGCTCAGAGCCAGCGGTCCATGAACCGCAGTCCGCTCTCGACACGTATCTCGTGCCCGCCCTCATGCAGGTCGAGTTCGATGCGGTCGGCGATGTCGAGGCGCTCGTAGTGCTCGCGGGCATCCGCGAACTCCTCCTCCACCCACGGTGTCCAGGCGATGCCGTCGGCCTTCCCGGTCTGTGACATCACAGGACGCGGGCAGATCAGTGAGATCAGATCTGAGTCGGTGAACTCCCGCAGCCATCCCGGTATGAAGATATGCTCCTCCCGCGTGCTGAGGAAGCAGGAGTGCCGCGGATCATCTACCACCATCTTCCGGAGCCGGTGATTGAACCACGCGCAGATGATACCTGCGTTGATTCGCAACTCCAGCGGCATCGTGAAGATTGTGTAGGCGCCGCCGAGACTTATCCCCCACATTCCGATTCGCTCGATGTCGAATTCGTCGCGCGTGGTCGCGTAATCGATCAGACGCCTGATCTTCGCGATCTCCAGCCCCCAGAGCGTCTTCCCCAGCATCAGGCACATGCGGGTGTAGCGGGCTCGCGGATCGGCCTCGGTGATGTTCATCGGGGCTATCACCGCGTATCCCCGCTCCAGGCAGCGCTGCGCGTAGGTGTGGTAGATTTGTCGTTCGTCATCAAAACCGAAGGTCTTCTCCGGGGATGAGCCTATGCCGTGCTGGCAGATGATCGTGGGATAAGGTGGCTCACCGGACTTCGGCGTCGCAAAGACGCCGCGTCCGCGCAGATTCCCGTAGAGATTCAGCGTCACCCACTCCGCGCGAAATGTGTCGTTTTCGGCGAAGGGTTCTACCAGCGGCTCCATATCCTCGATCGGTGGACCAAAGTCTCCGACCGCCGCGAGCCAGCGCTCGCGATTACTCTGCACCGACGCGAGGAATGTCTCCTCCGACGAGTAGTCGCGGTCCCATAGATCAGCCTGCCGCTTCCCGTAGTCAAGGCTGTGCTCGCGGAGGAAGTCTTCGGTCTCTCGACGCAGCAGATTCTGCCGATCGCTGATTCCGCGCTGAACGAGTCCCGGCTCGGCCTCGAAGGCATTTTCGTAGAATGTCATCGTTATCCGTCTCCCTCGCCTGAGTCATCACTGTTGCCGCGAGACGATTCGCTAAGGCGCAGGAAGAGACCTCTGCGGCTTTGGCGCGATCCCAGTGCGTGTAGCGCAGAGGCCTCACGTGTGCGCACGGGGAACTACGAGTTCAGATCAGCAGATCACGATGCGCTCGTGATGTTGATTCCTCGAGGAGGCCGAACCGTGTCCCATCTCAACACGCGCATGCAACAGTTGCATGACCACATCAAAGAGTGTCACGCGCGGGCGAAGGAGCTTCTCGGAGCAAGCGACACGCAGGTCGAGGCGGGCCTCGAACTACACGAGAACCTGCCGGTCTGCGACAGCTTCGGCTTCACACCAGGCGCGCTGAGCCGCTACGGAGTCGAGCGTATCAACCAGGCAATCGCCGAGCAGTGGCAGCCGGTGGAGATCAGCGAACTCGCGCTCGACATGCGCGCCACCGGCCTTTGCCATGACGAGGAGACCTTCGCGCTCTACCGCGAGATGTTCCGGGTCTCCGGCGTCAACGCGACGGTTAACACCGCGGGGGTGGGGCCGGCGCTGATCCGGGCGCTGCGCGGCACGGCGCGCTTCCAGCAGGTATGTGACGAGCGACCCGAGTTCTGGCAGAAGGCGATCCGCGCCGAGGACGCGCGCCGGGCATTCGACGAGGGCCGTCACGCGATGTTCTTCTCCGCAAACAACCCGCCCGCGCACGTGGGCTACCACGATGGCTACGATGTGCTCACCTGGCTCGAGACCTTCCACCGCTTCGGGTACCGCGTGATGCATCTTACTTACAACCGACGAAACCTGGTGGGCGATGGCTGCACGGAGCCAGGTGATGCGGGTCTGAGCGACTTCGGCCACCAGGTGGTGGAGATGATGAACCGCTTCGGGATCATGATCGACACGCCGCACTCTGGCTCCCAGACCACACTCGACGCATGCGAGGCCTCCGAGGCGCCGGTGGCGGCGACGCACACGGTCTGCCGCGATATCTCCGGGCATCCGCGCGGGAAGACCGACGCGCAACTTCGCGCCATCGCGGAGACCGGCGGCTTCGCGGGGATGACCTGCATCCCACACTTCCTCGCCGAGCGCGGGACCATCATGGACCTGCTCGATCACATCGACCGGGCGGTGAACGTGATGGGGAGCGACCACGTGGGTATCGGCACCGACGTGGCCTTCAGCGCGCCGCTACCGCTGGAGCCGGAACTGAAGCCGATCCCGCCGGGACGGAATCGCTGGTGGGCGCTGTGGCCGGAGGGCACGCGCCCGGTTGACGCAGAGGTCCGGCGCGAGTCATCGCACGGGAGCCTGTCGTGGATATGCTGGCCCTACTTCACCGTGGGGCTGCTGATGCGCGGATACAGGGAGGAGCAGATCGCCAAGATAGTGGGAGGAAACATCCTGCGGGTGCTCGGTGAGGTGGAGCGTGCCGCGGAGTGGGCGCCGATGCCCGAGCGGCCTGCATAGCGCCGACGCGCTGTCGGTTGTCCCCAACATCGACGAGGCGCCGCCTACGCTCCCGGCGGGACAATTCCCCGGCCAATCCACTTCGCCGGACATCCCCGGCGCTCAGCAATCGACCGTGCGTGAAGAAGAGCCATTATCCTCTCGCCACCCTACACGCCCGGCTATGTCGCAGGCGGGGGCGATGAACCCTCCGGCGAGCTTCGACGTGACCCGGCCGGGCGGAGTCTGGCCGCGACCGAGGTAGTGCCGATCACCAGCAGGTAGAGCGCTCCGGTGAGCACGATGATCGTAGCGCCCGCGGGCAGGTCCGCATCGTAGCTGATGCCGAGGCCGAGGGTGGTGAGGAACGCGATCAGCAGTGCCGCGATCAGCATCACCTGCCAGAGAGACCGTGAGAAGCGTGTTGCGACAGCCACGGGGAGGGTCAGCAGCGCAATGACCATGATAAGCCCCACCACCGTCACAAGCAGGACCACGGTTAGCGCTATCATGCAAAGCAGCATCAAGTAGAACGCCTCGACGTTGATCCCGCGCAGGCGCGCGAACTCCTCGTCGAACGAGATCGCCAGCAACTGGCGATAGAAGATCAGGCCGAGCACCACCACGACCGCATCGAGGATGCCCAGCAGCAGCAGATTCGACGGCGTGACCATCAGGATGTTGCCGAAGAGGTAGTTCATCAGGTTCTCGGCGTAACCCGGCGTACGCGCGATGAAGAGCACACCGACCGCCATGCCGATTGCCCATATGGCACTGATCGCGGTGTCCTCACTCTCGCGCCAGCGAATGCTGACCACGCCAATGATGATCGCAGCGAGTAACGCGGCCACGATGGCACCGTAGAGCGGATGCAGCCAGTCCCAGCCCCGGGTGACCTGCAGATAGCGAGCGGCGCCGAGCCCTCCCAGCACGCTGTGCGCTATTCCACCGGCGATGTAGGTTATCCTACGCGCGGCAACGTAAGTGCCCACCACGCCGCAGGCCACACTCGCGAGCAATCCCGCAGCGAGGGCGTACTGCAAGAAAGAATGTGCGCTCACCGCATGAATGAACTCACGCACCCGATGAATCCTCTTCCCAGTCGTGATCGTGCCGCACAACGCGCCGGTCGCTGCCGTACATCTCCTCAAGCAGTTCTCCGCTGATTTCACTCATCTCCGCGGTCGGATGACGCCTGACCACCCGGTTCACGCACAAGACGCTGTTGACCGCCTGTGAGACGAAACTGAGGTCATGCGTCACCACGATGATCGTCATCTTTTCGTTAAGCTCTGCGAGCAGCGCGTAGATGGACCGTTCGGCGGCCGCGTCGAGGCTTGCCGTCGGCTCATCGAGCATGAGCATATCCGGATCGGTGGCGAGCGCGCGGGCGACGAGGACTCGCTGTTGCTGGCCCGCCGAGGCGTCGGCGAACGGCCGCTCGGCCAGGTGTGCTACACCGACGCGCTCCAGCGTCTCGAGCGCGCGCTCGCGCGACCTGCTCCGGGTGCCTCCCAGGCGCCCCATCATAACGACGTCCATGGCGGATATGGGCAGCTTCCGATCGTACTGGAAGCCCTGTGCTACATATCCCACGCGTGTTGTCATCTGATCGGGACGGCTACCGAAGATGCGCACGCGCCCCCGGTCTGGCTTCAACAGTCCCAGCATGAGACGCAGCAGGGTGGTCTTGCCGCCACCATTGGGACCGACAATCCCGGCAAAATCCATCTGCGGAATCGTGAAGCTTACATCCTCGAGCACCGGCGCGCTGTTGTAGGAGAAGTCCACCTCCTGCATTGCGACGGCGGGGACATCAGCCATCTCCCCCACCTCGCTCTCCCCCAAGAGCCTCACTGACCTTCCGAGCGATCTGGTGCATGTTCTGTAAGTAGTCGCGGGCCAGTGGATCGATGATCACAACTTCAGCGCCGATCTCGCGCGCCACCGCGCGTGCCGCCACCTGCGAGAACTCAGGCTGCACGAAGATCGCCTTAACTTCCCGATCTCTCGCCTGCTCCACGATGCCCTGAAGCTGTCGTGCCCCGGGCTCTTTTCCCTCGACCTCGATGGCAACCTGTTCGAGCCCGTACGCCTCAGCGAAGTAGCCGAATGCCGGATGAAACACGAACATCTGACGTCCGCGCACCGGAGCCAACAGTTCATGCAGCGTTTCATCCAACTGCTCGATATCATCGATCAGAGAGTTCAGAGCGCCCTCATAAAGGTCCGCCCCATCAGGATCGGCACGAGAGAGGGCATCGGCGACGGTGCGCGCCTGTACCGTCATGAGTTTCGGATCCAGCCAGATGTGAGGATCTTTCTCTCCATGTGAGACATGGTCCTGGTCGGGACCATGCGCGTGCGTCGGAAGATGGCGAAGCTCGATATTATCGCGCAGATCGACTATCTCAAGCGCAGGCATGGTCTGCTCAATACGACCGATCAGCGTGTCCTCGAAGGATACTCCGATCCGAAAGTACAGATCCGCCCTCTCCAGCGCAACCATCTGCGCGGGGGTGGGCTCATAGGTGTGCGGCGACTGCCCCGGCCCCACCAGCACCTCCAACACAATCCGCTCTCCACCGATGCGTTCGAGCAGAAAGGCCTGCGGCGGAATGCTGACGCAGGCACTGACCGGCGCATCAGTCGGTGAACCTGTCTCGTCCCCTATCTCCGGGACATCGCGCGGGCAGCCAGCCAGCGCAAGGGCAGCCATTGCGCAGACAGCGACGTACGCAATCGTGCCTACCGAGTTCATCGAGCGCGATTGCGGGCACTTCAATGCTGATCCGCCCCTCCCTCGAGATCGATGCTGTCAATCAACCGCCGCAGCAGTTCCTCGTCGCGTGGTGTTTCCTCGTACTCATACGCTTCCTCGAGTCTCTGCACAAGCTCAGCAAACTCTTCGTTGTCCTCCATCAGATCATTCAACTTGCGGTCGGCCGCAACGGCGGATGCCTGAAGGTCCGAGAGATCAAGCTGAAGGTCAAGTAGCTCGTCCAGAGCCGAGGCCACTGTTAGAATACTGCGAGGGTAGGTGGGCATCTCCAGGAATGGATAGTGTGGTATCTCCACCACGAGGCTGCGCATCGCGATGTTCATCTCAACGGAGTGATATGTCATCGATGTTATGATGCTGGCGGGGCCCTCGTACTGACCGAAAAGCAGTCCCGCCTCTGTCATTCCCTCCTTGAGGCTCTCATCCGCCATTGAGACTCGTACCCGGGGCTGCCGGGTGTGCGGGATCGGTGAGGCCACGCTTCCGACGAAGTAGATCTCCTCGATCTCGAGTTGCTCGGCTACCTCGTATATGCAGTCGAGGTAGTTGCCCCAGCGTATGTGCGGCTCCTCACCTGAGAAGAGGACCAGGTCCCGCTCTCCTTCGGGACGCTGCGCCGCCCAGAATAGATTCTCCGGATACTCGAGATCTCTGATGACACCGTCCTCGATCTCAGCGTACGGGCGGAATACCGCCGCGAACTCCATCGGGTTCACCGGCTGGACGATTGCGCGCCCCTCCTCGAGATGAACTGTCATCGGAATACTGGAGACCGGGAAATGGTAGATGTAGAAATCCATCGGATCGATCCGGGCGAACCAAGCCCGTTCATCCTCATCGTCCGGCTCCTCCACGAATCGATCGCGCAGGTACGCGACCGTGCCGGTGGAGACGTGTCCACCGTCCATCCAGCCGGCAAGTCCGATGATCATCACGGGTCTATCCAACTCGGGCCAGTCCTCCACGATGAGATCATTCACGTAATCAGTCACGATTATGCTTGCTGCTCCTTTCGATTCACCGCTCCAATCACAGTCGGCGAGCCACGGCACGATATGGTCCGATGTACTCGCCACCGCACACTATCCTTCTGCTCAACTGACACAGGCTCCTGCCACGATAACCTCATCGGCCTTGCGGAAGAACGCGAAGGCCGCCGGGCGCATACAGGCGCGCGGCAGACCTTCTACGCTGAGCGGCACCAGGTGTGATACGATCCGGGGCTCAGGTCCGATTGAGCCATGCCTCGATCTGTGCTTCATCCTCCTCGGCCCATGGCCGGATGTCCTCGATGCACTGGCGGTCGTAGCCGCTGTATATGTGCGCCATGGTGTCGCGGTAGGTTCCGTCGGCCAGCGTCTTCTCTCGCCACGCCGTGAAGCACTCGCGGTCGTACGCCTTCGCCCGCGAATCAATTGCCTCACAGTCGAACTCGGAGGTCAGCAGACCATCCATCTCCGCCACGACGTCAGGCTCATCGCTCGCAACGTCGTTGATCTCCCACGGATCCGCGTCGAGATCGAAAAGCTGCGGCTCATACCCCATGTATTTGATGTACTTCCAGCGACCGCGCCTGAGCATGTACGCCCCTGTGTTGCAGCGGTCGCCATTGTACTCGGCAAAGGCCCAGTCGCGCTCGCGAGGTTTCTCCCCGGTGAGTTGGGGCATCAGCGATTCGCCATCGAGGCTCTCCGGATGACGCCGAGTGTTTGCATGGTCCTCGTAGCGGGTACGCGCCATCTGCATGAAGGTCGGGTAGAGGTCGATCAGTGAGACGGGCGTGTTCACCTCAACTCCCCTCCGCACATCCGGGCCGCTGACGATCAGTGGAATGTGGATCGAGGGCTCGTACATCGTGCGCTTGAGGATCTGACCGTGCTCGCCCGCCATCTCTCCATGATCGCTGGTGAACACAACGTAGGTGCTGTCTCGAATGCCGAGATCCTCGAGGGTGTCGAGCACCTGGCCTACCAGTTCATCCATCGCAATGATCATGGCAAGGTAAACGTGGCGAATATGCCGCACCATCGCCTCGGAGAAGCCCTTGTCGCAGTTCTTCGTGATGCGTATGTACCGCATGACCGGGTGATCGTCATTGGCCACTGGACCAATGTCCGGAGGAAGCTCGATCGACGCCGGGTCGATCATGTCCATGTGACGCTGTGAGGCGCGGAAGGCCGGGTGTACGAGCCCGGTGGTTAGATAGCAGGCAAAGGGAGATGGATGACGGGCGGCCTCACGAATCCAGCCGCACGCCTCCCAGGTGAGGTCCCGATCGCGGCGGTAGGGCGAGTCATCGGACGTCACCTCCGGAAGCGGGGTCCTGCTGATTGGTCGGTGGATGTTCGCCGAGCGCGTCCACGAGCCCACCTGGTCACGTATCGAGTGCTTACCCCAGGTGTAATCCAGCGGCCCGATCATCGCGGTCCGATACCCGGACGCGTTGAGGGTATCCCGCAGGATCGGCGTACCCTCGCGCAGGCCCTCATGGTTGTTCCAGCAGTCGTAGTGATTTGGGTACTTGCCGGTAAACATGCTTGCGCGTGAGGGATTACACACAGGGCAGTTCGAGTAGGCGTTGGTGAAGATCACGCCCTCCTCAGCGAGTGAGTCGAGATTCGGCGTCAGACCCTGCAGCTCAGGGGTACCCATACAGCCGATCCTGCGCCCGTCCATACTCTCAGCGTGAATGTGAAGGATGTTGGGCCTGCAGTTATCGAGGCCGTCTCTGTCGGAGCCGCACATTGGGGGATCTCCTCATCAGTGCCGAGTGTAAGAGTGCCAATGCTAATTCGATATCAAATCAGTCAATCCTGCATGCAGGAGAATGTTAGAGAGCCGTCGAATTGCCACTGCAGTATATCGGGCAGCAAACACTTGAGGGAGGCGAAAACCATGGAACGACGTGAGTTTGTGAAGAGGGTGGGTCTCGGAGGATTACTGGTAGGGCTTGTCTCTGTCGCCGGACTCGGTTGCCCCGAGGATCCCGTGGAGGAGCCGCCGTTGGTGGATCCCGATCCTCCGATCGATGATCCCGAACCTCCGGTGGAAGATCCTCCTGAGCCTCCGGTCGATGACGTAGAGGAGGATCCCGAGTAGGCACAGAGACTCGACTGTAGCAGAGGCCGGTCTCCAGAGCCAGGTATACACACCTGCATAGTTCGCGCGCTTGTGTACACAGGGGATGCGATGTATGGGGCGGCCTGATGCAGACCGGCGGGGCGGCCTCTGAGGCGTCCCGTCTGTCGCATCGTCAGATTACTGCTCCCCCACGCATATTATTTGCTCGGTACCACGAATGTACATTCTACCGTGAGCGAAAGCCGGGGATGAGTACACGCGCTCACCGAAGCTGCCGGGCGCTATTTTCTCGAACTCGGGTTCGGCGGCTATCACAGTGCTCTTGCCCGCCTCGCTTATGAGATAGACACTATCGCCGACGAGCGCCGGGGATGAACGGTAGCGCCCGGGAAGGCGGTGACGGTACTGCAATTCGCCGCTCTCGGCATCCCGGCAGGCAAGCATTCCACCGGTGGAGAGCGTCCAGATAAGCCTCCCGTCGCTCAATGGGCTCGTGATGTCCGGAAGCTCACCGCGTTCCGACCACCTCACTCGTGTTCGGGTCACGTCTCCCGTGCCGCCCGGTACGATCGCGGTAAGCTCCGCGTATATGTTCGCAACGTACACCTGACCGGCGGCGTAGATCGGAGAAGGTGCCGAGTCCCCCTCGACGCAGCGCACCCGCCAGTAATCCTCACCGGTGGCGGGATCGTACGCGATCACCCATGGCTTTGCGCTGGTGACAAGCTCATGGCGACCACCGATGTCTATCACAATCGGCGTGGTCCACGATCCCTGTACCGGGCGACGGGACCGCCACCTCGTCCTACCCGTGGCGCTGTCCAGCGCCTTGATGTGCGATCTACCGATGTCCGGCTTGCCCAGGTCAATCTGCAGAATCAAGAGGCCCTCGTGCAGCACCGGCGAGGTCGCCCGACCGTAGATGTCCTCGCTGAAGTCGAACCATCGCTTCCACGCTATCTCTCCGTCGAAGTCGAGCGCAATCACATGTCCACTGGGAAACGAAGCGTACACACGGCTGCCGTCGGTCACGCAGGTCGGCGCGGCGTAACCGGTCATCGCATGAGTGCGCGGAGTGTCCGTCCATTCGGGAGCGACGTGTCGCGTCCAGCGCATCTCGCCGCTGTGTGCGTCGAGGCAGTACACCGCGCGCGAGCCGTCATCGGCGCCGGTGACGAAGAGAAGATCCTTCCAGATGACGGCGGAATTCGCGCCGGAAAGCGGAAGCGGCGTACTCCAGAGGATATTATCACCGGTATCCACGTCCCATCTGACCGGAAGGTTGTCGAACTGCGCAATGCCCGACCCCACCGGTCCGCGAAAGCGTGTCCAGCGATCGGGTAGCGCCTCCGTTACGGCCGCGGAAAGAGGTGGATGATCCGGCACCCCAGGTTCAGCATCGCCCGCCGGTTCCGGCTGGCAGGAACCGATAAGCGCCGCACAGAGGAGCAGCGCCGGCACAAACGCGGCGGGTGCGGTCTTGACCCGGGACAGGGCGGCTCTTCTCATGCGTGATATGCTTCCGTTAACTCCATGGCAATCCGGCCAATCTGTCGCCGAAGCGGTTCTACCTCCACGTCACGACCGAGATGGACGCGATTCGTCAGCAGTATAACCAACAGACCCGTGTGTCGGTCCAGCCATAGGGAGGTTCCGGTGTACCCCGTGTGTCCGATGCTGTGCGAGGTTGGAGCACCGTGCATACACGGATCATCTGCTCTTGCCATCCGCCACCCGAGGCAGCGGCGCAGTCCCCCGCGGATCGGTTCCTCAGTGAACAACGCCTCCACGCTCTCTGCGTTGAGAATTCGCGCTCCATCATGCTCTCCACCGGCAAGCAGTGTTCGCGCAAAGCGCGCGAGATCCTGCGCGGTGGAGAACAGTCCTGCATTGCCGCCAAATCCGCCGAGATAGCGGGCATTTTCGTCGTGAACAACACCTCGTAGAGGCCCACCCGGAAGTTGCTCGGTCGAGGCACAACGCGCGAAAAGCTTCGGCGGCGGACAGAAGCCGGTGTCAGACATTCCGACAGGCGCAAAGATGCGCTCACGCGTAAGGACCGTCGGACACTCCTTCGCAGCCTTCTCTACAATCGCCGCGAGCAGGATGAAGCCGAGACATGAGTAGATGGCGCTCTCACCGGGAGTGTACTCGGACGGCAGTCGACATATCTCGTCGACTACCTGCCGCCAGCGCTCCGATCGTGGCACCTCCTCGCCAAGCCTGTCCATGTAGTTTACGTGTGCGGGCAGTCCTGATGAGTGTGTGAGCAGGTGACGGATAGTTACGCGGCTGCGGCTATCACCGGAGAAACTCGGCAGCCAGGACCGCACTTCGTCGTCAATGCTCAGTACACCGCGCTCGGCAAGCTGCATGACCAAGGTCGTCGTCGCGACAACTTTCGTCAGTGACGCGAGATCAAAGACCGTATCAGGCAACATCGGCAGACGCCTAGGGACGAGCGACCGATGTCCGACAGCCTCATGGCAGATCGTGTCATCCCCGCGCCCGATGAAGCACACAGCCCCTGGGGTCTGCCCCTGTCCGATGGCGTCCTCGATGGCAGCGCGCACAGACTCCGAGATTGCGCGTTTCATTGACCTATCTGTATCCACGTGAACTCATGCGTAACTGACACTGAGGTAATCTTCACCAGCCACATTCTTCGCAATCTGGATGATACCTGTCTTCTGCGTGGTACGTGACTTGCTGGAATGGAGCCTGAGGAGGCCACTCTGCCTCCGCCCGGAATCTTCCTGGAGGTGACTTGTTTGAAGGCCTATCGCAGCTACACCGTTCGTCCCAGACTGCCAGAGAATCTCGCACCCCTGCGCGAGATCGCGATGAATCTCAGGTGGAGCTATACGCCGGATGCTCGCGAGTTGATCCGCCGCGTCGATCCGCAACTCTGGGAAGAGAGTGGGCAAAATCCGATCGCCATGTTCGGCATGGTGGAGCCCGCCCGCTGGCAGGACCTGGCCGAGAACGATCGTTTTCTCGAGCACCTCGATCGCGTACGTGAGGGCCTGGACCGCCATCTTCGGGCCGAGACATGGTTCGAGGAAAACCACCCCGAATCCGGCGGGACAGTTGCGTACTTCAGCTTCGAGTATGGGTTGAGCGAGGCCCTGCCACTTTACGCGGGCGGCCTCGGTGTGCTGGCCGGCGATCATCTCAAGAGCGCCAGCGACATGGGAGTTCCAATCTGTGGCGTTGGTCTGCTCTATCAGGTTGGCTACTTCCGTCAGTACCTGAATCCCGATGGCTGGCAGCAGGAAGAGTACGGCGAGAGCGACTTCCATCAGATGCCCGTGGAACAGGTGGTGAACGAGCAGGGCGCTCCCCTATCCATCGAGATTCCGATGGGTGAGCGCGTGGTGCGCGCCAACATCTGGCGCGTGCAGGTCGGCAGGGTACCGCTGTATCTGCTCGACACCAACATCCCGGCAAACGCGCCGGCAGATCGCGAGATCACCTATCAGCTTTATGGCGGCGACCTCGAGATGCGCATCCGTCAGGAGATACTGCTGGGGATCGGTGGCATTGAGGCACTCCAACGGTGCCTTGACCGACCGCCCGACGTTTTCCATCTCAACGAGGGGCATGCCGCATTTCTCGTGCTCGAACGTGTGCGCACAATGATGGTCGAGCATGGACTCAGTTTCCAGGAGGCGGTAGAAGCGACCCGCGTCGGCAATGTCTTCACCGTACACACACCGGTGACCGCCGGTCACGACAGTTTTCCGCGCGCGCTCATCGAGCGATATTTCGGAAGCTATTGCCGACAACTCGACCTCTCGCTCGACGAGTTCATGCGGCTGGGTGCCGACGCCTGCGAGGACGGCCCGGACAGCTTCTCGATGACCGTGCTCGCGCTGCGCTTCTCCGCCTGGCGCAACGGCGTAAGCGAGTTACACGGTCGCGTTTCCCGGCGCATATGGCACCACCTGTGGCCCGAGGCTCCTGACGATGAGGTTCCGATCACATCGGTCACAAATGGCATCCATGTCGGCTCATTCATTTCGGACGACATGGCCGCCCTCTTCAACCGCTATCTCGGTTCCGGCTGGCGCACCGAACCTGGAGATGCGAGTGTCTGGGACCGCGTCGCCGATATTCCTGAGGCCGAACTGTGGCGAGCACATGAGCGGCGGCGCGAGCGCCTCATCGCCGTTGCGCGTCGGCGGCTTCACGACCAGCTCAAGAACCGTGGAGCAAGTGCGCAAGATCTCGAACGAGCCCGAGAGGCGCTCGATCCGGAGGCTCTGACCATCGGCTTCGGCAGACGCTTCGCCACTTACAAGCGCGCCACACTTATCCTGCGCAATCCAGAGCGCCTCAAGCGCCTGCTGACCGACCGCGACCGCCCGGTACAGTTGCTCTTCGCCGGCAAGGCCCATCCGGACGACCGACCCGGCAAAGAGCTGATCCGCGAGGTCGTTCACTTCGCACGGGATCCAGAGGTGCGCAGTCGCATCGTGTTCCTCGAGAATTACGACCTTCACCTCGCGCGGTACATAGTCCAGGGTGTCGATGTCTGGCTCAATACTCCGCGCCGTCCACTCGAAGCGAGTGGCACCAGCGGCATGAAGGTCACCGCCAACGGCGGTCTCAACTGCAGCATTCTTGATGGCTGGTGGGATGAGGCGTACTCTCCGGAGACGGGCTGGGCAATCGGCCGGGGTGAAGAGTACTGCGATGAGGAGAGACAGGACGATGTCGAGGCGGACGCGCTCTACACGCTGCTGGAGCAGGAGATAATCCCACTGTTCTTTGACTGTGGCGAAGACGGTATCCCCCACCGTTGGGTGGCGAAGATGAAGCGCGCCATGCAGATCATCTGTCCTCAGTTTAACTCTAACCGCATGGTGGGCGAGTACGTCGAGCGGTTCTACCTGCCGGGGATGCGTCGTAGTCGAGCGATGGCGGATGCGGATTTCGCCCGGGCGCGTCTGCTTGCCGCATGGCGAAATCGGATTGATGCAAGCTGGCCGCGTGTGCGCTTCGCCTCGATCGGTGACAACATCGACGAGGCTGCCTGCTCGGGGGATGAGATCATCGTCAGAGCGGAACTGGCTCTAAGTGGCCTTGCCCCGGATGATCTTCAGGTGCAGTTGCACTCAGGAACCATCGATCCCGCCGGGCGCATCATCGAATCGAAAGTGACAAACATGAGGCATATCGGCTCTTCAGGCGGAGATAAGCAGACTTTCGAGTGCTGCATCCGGTGTGAAGGAGCGGGGCAATGGGGGTACACGGTTCGGGTGCTTCCGTCGCACGAGGACCTCGTCAGCCCGATCGACACCGGACGGATCCGGCTTGCGAGTTGACACGGAGACCCGCCCCCGGGCCGGAGGCAGATGCGGGCGATCTCATGTCGCCTCTGCGGCCACAGATAACAGGGCGCCCGATCGTTGCGATCGGGCGCCTACACATCTTTCGGCGCGAGTCGCTACCACATGTCCACGCTGCCGCCGGTGGCGGGGGAATCTATGACTACTACGTTGGCAGCACGTGGCCCCTTCGGATCCTCCTCGACATCGAACTCCACGGTCGCGCCCTCTGCGAGGCTCTTGTAGCCCTCACCTTCGATGGCCGAGTAGTGAACGAATACGTCTTCTCCGTCCTCACGCTCGATGAAACCGAACCCCTTCGCGTCGTCGAACCATTTGACTGTGCCGGTGGCCATGCGTCACGCCTCCATCTGAGAACTTGGAGAGTGCCCTGCTGCGTCTGCCAGGAGACCCTCCACCAGCGACGCGAACAACGACACTTCCAGGCGGTATCCCGCCTAATGCTGACGGCAGCGTAACACAGAATGTGCCAACTATGCAAGGCCCTTTACGAAATTCGTGCCGATAATGCGCCTTCTAATACGGTCGGATACTCCGCACCAGCGGTCAGGCAGGCCCTGGAGAGGCCTCCCTGAGCGCCGGTGCAGCACCGCCAACAGGTAGAAGTTTGGCGAGAAGCAACGCAACCGTCAGACATCGGAGCACCATCGACGATCCGGCAGATCGAATTGCTCGTCGAGCCATCGGTACGCCACACGGATGGACTCTTCGGTAGGCTGGTGGCCGGTCATGTGCATGAAGCCTCCCGCCGCGTGCTCTCGACCGTAGAGTCGATAGATCCTCTGCGCCTGCAGGATGTGCTGCCAGCTCTCGGGCCGATCCGCCTCCCCTGCGATCATCAGAAACGAGCGCGGCGCTATCAGCGCGAGAGCCTGATGCCCGTTCAGCGCGAAGCCGGGCTCATTGATCTGATCGCCGAAGTACCATGGAGCTTCCCAGTTGGTGAAGCTCATGCCGATGCCGAAGTCCGACGTGATGCAGGCGGCGATTCTCTCATCGAATGCCGCCGTATAGAAGGCCATCTTTCCACCCAGCGAGTGACTGATAGCAAGCACTCGCCCTCGATCGACCTCCGGCTGCTCCAGCAGCAGATCGACAACGCGCGAAGTGTCGTGTACGAGCTTGCCGATGCCGGTCCAGCGCGGATTGTCCGCGAGCAGCCTGTCGCTCGCGGCTTCCCACCAGGCGAAACCCGCGTTGCTCTCGGGCTCGGGCACCGTATTGTAGGGGAACGCCTCCATGCACGCGACCACGTAGCCCTGTTGCACCAGATGTCTGCCGAACTGCACGTTGGTCCGCTCCCGAATCGGTTCCCTCCGTTCGAGGTCGAAGCCAGCCATCAGGTCCGGGTGGTAATATGGGACCACCGCCACGGGACGCGGCAGGACAACCGGGTCGCGCGGCTCCATCAGCAGCACCTGCTGACGCTGCTCGGGACCGGTTGGTTGCAGAAGCAACGTGCCGTGGAAGTCGGGAGCATCGAAATCATCGACCACCTCCGCCACTCGGTCGAAGCCCCGAAACGACGATTGGCCAATCACCTTCCGCCAGCGTGCAAGGAGGCGCCCGCGCCATTCCCCCTCCCACGCTTCGACGGTCGACTCACGATCGCGGTGCACGACCGGCTCAAGATCCTGAGGCTCGCCGAGATCACTCGGCGGACGGCTGAGTTCGCCAGAAAGTGGCTTCAATCTGCTCCCCTACTTCGCCATTTCGACAATCAGATCAACCGAACCGGCCCCGGGCAGTGGGCGCGTCCCTTCGTAGCGCGCATGATCCCAGGCGAAAAAGCCCTGTTGAGTTCCTCGGCGGCGATCCCAATCTTCCGATTCGATTCTCTGCAGGTTGAACACACCTACCCATCCCGCCGAAGCGAGATCTCCGTGGGTCCAGTCGACAACGTAGCGTTGGTGAGTTTGTGACCACACACGCATCACGTCCTCCGGCTCAGCTTCTACCGACAGCGCGAAGTCGATGAAGCTCGGCGCCACGGGTCGATAGGTTACGAACGCACCCAGTTCATATCCCACTTCGCGCGTCTCGATCCGCAACTCCTGATGCACTTCCGGTGGTATGTTCTCCGACAGCGTGATGTCGGGCGTGACTGTCGTATTTCCCTCGAATTGAACTTCAATGCCCCGTCGGCGCATCGTCGGGCCAACCCAGATATCAGGGCTGTGCCTGCCCTGAGGCTCCAGTACGAACTCGGTCTCGTGCCGGGCTCTGAGCCAGGTATGTGCCGCAGTGGCGCGGACCAGCACGCGAATCGGACGAGGTCGATAGCACCTCTCCCAGGTCTCCTGCAGGACCCGGATCTGCTCCGTAACTGTTCGCAGATCCGGTAGCGTTGCACCCTGCTGTGAATCGTTCCATCGCCGCATCGCCTCGCCGGTCTCGAAGCCGTTTGCACCCATCGAGGTCAGGTAGTCCATGCAGCCCACCGGCTGAAGGCCGGCCATCGAGTTCATTGCGCTGCTCCGGTTTGAGACATGAGCCTGGGCCTGCGCGCGCGCTTCCCGGTACAACTCCTCCCATTCCTGGTAAGGCAGGATACAGTGACGATCCGGTACTCCTCGCTGGGGCTGGGCGTGAATCTGTCCACACGCTGCGCACAGGGCCACGATGATGAGCAGAATCTGCGCCATCGATGCCGATCCCGTTACGCGATCTCCGGCGCATGCACTCAGACATGTCATCTGAATCGCCTCCGATTGAAGCCTCGCCGGCCTCAGAATTCGTACTCGCCATGTACGGCACACGACACCAGCAGGTGCGTTCCCTCAACCAGTTCAAGCTCTGCCGGATTGAGGTAGGGACTCACGACGTAGATCGAAAGAAAGGAGACCTCGGCGCCGGCGTCGACGCCGGTCACGGGCTCCGCCTCGGAGAGATCGTCCATCGACCACGGCATCCTCATCGGGAAATCCCATGTCTCGAGCGCCACATTCGCGTTTGCCCCCGTTCCCCGCATGACATCGATAGTAGTAGTCTCCATCGAGAAGGCCTGCCGCCCATCGGCCTCGTAGATGACGAAGAGTTCGTACCTGCCCGGTAACAGCCGCCCCACCAGCATCTCGCCGTCGTCATCCGGCAGCAGCCCGGCCACGAAGGGGCCATGCTCGCTCTCAAGGACTATGCCTGCGCTATCTGCGGAGACGTTTCGACCACCCAACATGGCGGTCACGCTGACCGTCTCCGTGGGATCCTCCTCGGGATTGAGCATGTCGCCGGCGCTCCACAGCATAGCCGCTGCGAGCCTCTGCTCGATATCTTCCCAGTCGGCTTCTAGTTCTTCGGCCTGCTGAAGCCATCCCTGCCCCCACCGAGCGGTCAACGCATCATCGCCAAGGTTGTCACGATACGAGGTGAGCACCTCGGTCATCGGCACGCTCATCGGCTCCACCTCATTCGCATCGTCGGGAATCGAGAGCGCACCGAAGGCCTCGTCGACGCTTCCGGAATGCGAGAACGCCCACCAGCGGGTGGTAACCGCCATATCCCGCATCTCCCCATCCGCCAAATCTGCAGGGTCGTCGTCCTCCTCGTTGAGCAGCGCGGTAAACTCGGAGTTGAACACAAAGTCCTCGGGAATAATTGAGCGGGCGAGTTCGGGTAGATCGGTCAAACCTTCGGCCCGGGCGAGGCTGCCTGGCGGCAGATACTCGCCAGGCCGCCCCGCCAGGAGCAATGCCCCTGCCAGCAGCACGGCGATCAAGACTCTCCTCATGGAAACCGCTCCCTTTGCGTGATAAGGACACTCTGTAAGCTACCACAAATCGCTGAAAGGGTATTCACGGTCCATCCCGCAGGAACCTCTGCGGAGGCCGTGGGATTACAGTTACATACCCTTCACAGGTTCAATGGTTCCATGACGATCCGATTTCGCGGCATGATGCGCTTTCGGTGCTGATCCGAGACTCCGAGGCGCCGCCTTCACTCCAGCAGGAGCGGTAGGGCCGAGCGTCGAATCTCATTGTCGGTAAGAAACGGAGCAGGTAGATCGATCTCACCGCCGGGGATCGACGTTTCACTATTGCGGAGACCCGGGCGGTTCACGTTCCTACTGGACCAACGGTGATCTGATGACCTTTGAGCAGTTATTCGTCTTTGCCGTGCTCATCGCGACCCTGGCCCTTTTCATCTGGAATCGCTGGCGCTATGACGTAGTTGCGCTGATGGCGCTGACGGTTGTGTCGATCGCGGGTCTCGTCCCTCCCAGGGAGGTATTCGCGGGCTTTGGCCATCCGGCCGTGATAACGGTTGCAGCGGTGCTGGTTATCAGTCAGACTCTGGTAAATGCCGGTGTGGTACGGATAATAGCGCAGTTGGTCTGGCGCGTCGGCGACCGTCCAACGGTGCAGGTCGCAGCCCTCACCGGCGCCGTTGCGTTGCTATCGGCATTCATGAACAACATCGCTGCGATGGCCTTGCTGATGCCGGTAGGCATAACCATCGCGCGCCGCCGCGGCAGCCCACCTTCTCTCCTGCTCATGCCCATGGCCACCGCCTCCCTGATTGGAGGCATGACTACTCTCATAGGCACACCTCCGAATCTGATAATCGCCTCCTATCGTGCGGACGTGGGGCCGGCACCGTTCGGCATGTTCGACTTCTCTCCTGTCGGAGCGGGTGTGGCAATCGCCGGACTGGTGTTTCTGAGTCTGATTGGATGGCGTCTTATGCCGAAGCGGACAGAGAGCACTGCGCCGGAAAAACTATTTGACATAAGTGAATACATTGCTGAGGTCCGGGTCTCCGAAGACTCACGCTTCGCGGGGCGCTCGTTGCAGGAGTTCATGGACGCCCTGCAGGAAGAGGCGGCCGATGTCGTCATCCTGGCGCTCTTTCGCGAGGGGAAACGTACGTCGATGCCGCCGATGCACACCGTTCTTCAAACAGGCGACATGTTGCTTGTTGAGGCAGGTTCCGATGATCTCAGAACCCTCATCCGCACAGCCGAGATGAAGCTGGTTAATGGCAGCGGAGACCCTCACGAGACCGCCATGGAAGAGGCGGAGAGTCTAAATCTGCGCGAGATCGTCATCCGGCCCGAATCACCGCTGATCGGTCAGACGGTTGAGGATATGCAGTTACGCAGGCGCTACGGGATCCACGTTCTCGCGGTGGCTCGCCGCGGCGGGCAGTTGCGCGAGCAGATCAAGAAGATCCGCTTTGAGGTCGGGGACATTCTGCTGGTGCAGGGACGTGTCGGTCGGGCCTGCAGAGAGCTTCACTGTCTGCCTCTCGCTGACCGCGGCATAAAGCTGGGCAAGCCGCGAAGGATGCCTCTCACAATCGGCGTTTTCGGAGCGGCGATTGCCGCATCGGCCCTCGATCTGGTCCCTGCTTCGGTTGCCTTCGTAGCAGCAGCGCTTGTCATGGTTCTCTCGCGGCTTACCTCTGCAGATGAGGCCTATGAGGCCATCGACTGGCCGATCATCATCCTGCTTGGTGCCATGATCCCTGTTGGACGGACGCTGGAGACTACCGGTGCCGCTCAGCTTATCGCCGACTGGCTTGCACAGGCGGGGCACGAGTTCTCCGTGATCACAATGCTTGGGATCATCCTTGTCGTAACCATGATACTTTCGGACATTGTGAACAACGCGGCTGCGGCGATCCTTCTCGCTCCGATCGCCATCGACCTTGCCGCCAAGATTGGTGCCTCGCCCGACGCGTTTCTCATGGCGGTCGCGATTGGCGCATCCTGCGCGTTCAACACTCCGATCGGTCACCAGTCGAACACACTCGTGCTGGGTCCGGGGGGGTATCACTTCGGTGATTACTGGAAGCTTGGCCTCCCCATGTCAATCGTGGTGGTCCTGGTGAGCATCCCGTTGCTCATGTGGGCGTGGCCCCCCTTCCCCGGATGAAGGGGTGATGCTGCACAACCTTCTCACTCGTGGCAGGACTTCGCAGGCAACCGTTGAAGGCTTCTCTGGTGGTGGTTCTGTGCCGGGCTTGAGGGAAACGCGCTCAACTGTTCCGCCGCAGCGCCGGCTCCCATGCCGTCGGTGCGGTCCTTCGACGGGCGGCATCAGATGCGTGATCACGGCGTTGCTGGTGACCATCTGTGTGGCCGTATCAGCCGACACTGTGCGGTTGCGCGTGACGAGTTGGGCGGGACCGGAAGAGCTTGAGATCGAACGCCGCAACGTGGCTGAGTTCGAACAGATGCATCCGGACGTAGAGGTGCGGTTCGAGACCATCCCCGATAACTACCGGGAGAAGCTGCTGACCGGCTTTGCCGCAGGCACCGCTCCGGATGTGCTTCTGCTCGACGCAATCATCGTGCCGTCGCTGCTTGAACGCGATGTACTGCTCGACCTGATGCCGCACTGCGCCGAGCATGAGGTGGATCTATCTGAGTACTACGAGAACGTGTTGTCCATCGCCCGGCGTGAGGACCGGCTCTATGCTGTCCCCAAGGACTTCACCCCGCTGGTGATGTACTACAACAAAGATATCTTCGATGACGCGGGTCTCCCCTACCCCGAAGATGATTGGACCTGGGATGAGTTCCTCGAGATCGCTGAGACACTGACCCGCGACACCGCTGGTGATGGGAGGATCGATCAGTTCGGCACCGTCACCTATCCCGCGCCGTTTGCCTGGCCCCCGTGGATCTGGAGCAATCAGGGAGACTTCCTCGATTCTTCGGGAGAGCAGGCAAGCGGTTACCTCGATTCGCCGGAGACTGTTGAGGCGCTGACCTTCCTCGCCGACCTTTATCGTCGGCACGGTGTCGCGCCCTCACCCGCCGCTGCAAGCGCTATGGGTGACGAAGTGTCACAGCTTTACACGCAGCGCGTTGCGATGCTTGTCAGCGGACACTGGCTCATGCCGATGCTCGAAAGACACCTTGCCTCCGGGCAGCTTCGCGTCGGGGTGGCGCCGATTCCCGCACCACCGAGCAAGGAACTGACCACGGTCTTCTATGCGGCGGGTTGGGCGGTTTCGGCGCAGACCGAGCATCCGGATCTGGCCGCGAAGCTCGCGATCTTTCTCGGCGGCGAGAGCGCTAATCGACGGAGGATTGAGCAGCGTCTCGCGATTCCCGCGAATCGACCGCTTGCCGCCGAGGTGCTGGAGACCGACGAGACAGGCCTTGCACGTGCGTTCTACGATCAAATACCTCACGCGCGCAAGCCATGGGGGGCGGTGGTACCTGAGTTCAGCCGGGTGGAGGATATCGCCGCCGACGCCTTCGCGCGC
>PXBW01000129.1 GCA_003566775.1 candidate division WS1 bacterium
ACCTGCCGCCGGCTCGGTCTGAGAGTTCCTCAATGGAGAAGACATTCACGTTGCGGACACCTCCGTAGAAACTGACCTGCACGACCCTGTCACGTTCCGGGCTCGGCAGTTGTGTACACAGGTACAACCCGCTCCGCAGTTGAGGCCTGGCAGAGCGGTGGTTTACGACAGCAACTCATAGTCTGAGTATACGCCTCCACAGCGGCCATGTCAAATCTGTCGGAGGCTGCAGGAGCCCTGTTTACGGGCTCCCCATGGTCGCTCTCGGCAATCTTCCATTGTCCTGGTAGGGCCGGTAGTTGACCACTGCGATCGAGTACACCCCTCGCCGCAGCGCGTAGCTACGACCGCGACGAGACCCGGGCATCGACGATGCAACCTTCGCTCATGTGCCCGAGCACCTCAGGCAGATGTGACGACAGCCCGCCATTCCTGGCGGGCTGTCGTAATCTAACCCCGGCGACGACCTACTCTCCCACACGGTCACCCGTGCAGTACCATCGGCGCTGGAGGGCTTAACTGCCGTGTTCGGAATGGGAACGGGTGGGACCCCTCCGCCATTATCACCGGGAAAAACTAACGGAGCCGCGGATGCGGCTCCCTGCATAGCGATCGAGAGCAAGTCGCATGAAAACTCTGTTTGCGCGGTCAGAGAAAGCGCTCGGCCAATTAGTACCGGTAAGCTGAACACATTGCTGTGCTTACACCTCCGGCCTATCTACCTGGTAGTCTACCAGGGGCCTTACAGCTCGAAGCTCGTGGAAACCTGTTCTTGGGGTCGGCTTCGCGCTTAGATGCTTTCAGCGCTTATCCAGACCAGACGTAGCTACCCAGCACATGCCGCTGGCGCGACAACTGGTACACCAGAGGTCTGTCCATCCCGGTCCTCTCGTACTGGGGACAGCGCCCCTCAAGTTTCCAACGCCCACGGAAGATAGGGACCGAACTGTCTCACGACGTTCTGAACCCAGCTCGCGTACCGCTTTAATGGGCGGACAGCCCAACCCTTGGGACCGAATTCAGCCCCAGGATGCGACGAGCCGACATCGAGGTGCCAAACCTCCCCGTCGCTGTGGACGCGCGGGGGAGATAAGCCTGTTATCCCCGGGGTAACTTTTATCCGATGAGCTCCGGCTCTCCCACTCGAGAACCGTCGGGTCACTAGGTCCTGCTTTCGCATCTGCTCGACTGGTCAGTCTCGCAGTTAAGCCCCCTTCTACCCTTACGCTCTATGCGCGATTTCCGGCCGCGCTGAGGGGACCTTTGAGCGCCTCCGTTACAGTTTAGGAGGCATCCGTCCCAGACAAACTGCCTGCCAGATACTGTCTCCTGACCGGATAACGGTCAGAGTTAGAGTTCCAACCACTCCGAGGGTGGTATTCCACCGGTGGCTCCACCGGGCCTGACGACCCGGCTTCAAAGCCTCCCACCTATCCTCTACACAGAGTGATCAAACTCAATACCAAGCTACAGTAAAGCTCCACGGGGTCTTTCCGTCTTTCCGCGGGAAGCCAGCATCTTCGCTGGCACTACAATTTCGCCGAGTCCCTCGTTGAGACAGCGCCGGGATCGTTACGCCTTTCGTGCGGGTCGGAAGTTACCCGACAAGGAATTTCGCTACCATAGGACCGTCATGGTTACGGCCGTCGTTCACCAAGCCTTCGGCTCTGACCTTCGCCACGCGACCGAAGTCGCACGGCTAAGTCATCCCCTTAAGCGTATGGCACTGGACAGGCGTCAGCCCCTATACTTCAGCTCACGCTTTAGCAGAGACCTGTGTTTTTGGTAAACAGTCGCCCCGGCCTTTTCACTGCGACCCCCGGTCGCTCGAGACGCGAAGTCCGTCACGATCAGGGGCGCTCCTTCTCCCGAAGTTACGGAGCAAGTTTGCCGAGTTCCTTAACGAGGGTTCTCTCGCGCGCCTTAGGATTCTCTCCTAGCCTACCTGTGTCGGTTTGCGGTACGGGCACCGTCCAGCATTCCCTAGAGGTTTTTCCTGGCAGTGTGGGGTCAGTCAGTTCGCCACCCTTACGGCGGCTCCCCATCACCCTCAGAGTTGATAGATGGCGGATTTTCCTACCATCCCTCCTAAAGCTCTGGCCGCACACCTCCAATCGTGCGGTTGACCTACCCTTCTGCGTCGCCCCTTCGGTATCGGCGCAAAGCGCCGTTGCTGGCTCAGTGGTGCAGGAATGTTGACCTGCTGTCCATCGCCTACGGCTTTCGCCCTCGGCTTAGGCCCGACTAACCTTAAGCGGACGAGCCTTGCTTAAGAAACCTTAGGCTTTCGGCGGCCGGGATTCTCACCCGGCTTTTCGCTACTCATACCGGCATTCTCACTTCCGCGTCGTCCAGAGGTTCTCGCGATCCTCCTTCGACCTACAGCGGAACGCTCCCCTATCACTCCTGTGGTTGCTGGAGTGGCCGCACAACTCCGAGGTTGAAGCCAGTCGCCGACCGAAGTCAGCAACCGGCCCCGTATTCGGAACCGTTTGGCTACTCCCCACAGAAATCCGCAGCTTCGGTACTGTACTTGAGCCCCATTGAATTTTCGGCGCGGAGGCACTCGTCCCGAAGGACTCGACCAGTGAGCTTTTACGCACTCTTTAAAGGGTGGCTGCTACTAGGCCAACCTCCTGGCTGTCTCGGCACTTCCACATCCTTTTCCACTTAGTACAGTTTAGGGACCTTAGCTGGCGGTCTGGGCTGTTTCCCTTTCGACCACGAAGCTTATCCCCCGTGGTCTGACTCCCTGGCTGTGGAGTGATGGTATTCGGAGTTTGGTTGGGGTTGGTACCCTGTCAAGGGCCCTAGCCCATCCAGTGCTCTACCTCCATCACTGAACACCAGAGGCTAGCCCTAAAGCTATTTCGGGGAGAACCAGCTATCGCCAGGTTCGTTTGGCTTTTCACCGCTATCCACACCTCATCCGAGAGTTTTTCAACACTCAACGGTTCGGGCCTCCACGCGGGTTTAGCCGCGCTTCACCCTGGACATGGATAGGTCACCTGGTTTCGGGTCTGCAGCATGCGACGTGCGCCCTATTCGGACTCGGTTTCCCTTCGGCTTCGCGATTCACCGCTTAACCAAGCCACATACCGCAACTCGCCGGTTCGTTATGCAAAAAGCACGCAGTCACCCGGGCCCCGAAGGACCACCGGGCTCCTACCGCTTGTAGGCACACGATTTCAGGTTCTATTTCACTCCCCTTCCGGGGTTCTTTTCACCTTTCCCTCACGGTACTGGTTCACTATCGGTTACTGGAAGTACTTAGCCTTAGGAGGTGGTCCTCCCGGATTCGCGCAGGATTTCACGTGTCCCGCACTACTTGGGAGAGAGCCGAGCACCGCCGGTGTCTTTCGTGTACCGGGCTATTACCGTCTGTGGCACACCTTTCCAGAGTGTTTCCACTAGACACTGCGTGCACTCTCTGCCGTTGTGGCGACAGGTGGCTCTTCCCGCGACACCCCATACGCAACGCCCACAAGCTTGTACACGTATGAGGTTTAGGCTCATCCCCTTTCGCTCGCCACTACTGGGGGAGTCGCTGTTGCTTTCCTTTCCTCGGGCTACTAAGATGTTTCAATTCGCCCGCTTACCTCCTTCCGCCCTATATATTCAGGCGGAAAGTGACGTCCCGTTACGGACGCGTGGTTTCCCAATTCGGAGATCCCCGGGTCAACGGTTGCTTGCACCTGACCGGGGCAGTATCGTGGCTTGCCACGTCCTTCATCGGCTTCCAGTACCAAGGCATCCATCGTGCGCCCTGAGTAGCTTTCGTTTTGACCGCGCAAAGAGAATCTTCATGCGCTTGCATCACCTGTAGTGAGTGATGCATCTACTACTCGATCGCTATGCAGTTATCAATGTGCTCGATGCTCTATGACGCTTACTCGAACTGTGATGTTCGAGGGTGTTACCGAATGATCGGTACCACCCCCCAGCCTCACATTTCTGGTGGAGACGGCCGGAATCGAACCGGCGACCTCCTGCTTGCAAAGCAGGTGCTCTCCCGATTGAGCTACGTCCCCACGCTCAGTACCGGTCGGTGCCCACCGCCGCGTGCGTTGCTGTCGTGGTGGGCCCACCTGGATTTGAACCAGGGACCTCGCCCTTATCAGGGGCGCGCTCTGACCAACTGAGCTATGGGCCCTTGGACGTTCCGGTGGCACCACGGCGTCGTCCGCCATGGGCCGTTCCGCGTCGTGTCGGGCCCCATGCCTGCCCGCGGGTCTGCCTTTGCGGGCCCGGTGCCCATTGCGTTATAAAGGTTCTCTCAACGATCCGCGTTTCTGCCGGAAGAAGCCGGAACTGCCTCTGTTAGCTCCCGTACCGGCTTTGACGCTTGGCCCCCACGACTGACCGCATGAACCTGCGGTGCGTGGGGACCGATGAACGCGATCGCTGAAAGCTGAATAGCGTGCTGGTACTATTTGCCGAAGATTAACCTCATCCTGGACGGTTGAACCGTCCGGACTGCTCCTTAGAAAGGAGGTGATCCAGCCGCACCTTCCGGTACGGCTACCTTGTTACGACTTAGTCCCAATCACTGGCCTCACCTTGGGCCGCCTCTCGACGGACTTTGGGTGCTGCCAGCTTTCGTGACTTGACGGGCGGTGTGTACAAGGCCCGAGAACGTATTCACCGTGGCATTGCTGATCCACGATTACTAGCGATTCCACCTTCATGGAGTCGAGTTGCAGACATCCAATCCGAACTGGGACCGGTTTTAGGGGATTGGCTCCACCTCGCGGTTTGGCTACCCTTTGTACCGGCCATTGTAGCACGTGTGCAGCCCAGGACATAAGGGGCATGCGGACTTGACGTCATCCTCACCTTCCTCCTGATTACTCAGGCAGTTCCGGAAGAGTGCCCGGCCGAGCCGATGGCAACATCCGGTGAGGGTTGCGCTCGTTGCGGGACTTAACCCAACATCTCACGACACGAGCTGACGACAGCCATGCACCACCTGTGATGGGGTCTCCTTGCGGAGAAAACGTGATCTCTCACGCGGGCCCCAACATGTCAAGCCCTGGTAAGGTTCTTGGCGTAGCATCCAATTGACCCACATGCTCCACCGCTTGTACGGGCCCCCGTCAATTCCTTTGAGTTTCAGCCTTGCGGCCGTACTCCCCAGGCGGCTCACTTAACGCGTTAACATAACAGCACTGCCGGGGTTAATGCCGGCAACACCTAGTGAGCATCGTTTACGGCCAGGACTACCGGGGTATCTAATCCCGTTTGCTACCCTGGCTTTCGCACCTCAGCGTCAGCAACGTTCCAGACAGCAGCCTTCGCCACTGGTGTTCCTCCCGATATTTACGCATTCCACCGCTACACCGGGAATTCCACTGTCCTCTCCCGTGCTCTAGTCTGATAGTACGGCGAGCAGTTTCGGAGTTAAGCCCCGAAATTGCACCCACCGCTTTCCAGACCGCCTGCGTGCCCTTTACGCCCAGTAATTCCGGACAACGCTAGCCCCCTACGTTTTACCGCGGCTGCTGGCACGTAATTAGCCGGGGCTTCCTTTGGAGGTACCGTCGGGTGTCGTCCCTCCTGACAGGGCTTTACAATCCGCAGACCTTCATCACCCACGCGGCGTCGCTGCATCAGGCTTGCGCCCATTGTGCAAGATTCCCGGATGCTAACTCCCGTAGGAGTCTGGACCATGTCTCAGTCCCAGTGTGGCTGATCATCCTCTCAGACCAGCTACCCATTGTCGCTTTGGTGAGCCGTTACCTCACCAACAAGCTAATGAGACGCGGGCCGATCCTCAAGCGCCGTAGCTTTTCTGGTCCCGACCGAGGCCGGGGCAGCGTATCGGGTATTAGCAGAGGTTTCCCTCTGTTATTCCCGTCTTGAGGGTACGTTACCCACGTGTTACTCACCCGTTTGCCACTAAGCATGGAGATTGTAGCTGCCCGAAGGCAGTTACTGTTACCATGCTTCGTGCGACTCGCATTCATTAGGCACGCCGCCAGCGTTCGTCCTGAGCCAGGATCAAACTCTCCGTTAAAAATCCTGGTGTCTCCATCATCGGGCCAGCGACCCGATGCAGAGTGTAAGTCTTTGGGCTTCGGCAATAGCTTTTGCACGCTATTCAGTTTTCAATGATCGCGTCGTCTTCCGCAACGGTTTCTTGCTTGCGGATTATCAGTATAACGAAATCGGCGATGCGTGTCAAGGGGGAATTTCGACTTTTTTCGTCGTGGTTGTCCCCGAGCCGTCCGTCTCCTGCCGCTACCGTTCCCGGAAGCGCCGATACTATAACAAGCCTCGGAGAGGTTGTCAACCCCCTTTTCGCGATTAACTCTGTCGCAGAGTGCAGATCAAGCGCTAAAGCCCACTCAGTGGCTTGCAGCGCGATTTACACCATCTGACAAATCGCAGGGAATTCGCTTTGTGAAAAGGAACTCTGTTCGCTACACACTTTGCTATGACGTCCTGTAAGAGCCGAGTGTTCACTTGCGGATCGAATATTCCCCGGAGCTTCTTCGCCAATCAACCGGGCGGTTCATCGTAGCACTCGATCTCTTTCCGACCTCATGAACGGACGCACCAGTAGCACTCGATGTTCATCCCCCCGGGCGAGTCTTCTACGGATTGGGCCGATCTCTGCTGCAGTTACGCGACACCGTGCGACTCCCGGAGGCGGTACAATAGATCGGCACCGTACAGATCAGATGGCCCGATCCACGATGCT
>PXBW01000125.1 GCA_003566775.1 candidate division WS1 bacterium
CCTCTACAGCCTCCTCCGCATCTACAGCCTCCTCCGCATCTACAGCCTCCTCCGCATCTACAGCCTCCTCCGCATCAGCAGCTTCATGTTCGTCAACGTCATCTATCTGTTCGAGGCCGGCGGGGTCCTCATCCGCGGAATCGTCGCCGCGCCCGGCTTTCTCGACCTGTTGCTTGCGATAGCGAATCCACTCGTGCATCAGCATTACGACATCGCTCCTTATCCAAGTGCTTACCGCGCCGCGTATAGATCGCAGTAAGCGCCTTACCGCCTCATATGTGAGATGAACCAGAGGATTCCGCTCAGGGTGATGCTCAGGACGATCATCGTCGCAAGCGGCAGGTAGATGACCAGGCCGTCGCGCCTGATCACAATATCTCCAGGCAGCAGGCGTCCGTCGGGCGCGTAACGGGCAAAGACTACGATCAGCGCCCCTATCAGGGCCAGCGTCAGGCCAATGAGCATCAGGAGACGCCCGAACTGAGCTATCATCCCCGGATTCAGCGCTCGTGCGCGCGCTGGAGTCTCCGGAATTCCTCCAGCGCCTCCTCATGGCGTGATGCAGCGCGTGACAGCATGGACTTCTCACCAAGATCGAGGAATGAGAGCGCGTTTACGGTGGCCTCAAGGGCGAGACTGTAAGCCAACTGCCGCCGAGTATGATCCTCCCGCAATTCCCCGGGCGGGGTTATGCCGTCGGAAAACTGGAGTGCCTCATCGAGTTGATCGTGGAGTTCCTGCAGATGGGCGTAAACCGTCTCACGCTGTCCCTTCCGGTTCTCCACGAACTGCTCGAAGACGCGCCATCCGGAGGTGAGTGCCTCATCGACTGAGCCGTCTGCGGCGGCCATGACCTCACGATAGCGCCGTTTCGCCATACTCGCGCGCGAGGGATTCAACTGCGCCGCCTCGAGGTAGCATCCGAGTGCATCCCGGTGACGCCCGAGTTCTACGTACAGGTCACCGAGACGTTCGAGCGCAGTTCCCCGTCGCTCTCCGCTTGAGTGAGTGGCGGCGCGCAGGAACTGCCTTGCCGCAAGCTCCGTGTTTCCGTCGCCCACAAGGAGATTGCCCAGCATCAGCAGCAGTGCCGGGTCGTTCTGCCCCGCTTCATCGGCCTCCTGCAGCAGCCGGATTGCCCGGCGGCGATGGCCGTGATCGCGGTACACCCTCGCCAGCCCGAGAAGCCCTTCGAGGTGCGTGGCGTCAAGCTCGAGGGCACGCTCATAGTGCTCGATTGCCTGTTGCCAGAGGCCACGCTCCGCGTGCAATCTTCCGAGCCAGACTCGTGCCTCAACAAGCTCCGGATCGCGTCTCACCGCCCGCTCCAACTGCCCCATCGCCGCGTCATGCTCAAGACGCGCAATGTTGAGCTTCGCGCGCAACAGATGTGCGCGCCCGGAGGGTTCGTGGGTCGCAAGATAGTCGTCGAGCAATGAGGCGGCGACGTCCAGCTCACCCTTCTGGTAGGCCTCCTCGGCCGGGGTCAGTGCCGGATCAGGGCGCTCCGGCTCCTCGGATATCTCCGCCTCAGGACGCTCCGGCTCCTCCATCACCGCCAGCGGCCGGCGGGGAGCTTCCTCGGTCTCGTCCGTATCCACCGGGCGCTCCTCATCAGGCACTGGAGTGAGGAGCGGTTCGTCGTCAGGAGCAGGCTCCGCAATCTCCGGAGGGTCATCCGGGTGTGCTGTGTCGGCGGGTTCGGTCGGCTCAGGGATCTGCGGGCGCTCATCTTCGATCCCCGGCCGGAGGGCCTCCGCGCCGATCTCCATGAACTCGTCAGGCTCATCCTGTGGTGGACCGAGAGCAGCCAGCGCCTCGCTGACGCCAGCCGCCATCGTCGGGGCGTCGGCGGCAGACAGGTGCTCACTGGCCCCTCCGCGTGCCACCAGCAATCCGACACTCCGTGTCGCACCATCGGCGTCGCCGATCGAGGTCAGCAGCACGTAGTCAAGGCGCAGTTGAGTGGCGATTCTGTCGAGGACCGAGCCCAGCGGGCTCCAGTCGTCCTCCGCGGAAACGCCCGGGAGCTTCATTTCCGCGGCCTGCAGCAGAGGCGATTCTGCATGCAGGACGGTTGCAGGCAATCCCTGGTCGGCAAGCTCCGCCGCGAGTGTCTCGAGGTAGTCGGCCTCAGCCGCAGCCAGCGTCTCACCGGCGGGTGCCGGCACAATCGCGATGCCTTCCGCGGCCAACGCCGGTGCGCCGGACAGGATGCCTACCAGCACACAGCAGACCGCGAGGATTACGCGTCGGCCCGCGTCAAGACGTCGTCCGCGAGAAGTCACTGTCCCTCCGTGCCGCACAGTGCCCTGGCGCGCTCACAGGCCGCAATTGCCGCCTGATTTGAGGCGCGATTGCTCGGATTTGCCTGACTGTCCCTGCGGTACGATTCGATGGCCTGGTTGTAAAGCTCCACCGCGCGGGAGCAGTCTCCCTGCTGCCTGGCGCGATCGGCCTGGCTACGGAGGTCTCGGGCGCGGTCGGCGTATTCGGTGTTACGGGGAGGCGGGCTCTCCTCGCGCTCCGGATCGGACGGCCGCTGTGCGGGGGTTTCGCTGACCCAGATGGAGATCTCGCCCCGCCGCTTCGGCTGCTCGGGCTCGTCGGTGTCGTCGTCCCGCGGCTCCGCCGTCTCTGCAGTCTCAGGCTCCGGATCGCCGGGTTGAGCCGAGACGTCCGGCCTGTTCTCGACCTCGAGAGGACCGAAGGGCACGGCTTCGGGTGATGGCTGTTCCTGTTCGCGGGTGCGCCGATCCTCACCGGTGACGCGGTCGGGGCTCACCACGGGCGGGCGTGGTGCGGAGGTCTGGGGCTGTTGGGCGTGCTGCTGTGCTTCGGGATCCAGCCCTTCGGCCTCATCCTGGTCACGGGTCGGACCAATCGGCACCGGCTGGAAGGGATTCGGGCCACGTGACGGCACGAGGGTCGCAGTGTGAGGCACGGGATGCGTAACTCCCCGATCTGACCTCGCGTCGCTCGCCGTCATCAACATTCTCCGGGCGTCTCGCAGACCCTGTCGCGCGTCGTCATCATCGGGCCGAAGTGCGAGTGCCTCGTCGAAGGCCTCCATGGCCCCCTGATAGTCACCGCTGTCGAGCGCCTGTGCCCCGATCGCGAGGTTCGCCTGGAAAGTGCGCTGCGCCTGGCGCTGAAGATGACTGCGCCACCCGATGCCGGTGAGGAGCATGAGGATGAACAGAGCGGCTCCCACTGAGGCGACCCATGGTGCGTAACGGACGAAGGGACTGAGGGTCTCCTGATCGTCAGGATCACCACCCGGGCCACCGTGGACGTGCAGGAGTTCAAGCTTTTCGCGCTCGACCTGTCTGTCCGGATCGAGTTGCAGGACCCGCCGGTACGCGCCCGCCGCGGCGATGGTATTCCCCCGGGCTTCCTCGGCCATTCCGAGCAGCGAATATGCTGCAACGAGATCCGGGGCGCGTGAGATGACGTCACGGCAACGGGCCGCTGCGGCGTCCGCCTTATCCTCGGCGAGCAGGTCGGCGGCCTCATTCAGCAGCGCCGCTATCTCATCGTCCACGATCTCTGCGTCGTCCTCATCGTCTTCGAACCCGGCTATCTCAGTCTCTGGATCATCGGAGGCTTGATCCGCGTCTTCGGCAACCACGGCCTCTACGGGGAGATGCTCCTCGGCTTCGTCCCCGGTCGGATCCTCAGCATGGGGTGTCGCGTTGGCAGGATCGAGGTGTGTCGCCTCATCGGTCATCGGATCGAGGCGATCGGTGTCCTCACCGGGAGCCGACTCAGTTTCGATCTGTACCAACTCATCGCCGCACCGCACACAGAATGTCGCGGTCCGGGCGTTCCTGGCTCCACAGTCTGTACACTCAATCACGGGCCCCATCACCGCCTTCCGGCGTCACGGTGGAGATTTTTCGCGCCTTCCCCGCCAAGCTTGTGTAGTCGCTCTAATGTACTCTACGTAAAGCGCTGCTGATTGTCAAGGAGCCGGGAGTGTGGATTCTGCGCGAGAATCGAACGGTAGTTTCATAAGGAAATACCATGAGAAGATGATGGGGAAGTCCCGGACGAACATGCGTTTTACCGAGTTTTTCCACATCTGGCCGGTTGGGAAGGCGGTTATCCACCGCGTTTTCCACAATTCTCCACATAACGGCGAATCGGCGTGAACCGAAGGTGTGCAGGGGATTCCGGCATTTTCCGACATATTGCGCAGGGGAAAATTGCGAGTTATCGGCGAGGATTGAGACGGGTTCAGGAGGGCAGTTGGAGCGCGGAATCGACCTCCATGGTGAGGTCATCGGGGCCGTTGAGTGCCGCCTGGTAGTGTCCCGCCGCAGCGACCATCGAAGCATTATCGGTGCAGAGCCAGATCGGGGGAAAGTATGCGTCGATTCCGCGCTCGCGCGCGGCGTCGCACATCTCCTGTCGCAGCGTGCGATTCGCGGCCACGCCGCCGGCGACGATGATGCGGCGCGCGCGATAGTGTGTTGCTGCCGCGATCGTCTCGCGCACAAGACAATCAACCACCGCCTGCTGGAAGGAAGCCGCGAGGTCCGCGACTAAGTACTCGGATTCCTCAACTCCGCCGGGCTCGAGGACGCGAACCAGTGCGGTCTTGAGGCCCGCGAAGCTGAACTCAAATCCCTCCTTAGTATCCGGGCGCGGCAGATCGACCGCGGCCGGATCGCCCTTCTTCGCCGCGCGCTCAATGGCCGGGCCGCCTGGGTAGCCAAGCCCTATCAGCCGAGCGGCCTTGTCGAGCGCCTCGCCGGCGGCGTCATCCCGAGTGAAGCCGACGAGTTGATACTCTCCGAGGCCATCGACGATGGCGAGGTCGGAGTGCCCCCCGGAGGCGATGAGCGCCAGCGCCGGAAACTCCAGCGGCGCAGGCTGGTGATCGTCCCCGGCGAGCAAGAACGAGGAAGTGATATGCCCGGCGATGTGATTGATTCCGACCAGCGGAAGACCGGTAGCCAATGCGTAACCCTTAGCCGCGCTGACCCCGACCAGCAGCGATCCCACCAGCCCCGGTCCGCGGGTAACCGCGAGCAGGTGGAGGTCCGGCCAATCCACCCCCGACTCGTCAAACGCGCGCTGCACCACCGCGGTGATAAGTTCGGCATGGCGGCGCGAGGCCACCTCGGGCACGATTCCGCCGAAATTTGCATGCATCTCCTCCTGTGATGCGACGATGTTGCTGAGTATCTCCTGCCCACCGCGCACGACCGCGGCCGCGGTCTCGTCACAGGAAGTCTCGATCCCGAGGGTAAGCGCCGTCTCACTCAACTGCAACCTGCAGACTCCTCTCTCGATGCCAGCGCTCCCAGGCGGCGTCAAGCCGCGCGCGTCCGGCCCGTGTCCCCAACTCATCGATGCGTGCGATCACGGCGTCCTCACCCGTGTCGGTGTAGTAGCCGCGTCGCAGACCGGCCTGTTCGAAGCCGAGCTTCTGATAGAGCGACGCCGCCCGTTCATTGCCCACGCGGTACTCAAGATGCACCGTGTCCGATCCAGCCGCCGCGGCGTCGCGCAGAGCGGCGAGGACCAGCAACTCACCGAGGCCCTGTCGCCGGTGCTTCGGATCGACCGCCAGCGTGCAGATGTGCCCCTCATCGAGGACCTGCCAGAGGCCGATGAAGCCCACGATCTCACCATCGATCTCGGCGACGAGGTAGAGATTCTCCCGCTCGCGAATCTCGTGCGCCAGCAGCGCCCGGCTCCAGGGCGTCGGGAAGCTTACGCGCTCGATCGAGGCGATTGCGTCGATGTCCGCCGGCGTTGCCCGCCGCAGGAGCACTTCGGATTGTCCCTCCTCCGATGAGGCGCTAACCATGGCCGCCTCCGCTCAATCCGAGATCGACTCCGAACTCGCGCTCTGCCTGCGAAAGCCTGACGTAGCGGGGCACCAGTGAGAATGCGAGGCCTCGCTCCGCCGCCTCAGGGCGTCTCGCCGCGACCCGTGCAACCTCACCCGCTTTCGGCAGCGCCCGCTCGTCGGCGATAATCTCAACGGCTGGAAATGCTGCGTCGATGCGATCGGCGAATCTCTCCGCTGCGTTCCCCACTACGATCGAGGGAGGACCCTCGAGAAGCTGCTGCACCGCCCGCAGGGCTGCGTCGATGGTGATCACCTGCGTGGCCGCACGCTCAGCGGGGATGCCTTTGCCCTCTACGACGATTGCCGTAGTGTACACCTCATCCGCCCGCGCTCTTTGAAGCACACAGACCTTCGTTCCCTCCGTGAGTCTGAGACCCGACACGACGGCTTCGGGTGCGGAGACCCCTGCAAGGGGCAGAGAGAGTCCATGGGCCAGAGCTTTCGCCAGCGCAACCCCCATACGCACCCCGGTAAATGACCCCGGACCGACTCCAGCCGCGATGATCTCCAGCCCGATTGAAGGCAGATCGGCGCCGAGCAGTTCACGAAGTTCGGAAGCGAGCCGCTGATTCAGTTTCATGCGAGACTCAAAGCTGCTCTCGCCGACAACCCGCCCCTCACGGAACAGCGCCACACTCGCCATCTCACCCGACGTCTCAATACCGAGTATCATCTCTGTCCCGCCATCCGTTCCACAATCTCAGATGCACGATCACCCAGTCCGCGGATCTGTATCCTCCGCCCGCTCTCGGCGTAGTCGAGCAGCACTTCGAGCCGCTGGGCCGGCAGCACATCGATGACCGTATCCGCCCACTCAAGAGCAACGACCGCGTCGTCCAGCCAGTCCTCGAGACCTATGTCAACAAGTGCCTCCGCCGAGCCCTCAAGCCGATAGGCGTCAACGTGGCACAAGGGTGCCCTGCCGCGATACAGGCGCATGAGTACGAAGGTGGGACTCGTCACCGGTCCCTGCACCTTGAGCGCCTGGGCGATGCCCTGCACGAAGGCGGTCTTACCCGCTCCCAGCGGCCCGATCAGCGCAATGAAGTCTCCGGGTTCCAGCGATTCGGCGAGTCTTCGGGCGAGATGCTGCGTCTCTTCCACCGTGTCAGTCTCAACAACAATTTCTGCCAAACTGTCGGAATTCACCATTGCGCGAGGATCGTTCGCCACAGCACTCGCGATGACCTCCATCCGGAGACCAGGCCTGTCCGACCGCAGCGGTGAACCGACATCCATGCTGCGCCGGAGTTCGTGGTGTCTCTTCCTATCTCAGCGCGATCTGGTGGATGACTCCGGATTTTGACGCGCGATTCTGACCCTGCTATACTTCGCACCGGTGGGATACCGATGCTGACGATCGACGGATCAAAAGGGGAAGGCGGCGGCCAGGTTCTGCGCACAACCCTGAGCATGGCCGTACTGCTTGAACGGGAGGTGCGCATCGAGAAGATACGCGCCGGTCGCTCCACTCCCGGCCTCGCCGCCGCGCATCTCACCGCAGTGCGCGCCGCAGCCGCCGTATGCGGCGCGGAGGTGGAGGGCGCCGAGATGGGGTCGGAACAGGTCACCTTCCGTCCATCTTCAACCCGCGGCGGCAGTTATGAGTTCGACGTGGGCACCGCAGGTTCGACGACACTCGTCCTGCAGACGATTCTTCCGCCGCTTCTACTTGCACCAGGAACCTCGTACGTGCGGATCCATGGTGGTACCAACGTGCTGTGGAGCCCACCACAGGAGTACTTCGCACACGTCTTCTTACCCGCAATCGCCGCGATGGGCGCGCGAGTCGCGTTTGAGTGCCTCGCCCCCGGTTTCTACCCGAGGGGCGGTGGACTGATCGAAGCGCGAATCACGCCGCTTGAGAATCCGCTGCGACCGCTTCTCTGGCAGGATCGCGGCGAGTTTCAGTCTCTTCAGGCATTCTCGGTGGCATCCGAGAGTCTACCGGATCACATCACGGCGCGGCAGATCAAGGGAGCGCGCGAGGCGCTGGGCTCCACCGGACTATCCGAGCAAAGGTCGCATCCTCGTTCGCTGTCACCGGGTACGATGCTGATGATAGCCGCGGGCTTCGAGCGCGGACGCGCAGGTTTCACGGCGCACGGAGAGAGGGGCCGGCCCGCGGAGAAGGTAGGCAGGGAGGCCGGACGGGAGGCGGCCGCATTCCTCGACGGTAAGGCCTCGGTTGACGAACACCTTGCCGACCAGCTTGTGATCTACGGGGCGATGGCGGGCAAGGAAAGCGGCTATCGCACGGCGAAGGTAACGGAGCATCTGCGCACGAATCTCTCGACTGTCCGGCAGTTCCTTGAGATAGACATGGATGTGGATGATACCGATGGAAGTGTCCGCATCTGCGGGGCGGGACTGCGCCCCGCGAAGCGACGTGGATCGAGTACGAGGTGAGACAGATGACAGACAACGATCGCAGAGATGACGAGCGTGAAGGATTGGAGGATCAACAGGAGCCGACGGGGAAGCCGTCTGTGGATGATTCCTCCCGGGGCTCGGAGTCGCCCGACGGTGGACCGGCGTTCGAGGGCGACGACGTCGGGGCGGATATGCCGGGGGCCGACACCGATGTCTTCGACATGCTGCGCGCGGCGATCGGCCTCTTCGCGCAGGAGGCGTGGATAGCGCTTGGAGTTCAGGCGCGTTACGGCTCCTCAGAGACCGAGGTTGATCTGCGCTGCGCGCGTATCGCCATCGACACAACACGCATGCTTATCGAGCAGCTTGGTGATGAGGCCACCGATGCCGAGCGGCGCGAGTTCGATCAGTTACTGACCAATCTGCGCATCAACTTCGTGCGCCGCAACTCCGCGCACGAGGAGGAAAGCCGCGAGGAAGACTGAGACAGCCCAGAAGCCTATCTCGCCGACTGCCTCTGGACGGAATGTCGTACCGAAAGGTTGCGAGAGGATCCATGAGAACTGCGGGATCGGACGTGGCGCTCGCCACTGTTAGCCGCGACGGAGTCATCGAGAGCACTCATTACGGTCGCGTGGCCATCTGCTCGCCCGACGGGCAACTGGTGGCGAGCGCGGGCGACGCTGAGGGCGTACAGTTCTGGCGCTCATCGTCCAAGCCCCTGCAGGCACTGAGCGTGGTCACCTCCGGCGCCGCCGAGAGATTCGAGCTGACTGAGAAGGAACTCTCGGTCTGCTGCGCATCACACAGCGTCTCCGCAGAGCACATCAGTACCGTCGGCGGGATCCTTGCGAAGCTGGGACTCGACACCGCGGCCCTGAACTGCGGGGCACACCATCCCGGTGATGTAGATGAGCGTAACCGACTCATACGCGAGGGTTTGGAACCATCGCAACTACACAACAACTGCTCGGGCAAACATGCCGGAATGCTGGCCACAGCGAGAGCTTTGGACGCGCCGATTGAGGGATACCTGGACTTCGATCATCCGGTGCAGCGCCTGATATCCCAGCACCTGTCACTGATATCCGGAGTGCCCAAGGATCGCTTCAAGGTGGGCAGAGACGGCTGCGGCGCTCCGACGGTTGCGATGCCGCTCAGCGCCATGGGGCGGGCCTTCGCGCGGCTCGCGACCGGGGCTGATCTGCCTGAGGAGATCGCATCGGCTGCGGCTCGGATAAGGTCCGCCACCGCGGCGGAGCCTGTAATGGTGAGCAGCAGAGGATCGTTCAACAGCGAGCTTCTGCGCCTCGGTGGTGGTGACCTCGTCGCCAAGGGCGGTGCCGAGGGTCTCTTCTGCGTGGCCTCACACAGCCGCGGCCTCGGCATCGCCATGAAGACATCCGACGGCTCGAGTCGCGCGCATCCACCGGTCATCATCGCGCTCATGCAGGCCGTTCGGATTGAGGTGCACGAGGAGCTTGCCGAGAGTTTTGGGCGGATGCCGGTGAGCAACTGCCATCAGGACACCGTAGGTCATGTGGAGGCCACAGGGATAGAACTCGAGCGCCGGGCGTAGCTGAGGAGCAGAGCAAACGTGTTCACAGGTCGCCTGTCGCTTCCAACCGAGACCTGCTTCGAAGGGGATGTGTAATGGACCTGACAGTCGGCCTGATCGGTTGCGGTGAGTTCGCTCCGTTGCATCTCGATGGTCTGGTGCGCAACGAGCACGTCCGTGACGTTTTCGCTGCTGATCCCGATGAGAATGCGCTGGAACGGACGCGTCGGCGGTACGGGATCATCAAGCGCGCTGAAACCGACTGGCGCGCGGTAGTCGAGGACGAGATGGTGGACGTGGTGGATGTGCTGACCCCGCACGACAGTCACGCAGAGATTGCGGAGGCTGCGATGGAGGCGGGGAAGCATGTCATCTGCGAGAAGCCGATTGCGCGGAAGATGGACGAGGCGGATGAGATGCTCGCGGCCGCAGAGCGCACCGGGCGTCGCCTGCTGATCTCCCTCCCTCAGGTGTATTACCCGGCGGTCGTGCGGGCGCGGGAACTCATCGCCGAAGGAGAGATCGGGGAGCCATTCCTTGCGGTGTTCAACATCTACGATGACGAGTTCAAGCGCATGAGCGATCCCGGGCATTGGAAAGGTGACCTTGAGCGCGCGGGTGGCGGGGTACTGATCGACGCGGGCTATCATCCGATCTACCTTATGCTCCACCTGTTCGGCCGACCGCGGGCGGTGACGGCGATGTGCCGCTCACTCGTGATCGACACACCGGGGAAGGGCGAGGACACCGCGGTGATGTCACTCGACTTCGGCGAGGGGATGGTGGGTGAGATCACAGTGACCTTCGCCAACCACGCCGAACGCTACCGCGGGGAGCGCAGAATCTGCGGCACCGAGGGGGCGTTGCTGATTCGCGATATGCCGGAGGACGAGGTGCCGCTCGGCCTGCTGTACGGCGAGCAATTCCAGCCGGTACCCGTTCACAATCCGCTGCAGGTACCACCGTACGCGGTGGAGGCGACGCTAAACGACCTTATCGCCGCGATCGTGGACGAGCGGGAGCCGCTCGGAACGACGCAACTCGCGTATGACACTCTGCGCGTGGTCCGGGCCGGGTACGCTTCGGAGCGCGAGGGGCGTCGCGTTGAGATGATCTGGCCCGGGGAAGCGTAGTATCGGCACAATCCGCCAAATCGCGGTCTTCAAGCACGGACTGGGTCACTGGCCGTCAGAGGGCATGTCCGGTATCTCCGCGGGAATGCCCGGCATTCCTTCGCCGACCTCGATTCGGCGGTCAGTATGCTTCTCGGCCTCCTTGATGATCCTCTCGCCGATCTGCGCGGCTCTGTCCGGCTCGCGGTGCAACTCCCGCGCGTAGCGCTGGAAATCGTCCGGATCGACTCGCGCATCCGCGAGCAGACCAGCCGCGTAATCACCCATCAGGCCCTGTATGGCGACTGGATCGTCGGACTGCGGATGGCGGTCAAGGGTCGCGGCCATGATTACCATCTTCGAAGAGAGTTCGATGAAGAGGTTCTCCGTCAACTCAACGTAATCTTCGACGCCCTCACTCCTCATCCGCTCACGCGCATCGTGCATGGTCCGTCGATCTGATGCGGTAGATTCATCGGGCGAGGTGGACGGAGCTTCATCCCGGCGATCAGTTGGTTGGTCTGGTTTGTCTTCGGCCGCGGGGGTCTCTCCGTCAGTGGCCTCTGCGCTATGTTCCTCATCCTCAGCTTCCGGCTTCTCCGCCGCATCGGGTGTCTCGGCAGGATCGGCCTCAGCCACTTCCAGATCATCGGGGGGCATTCGCTGGCTGTCCACCACACGATGTTCGGGGGTGTAGCGGGCGACGGGCTCCGGGCGCAGGTAGTAGTGCGTGATCACCACGCCTGAGAGCAGACCGGCCGCGATTACGATAATGATGATTGCTCTGTTGAGTTGCTTCGGCTCTTTCTCTTCCATATTACCACCTGCAACGAGTATATGGGTCGATGGTCCGGGCTGTCAACACCCCGCGGCGCGTCGAGGGAGGAGGTCGGACCTGGGCATGTCCGACCTCCAGATCGATCTTCAACAAGACGGGTTGTAAACGCGGTGCGCTCGCTCAGTAAGTGCTCGGGTCCTCGAGCGAGTTGCGCATGCGTCGGTAGACGTTGCCGTCGTAGAAGTTGCTCACAAACTGCCCCGGTGGGACGAGTTCATCCACGCGCGCAAGGGCCTCCTCGTCAAGCTCTACGTCGTAGCTCTTCAGCGTGGAGTGCAGGTGCTCGATCGTTCGGGGGCCTATGAGCACGGACGCGAGGGCGGGGCGGGTAAGCATCCAGGCGTGTGCGAACTCGGCCAGGGAGATCCCGTGATCCTCGGCGAGCGGGATCAACTCTTCGACCACGTCGAGGGCTTCCTCGGTGAAGCGGTCGCTGTCCTCGGTGTTTGCGCGCACCCAGCGGCCCTCGTCGGGCATCGACTCGTCCTTGCGGTACTTGCCCGACAGCAGGCCGTATGCGAGAGGCCCCCAGCAGCAGACTGCGATCCCGTAGCGCTGGCCGAGCCAGAGAAGCTCGTTCTCGACGCCGCGGTCGAGGATATTGTAGGGCGGCTGTTCGGCGACAAAGCGAGGCAGGCCGTGCGCCTCCGCGAGCCCGAGCCCCTCCATGATGAGCGAAGCGGGCCACTTCGAGGTTCCGACATAAAGGATCTTGCCCTGCTGTACGAGCGTGTCGAGTGTGCCGAGTATCTCATCGAGCGGGGTGGTGATGTCCACGATATGCAGGTAGAAGAGATCGATGCGATCGGTCTGCAGGCGTTCAAGACTCGCCTCAACCGCCCGCGTGAGATGGTAGCGGCTCGCGCCACGATCGTTCGGACCATCGCCCATAGGCGCCACCGCCTTGGTCGCGAGCACCACGTCATCACGGCTGCCGTTCCTGGCGAGGATGTTCCCGACCACGGTCTCGGAGATACCCCTGCTGTAGACGTTCGCGGTGTCGATGAAGTTGATGCCTGCATCAAGGGACTCGCCGATGATCTGCTCCCACGTCTCCTCGTCCTCGAGACTGCGGATGTTCATCGTGCCGAGACAGAAACGCGAGATGCGGCACCCGCTGCGTCCGAGTTGCACGTAATCCATTGTCTTCGCTCCCTCAGATGTACTGTTGACGGTACATAGTTTCTTCCCGGAGCGTGAGAGGCCTTCCGAGATGTCGCGCATCCGCGGGAAGGTCTCGTCGCGTCTGTGCCGAATCAAAGCGCGGTAAAGCAGGATGAGGGAGGAACGCCATGGAGCAGATAGAGCGACGACAGGCGGTGGCACGGGAGCTCGGTGACTACGATGTGTTGATCTTCGGCGGCGGGCTAAGTGGCTGGGCGACTGCAGTGAAGCTCGCGCGTTCAAGCCATTCGGTACTGCTGGCGGCCAGCCACACCTCACTCGGGCATGAAGTTGCCGCCGCGATGAGTGTCTGGTGGCCAGGTGAACTCGAGTTGCCGGATCTGTGGGCGGAGATCGTCGATGAACTGTCTGGCGTCAATGCCGCTCACGAGACAATGGTCGATCCGGTCGCCACACAGGTGGCGCTGGAGCGCAGGGCCGAGGAGGCGGGTGTCGAACTGCTGCTTCAGGTGAACGCGCATCCCGAAGCGGCCGACAGGACGCTGCTCACAGGACGATGGGGGCTGATGGCGGCGCGCAGTGCGGTCACAGTCGATGCCGGGAACCGAGGTGATATTGCAGTCGAGGCCGGGGCGCAGATACACGCCCGTATTACGGATGAGCCGGTAATCCGCCGCGCCCTGATGGTCAAGACCGGCATCACGGAGCCGGAGCGGATCGAGATTGGTGAGGACCTGCCGCTGGTAGATGGCGCCGTTATGGCGTGGAAGGGGTACTGGCCCGGTGACGTCATTCTGGAGGCGAATCTGGACCTTCTGCCTCCGGATGCGGATGATCCGGCTGCGATCTGCCGCGAAGTCGCCGAACTGGAGATGCGGTCCCGTCAGGCGATGGCCGAAATCGTCACACGTCTGCGCCGCACCCGGGAGGAATTCGCGCAGGGCAGCCTGGTTTCCGTTGCGCACGATCCTGTACTGCCCCGAAGCCGCGTACTGGTCGCGTCGCAGGGTGATACTCCGTCGGCCACGCTACGCGATGATGGCATAGAAGTGACTGTGACACGTGGCATGATGCTGCCCAAGGGAACCGAGAACGTGATAGTGGCGTCACCCGCAGTTGATTCTGGCGGGATGACCGCGCGCGCGTCCTACTACCCGCCGAACGCTGTGGCGCTGGGTGAGGCCGCGGCGCTACTGGCCGAGGAGATGCTCTGAGAGGAACGGAGGCTTTCGGATCATGGGAGAGCTTGAGATACGAGATGCGCTCGATGCCGGAAAGACTGTGACGGTGGATGGTGAGACCCTGCCGGTCCTGGCGCAGACCGATGTGCTTGTTGCTGGCGGCGGTCCGGCCGGATCGATGGCCGCCATAGCCTCAGGTCGCAGAGGCGCCGCGACGATACTTGTGGAGGCCCAGCCCTTCCTCGGAGGGATCGCCACCGGCGGACCGATTCACTCGTACTACTGGGGCCTGAGCGGCGGCCTGCAGGACGAACTCGACCGCCGCAACGCCGAACTCGATCCGCAACTCGCCGCCAGCGTGCGTGGCTGGCACCCGGAGGGCCGAAAGATCGCCCTCGACACGATGGCCGAGAGAGCAGGCGTTAATCTCTGGCTGCGCACCTCGGTCACGGGCGCGATCCTCGAGGGCGACACGGTGCGCGGCGTCATCGTGGATGGAGCCTGCGGGCGAGGCGTGATCCTCGCCGAAACCATTGTCGATGCCACGGGGGACGGCGACGTTGCCACACTGGCCGGGGCCCGGTGGAGAATGGGTCGCGAGGGTGATGGGATACCGATGGCCTACTCCCTTACACCGGGCACCAGCCGCGAGCGAGACGGCGCCCAGGTCGCTTATGCGAACTTCGACGCAGGCTGGACCTACCCGACGGACCCGATCGATTACGCACGCGCCTTCACCATCGCCCGGCGCTATCTCTGGCGCGATCCTTATGATGAGGAGAAGCGCTCGCTGTTCTCCGGCGCAATCCTCGGAGTGCGGGAGAGTCGGACCATCGTTGGAGAGTACACGCTTACCCTGGACGATCTGTTCTTCGGAAAGTGCTTTCCTGACACGATCGGGAAGACGCGCAGTCACTATGACAACCACGCCCGCGACTATGCGCTGGAGAGTACACAGGCGCGCATATTCTGCGATGTCGCGGGGAATTGGAAGACCGCGCTCGAATGTGATGTCCCCTACCGCGCGCTGGTCCCGGCGAATCTCGACGGCCTGCTGGTAGCGGGACGGTGCATCTCGATGACGCACGATGCGGCTCAGGCGGTGCGCATGATAAAGGACATGCACAGGATCGGCGAGGCGGCGGGCATTGCGGCGGCGATTTCCGCGCGCGATGACGTATCCACTCGCGAGGTAGGCGTCGCTGAGCTTCAGCGCGAACTTGTGAAGACCGGTATCCTCACCGATGCGGAGATCGCGGCGGGGAGGCGCGAGGAGCGACGACAACCGCGACTTATCCCCGAGTTGATCGAGGCACTCGGAGAAGAAGGTCGCGAGACCGCCATCTGGGAGCTTTACCGCGTGGGTGAGGCGGCCCACGATGCGCTGATCGAGGCCCTGGCCTCGGATGAAGAGCGCGCACGTTACGCGGCGCTGGTGCTGGGAGCGCAGGGTGTCGAGGAGGCGCGGCCGCTGCTGGTGCGCATGGTTGAGGAGCGTGACGATACCGTCCCAAGCAATCACCCCTACGTGCAACCGCGCTGGGTTGGAGCGCTGGCCTGCCTCACTATGGAGCCCCGCGTCGAGGAGCGCGACCTCTACGCCGCCGCACTTGAGGCCGAAGCCCCCTTCGCTGAACCCTGGCTCTACGCGCTCGAAGGCATCGAGGCACTGAGCGATCCGGAGGCCGCCGGCGCGGTCCGGTGTTTACTCGAGCGCATTCGCGCCGATGAACGCTACTGGTCGGAGACGTACGATCCGAAGGAACATCCCGGCTGGAAGCTGGAGATCGCCGCGGCGAAGGCTTTGAGGGCGATGGGGGATCCCGAGGGTGAGGAGATTCTGCGCCGCTACGTCGATGACAGAAGACTCACGGTGAGCCGCTACGCGCGCAGCCTGCTGGAAGAGGCTTCCGAAGAGTAGCCCCCGGCCCGGGAGGACGCTTTCAGCCGTCTTCGCCGCGCACCTCGAAGTCATCGATGAGTGCGGCAAGCTCGTCGCGGAGCGAAGACGGCAGGTGTGCGGGAAGAGCCGTTGACTCACGCAGCCAGCGCACCGGACAGCCCTCACGCCGGAACATCTGCACCACCCAGCGTCCGGCCCCCTGCTGCACCAGATCTCGGGCGATCCGGCGCAGGTCGTCTTGAGTGAGCAGCGCCGGATGCCAGGTGGTCCGAAACTCGTACGCAATGCCGGAGGCGACTACGAGGGCGGCTGATTCGCGCGCGGCGCTGCCGGTGGCCGGTATCTGTGTGATCATCTCGTAGGCGGAAAAGGGGGCCTTGATGTCCATCGACACGAGGTCCACCACCCCGGTGTCAAGCACCGCGGCGAGGGTCTCGGGGTTGAAGCCGTTGGTCTCGAGGCCGACCTGAAAGCCGAGTTCGGCGGTCTCGCGCAGGGCCTCGGGGAGTTCTGACTGAGCGGTCGGCTCACCGCCGGAGAAGATCACGGCGTCGATGAAGCCCCGGCGGGCGTGGAGTTGCTCGTAGATTTCCGCCCAGGGCCTCATGCCCGGCGCGGTGAGGGGGGTAAGCTCCGCGTTATGGCAGTAGCGGCACCGCCACGGACAGCCCTGGAGGAAGACGACCGCCGAAAGGCGACCCTCCCACTCGACGGTCGTCAGAGGCTCGAAACCCCCGACGCGTAGGCGAGGATGCTCCCCGCTCTTCATCGAGGGTTCGGCGTGCTCATCTGTCTCGGCCATCCGGTTACAGTCCCAGCTTCTCCTGTCCCGACGGAGTGTGATATGCCGACGGAGGTTCGAGGAACGCGCGGCGGTCGGCGTATTCACTCTGCTTGCCCTCGTTCCACATAGTAACGGGCCGATAGTATCCCATCACGCGCGTCCATATTTCGCAGCGCGTTCGCTCACCGTCGTCGAGTCCGATCTCAGGCTTTATGCTCTGCTGCTCGCGATCCATCCTCATCGCTCCCTGTTGCGGTGCTCGCTGCGGACTATCCTGTGGCCTCCGAGGCCGATTGCTTCTCGGCCAGCTTCTCCGCGTCGCACTTCGGACAGAACTCATGTTCGCCCGCGAGATAGCCGTGACGCGGGCAGATGGAGAAGGTCGGAGTGATGGTCAGGTACGGTATGCGGAAGCGCTCGAGCGTGCGCCGCACGAGATTCTTACACGCCTCGGCGCTGCTGATCCGCTCCGACATGTACATGTGAAAGACCGTGCCGCCGGTGTAGAGTCGCTGCAACTCTTCCTGGTGCTCCAGCGCCTGGAACGGATCTTCGGTCCAACCCACCGGAAGCTGACTGGAGTTCGTGTAATACGGCGCGTTATCGGGGCCGGACTGAGCTATGTCGGACCACCGCCGCTGATCTTCGCGCGCGAAGCGGTAGGTGGCGCTCTCCGCGGGCGTCGCCTCAAGGTTGTACAGATTCCCGGTGGCTTCCTGAAACTCCACCATCCGCTTCCGGATATGGTTGAGCAGGTCGATGGCGAACTGACGCCCCCATTCATCGGTGATGTCGTGCTCGCCGTCGCTGAAGTTCAAAATGGCCTCGTGTATGCCGTTGACTCCGATGGTGCTGAAGTGATTGCGCAGATTGCCGAGATAGCGATATGTGTAGGGAAGCAGGCCATTACCTATACATCGCTCAACCGTCTTGCGTTTCAGTTCCAGACTATCGCGCGCCAGTTCGAGCAGACCATCGATGCGCTGGTAGAACGCGCTCAGGTCGCCCTTCGCAAGGTAGCCGACGCGCGCGCAGTTGAGTGTCACCACTCCGACCGAACCGGTCTGTTCCGCGGAGCCGAAGAGGCCGTTGCCTCGCTTCATCAACTCGTGCAGGTCGAGTTGCAGCCTGCAGCACATCGAGCGGACCATCCCCGGATCGAGATCGGAGTTGAGGAAGTTCTGGAAGTAGGGTATCCCGTACTTCGCGGTCATCTCGAACAACAGACTGGTATTTGCATGGTCCCAGGGGAAGTCCCGTGTGATGTTGTAGGTGGGAATCGGGAAGGTGAAGACCCGGCCGCGCCAGTCGCCCGCGATCATCACCTCGAGGAAGGCGCGGTTGATCATCCCCATCTCTTCCTCGAGATCGGCGTAGACGAAGTCCGCCTCCTCGCCGCCGATCATCGGCGGCCTGTCGCGCAGGTCCTCCGGGCAGGTCCAGTCGAGCGTGATGTTGGTGAAGGGCGTCTGGGTGCCCCAGCGCGAGGGCACATTAAGGTTGTAGATGAACTCCTGCATGCACTGCCTGACCTCACCGTAGGTCATGCGGTCCTGGCGGACGAACGGTGCGAGGTAGGTATCGAAGCTGCTGAATGCCTGCGCCCCCGCCCACTCGTTCTGCAGGGTGCCGAGGAAGTTCACCATCTGGCCGACCGCCGATGACATGTGCCTGGGGGGAGCCGCCTCGACCTTGCCCGGCACGCCAATGAAGCCCTGATAGAGCAGATCGCGCAACGACCAGCCCGCGCAGTATCCGCTGAGCATATCGAGATCGTGAATGTGCAGATCACCGCGGCGATGCGCCTGCCCGATCTCGGCGGGATAGACCTCGCTCAGCCAGTAGTTGGCGGTAACCTTCCCGGCCACGTTCAGGATCAGGCCGCCGAGCGAGTATCCCTGGTTCGCGTTGGCGTGGACGCGCCAGTCGGCTTCCTGCAGATACTCGTTCACCGAACCGATCGCGTCTATGAGCACCTGCTGCTCGTCGCGCACGCGCTTGCGTTGCTCGCGATAGACGATATAGGCGCGTGCGGTGGCGAAGTAGTTCGCCTCGATAAGTACCTGCTCGACGATGTCCTGGATCTGCTCCACCGAGGGGCTGTCCGACCAGCGCCGATGCTGTATTACCTTGAGCACGCGGTCGGTGAGCTTCTCGGCCTCCTCATCCTCAAACTCTCCGGTCGCCCTGCCCGCCTTGAGGATGGCGTCACGGATCCGCGATGGATCGAACGGCACACGTTTTCCGTCGCGCTTGATGACTTCCTGCACGACGATCTTTGGATCGAGCCTCAAAGTGCCAACCTCCCTCGACGCCCGCGCGAGGCGGGGAACGCCGCACTGTCCTCGGCAGATGTCTCAGGTACCTTTCGCGGCCAGAAGAGGCTTACCTCCCTGATTAAGGCAAGCCCCACTCACGAATTATCGGCAGGTCAGACGTCCAGTGTTGTACAGGTTGACGGCGAAAAAAGTGGACTCATTTATACAATCGCTTCGATAGCGAGTCAAGCTCATCAGGGGAATCGCCGCTGCGGTCGCGTTGCGGCCATCTGAGGGTGCCCGCGTCGGCGCGCAGGAAGACGTAGTGCCAGAGCCCGGCGTTGAAGAATGCCCAGAAGGCCGCGGGCCAGTAGAAGTAATGCGGCCCCCAGACCCAGAGCAGTGGGAGGTGAATCACCAGCGCCATTCCAAGCAGGATCCATGGCCACGGCTCGCGCACGTGCGCCAGAACCGCCAGTCCCAGCGCGAGCAGCGTAAGCGTGCCCAGTGCACCGAGTTGCGTGGGAATGGTCACCAGCGCGAAGTTTCCGCTCACAAGCTCCGCAAGCAGACCGCTTCCGATGATGATCGCCATGATCAACCAGACAACTGAGGGGCGCTTCGGCAGCCTGACCCAGAGATAGAGCAGCGTGGTGATAAACACCGCGGCGACCGGCAGCCACGCCTGATAGGACACCAGGAGCGTGTACGGCCGGGACGCAAGCAGAAACAGCATCTTCCTGGGGTAGAATGAGAGCGGCTGCGGTTCCATCCCCCAGCCATGCGGTATCAGCGCCGAGCGGAACACGAGGAAGCCCAGTGCGAATGCCAGCGATGGCGCGACTATGACCCACGCGGAGCCGGGGGCGCGGGTGGTCTCAGCATCGCGCTGGAACTCGCGCATCGGACGCAGCGCGGGCAGGCCGTGGCGGTGGAGCGCCAGCAGCCCCGCGATCGCGGGCAGGATGACCGCCATCTCCTTGAACAGCAGCGCGATCACCCACAGGAGCGCGGCCTTGAACAGCCCACGCCGGTCCTCACCCTGCAGCCAGCGATCCAGCGCGAGAATCGCCAGCAGCGAGAACAGGAGGCTGGTCTGATCGGTCTGCGCGGGCCACCATGCCACCACAGCGAAGCTTACCGGCGCCACCGGCCAGTGCGGCCCCTCGGGCGTGAGGCGGAGGTTGAAGAGGACCGCCGCCAGCATGGCCGTCCAACGCGCGATACGGCGGGAGCCCGGGAGAAGCCTCAGGGCCAGGAGGTACACGCACAGCGTGATCGCTCCGTGTATCAGCCAGGAGATGAACACGTGTCCCTGGAAGTTCCAGCCGAAGAGGCGATACTGGAGGTAGAAGAGATGGCTCGACAGCGGGCGATAGTAGTAGGAGTCGGCCTGGATCCACGTGCCGGTCCACCAGCGGACCACCTCGTCCGCGGTGGCGCGCTCGGCCCACTGAGTGATCCCGACGCTGTCGGGGGAATCGGAGTAATGCTCCAGCACCGCGGGATGGAAGACCCCGACGGCGGTGATAGAGAGCGCGAAGGCAACCGCGAAGACTGCGCCCGCGATTACCCGCCCGCGCATCGATGCGTCCTGAGCCATCTTCTCGCTCCTGTGTGAGACATTCCTGCCTTTGGCATTGTGCGAGACGCTACTCTCGCTCGTCCGTGATGCGCCGAAGCACGTCGGCGCACATCATCATCGCTCGAGGGGTGTGAAACGGGTCCTTGATCGGCAGCGGCACCAGGGACAGCACTCCCTCGGGCCGCTCGCCCTCGCGCTTGAGCCGCATAGTCCACTCACCATGCTCAGGGATCGGGAAGTGATCGAAGGTCCAGCGATGCACGCGGTCGTACCACTCCAGACACCAGTCCTCGCCGCAATGATAGTAACTCAGAAGCAGGGCGTAGAGCGTCTCGGAGTGCACCCACCAGAACTTCTTCATCGCGTGCTCCCAGGCGGGCTCCCCGCGCCAGTCGGCGTCATATGCGAGCACCAGACCGCCGAACTCGGGATCCCATGCGGTGCCGACATGCCAGCGGACGCACTCGATCGCCTCGCGGATGCGCTCGGTCTCACCGCGATGCTCGAAGATGTGCATCTGAAACCACATCGACTCGATCGCATGTCCGGGCACAACCGCCCGGCCCTCGGGAGCATCAAGCTCCTCGCCATCGAGTGACACGTACTCCAGCAGACACATGCGCTCGGGCCTGCGGAAGTCGTTCATCACCTGGAGCGCATGGTCATAACCGGTCTGCATGATCTCCTCATCGCCGAGGAATCTGCCGAGTTCGTAGAAGACCGTGGAGAAGATCATCGAGACGCCGTGCGCTTTCGCTCCCTCCGGCACCACGTAGGGCGCGGTAAGGTAGGATCCCGGGCGGGCGAGACGCTCGCGCGCGGCATCGTATGTCTCAAGCGCGATGTCGATGGCGTGCTGCTCGCCGGTCGCACGGGCGAACTCGGTCAGCCCCATGATCGCGAAGCCGTCGGAGTATATGCTGTTGGGCCCCTCGACCACCTCTCCTTCCGCGGTGACCCAGTAGTTCCAGCGTCCCTCATCGTCCCGACCGTGGGCAACCACGAAGTCGTAGATATTGCGCGCGACCTCAAGCCACTCGGGCCGCTCATCCACGCGGTTGTGCAGCGCCGACCAGGTGTAGAGGGCGCGGAGTTGCGACCACATGTACTTGTCGGTGCTCACGACCGTCCCGTCATCCTCTATGAAGTTGAAGACGCCGCCATTCTCGGTGTCGATGGCGTGCTCCATCCACCAGGGGATTATGTCATCGAGAAGTTGACCGCGGTAAAATTCGCGCAATGCGCGCAGATCATCAGATGGTCGCATGGTCTGTCCGTCCTTTCCAGCAAGAGTTGCAGGTGGCGAATCATTCGCCGAAGGGGGCCCGTTGTCCTGTCTCGACAGTCAACGACCGTGGAGGCCTTCGCCATGTCAGGCCCTGCCGAGAGGATTGACAGGCATGCAATGTTGGTATATTAATAATGGTAGAGGGCAGTATAACTACTCCTAAGAGTACGCATCATTAGCAGGTGAGCAGTAGAAATCCCCAAGGAGGTCGGTGACGCAATGAAGCAGGGTTTTACGCTGATTGAGTTACTGGTGGTGATCGCGATCATCGCCATCCTCGCGGCAATCCTTTTTCCGGTATTCGCGAGGGCGAGAGACAGGGCCCGACAGACGAGTTGCGCGAGCAACCTGCGGCAGATTGGTCTGGCCGCGATGATGTACGCGCAGGACTACGATGAGATGATGCCGGCGCTGTATCATTACTACTACGAGGGTGACAGCGACATCCGCTACTTTGGCTTCTACGATGGATTCGCGCCCTACACGATGAATGAGCAGATCTACATCTGCCCGTCCGGACATTACCGGTCGGATAGCTGGCGCGGCGGGCTTCCTGATGGAGAAGGCTTCTTCCGCCAGTATATGGTCTCGAGCTACGGTATCCCGCACCGCCACTCCAGCAACGAGCACTTCGGAACCGTCATGTGGGAGCCCGGCTGGGGAAGCGGCGGTCACTCCATCGGTGACGTAGAGAGGCCTGCTGAGAGTATCCTGATCGCCGAAATGGACAGGAGAGCCGTGGCGACTCCGAGCCAGATGGGCTTCACCGAAGATGGCGAGCCCCTGCCAATGGGCGATGACGGTCAGGTCGGCAGGATGATGTATCGGCACAGCCGGATGATGAATGCCGCCTACGCGGACGGTCACGTCAAGTCGATCCCGCAACTGACGTCGGTTGAGCCACTCCTGCGCTGAGTCAGCAGGCAGACAGACCGCGCATGCGAGAGCCCGTCCGGACGCCTCCGGGCGGGCTCCATGCATCTGGTATCAGAAATGTGCATACTGCCGAAAGATAATCGTCAGATGAATGCAGGTGAAGTGAAAGTAGAGACGAATAGTCAATCACGTAGCCTGCACCATTTTTGCCAAGGGAGGCGGTTGAGATGAGGCGAGGTTTTACGCTGATCGAGTTGCTGGTTGTGATCGCGATCATCGCGATCCTGGCAGCAATTCTCTTTCCGGTCTTCGCACGGGCACGGGACAGGGCGCGCTCCGCGAGCTGTTCAAGTAACATGAGGCAGATTGGTATAGCTGCAATGATGTACGCACAGGACTACGATGAGATGATGCCCGCGGTTTATCACTACTATGAGGGTGACAGCAACACTCGCTACATGGGCTACTACGATGCATTCGAACCCTACACGATGAATGAGCAGATCTACATCTGTCCCTCGGGAAGATACACCTACGAATACTGGCGGGTTCGTGGGGGCGGCTTACCCTATGACGAAGGCTTCTGGGGAGATGTTATGACCAGCAGCTACGGCGTAATCGCCCGCCACTCCAGCAACGCCCACTTCGGAACCGTCATGTGGGAGGGCGGCTGGGGGCGTGGCGGACACTCCATTGCGGACGTGGAGAGGCCTGCTGAGAAGATCCTGATCGCTGAACTGCGCCATATCCGTGCCATGAATCCCGACCAGATGGGCTTCACCGACGATGGCGCGCCTTTACCGATGGGGGATGACGGCAGGGTCGGCTATATGATGTACCGACACAACCTGATGATGAATGCCGCCTACGCGGATGGTCACGTCAAGGCGATTCCGCAACTGACGTCGGTTGAGCCACTCCTGCGCTGAGTCAGCAGGCAGACAGACCGCGCATGCGAGAGCCCGTCCGGAGGCCTCCGGGCGGGCTCCATGCATTACCCCCCGGGACTGCGACGATCAGCATGCCCGCGGCGGAAGAAACTCCTACTTTGCCAGACCAGTATCTGATCATTTTGCTCCTACGACTTTCTTTATCATCTATTGACAGAATAATAGTCAGATCCTATAATGCACGTGGCGATAAACTCCGATCTGATAGCGAGGAACCGCACGGAGTCAGCCGAAACGGGGACAATTGGTGAGGCCACAGGAGAATCAGCATGTCTCCTTCCGATAACAGTGGCGACGTAGAAGTGGAGGCCCGCCGTGCTCGCGCCGAGCACGGGCGGGCCATGACTTTTTCGGGGCAATCTTACAGCCAAAGGAGCGTGACATCGCAGGGAGGCGGTAATGTTCTCGGCCGAATACCTGGCTGCTCACAATGACGCCAAATTGAGGAGGTCGAAAGAGATGAAGCGAGGTTTCACCCTTATCGAACTGCTGGTCGTGATCGCGATCATTGCGATCCTGGCCGCGATCCTGTTCCCCGTGTTCGCGAGAGCGCGGGACAGAGCACGAATGGCGAGTTGCACAAGTAACATGAGGCAGATCGGCGTCGCCGCGATGATGTACGCCCAGGACTACGACGAGCATTTTGCCCCGCATTACGCACAATGGATCTCGGGAGACTGGACCACACGTTACTTTGGCTTTTACGACGCGCTGGCCCCATACACCATGAACGAACAGATCTACATCTGCCCCTCCGGACGGTATACAACAGACTCGCGACGTGCGGATTTCCCCAATGAGAGCGGGTTCTTCGGGCGGGAGTTCACCGCCAGCTACGGCGTGGTATGTCATCACTCACACATCAACCACTGGGGAACCGGAATCTGGGCCTTTAGCGGTCTCGGACATTCCCTTGCAGACTTTGAGAGGCCCGCTGAGAAGATCCTCGTCCTCGAGATGCGCACGCACATGGGCGGTAATCCGGCCAATTTCGGCTTCACCGAGGATGGCGTGCCCCTTCAGATGGGAGACGACGGCCGTGTCGGTAACATGATGTACCGACACAACAGAATGATGAATGCGGCATTCGCAGACGGTCATGTGAAGACGATCCCGCAGCTGACCAGCCCGGATCCACTGGTGTTCTGAATCTCGCAGGCTGCAGGGAGGATGCGCCGGAATATCGGCGCTGATCCCGTCTCTGCTCAACGCGCACGGCCCTGAGGGGTCGTGCGCTCTCCATTGGAGCTGCAGCCCGCGGAGAAGCCCTCATCACGTTAGTAAGAATCAATGAACACGAATTTCGTTGAAGGTGCTGTCTCACGGGCGGAGAATACTCATTCTGCGGTGCATTTTCACTCCACTTAAGGAGGCGGTTGAGATGAAGCGAGGTTTCACGCTTATTGAACTGCTGGTTGTAATCGCAATTATCTGACTGCTGAAAAAAGTGGGAAAGGTCGGTGAGATTAAGAGGTATTGGGTGATGGTCTGTGTAAGCTGTGGTTGAGGTGATAGCAGATGAAACATCGACCGCAGGCAC
>PXBW01000222.1 GCA_003566775.1 candidate division WS1 bacterium
GGAGCCGATATCATTCGCGTGCACGACGTCGAGGAGATGAAACAGGTAGCACAAATGATCGACGCTGTGACACACGGGTGGGCGGGCGAATCGTGAGAGCAGGGCATCAGAAGGCCACCCTACGGCGCAGGATCCGTCGGTCGCGTGATGATCTGAGTGAGGCTGAGATCGAGCGACGGAGCGCCCGGATCATCAGACGAATAACCGGGCTGCCGGCATGGAAACGGTCGAGAACGCGTCTGCTGTTCCGCAGCTTTGGCAGCGAGGTACGAACCGATCTGCTAATCGATGAAACGATCGTCAACGGCGCGCGTCTCGTTCTGCCGAAGGTCCAGGGAATGGAGCAGCCGCTGTCGCTGCATCAGGTTCGTAATCTGCGGACCGACCTCGTACCGGGCAGCTTCGGCATATGTGAGCCTGATGAAGAGCGCTGTCCCGAACTCGCGATTGATGAGATAGACTTCGTGCTGGTGCCGGGCATCGCGTTCGACCGCCGTGGTGGCAGGCTCGGCTACGGTGGCGGCTTCTTCGATTACATCCTGAACCTGCGCGGTGACCTTCTGGAGCAGGGTGCGGCGGTCGCAGTCGGCTTCTCCCTGCAGATCGTCGATGGAGTGCCGATGGAAGGCTGGGACATTCGTGTGCCGCTGATTGCGACCGAGAGAGAGCTTATAGACACGCGCAGTGAGAGGAGTTGAGCGCGATGCCCGTCGGCGACACATTCGACACACAGGTCGAGGAGTACGCCGACCCGGAAACCGGGGCACTGGTCAGGCGCCTCACCGGTGATGGATCGGACAACGCGCATCTCTACTTCACCTCCACCTCATTCGTGGGTGAGGGAGTGGAGCGGGTGCTCGTAAGCTCCGATCGTCTCGGAGAGCGGGCGTTCTTCCTGCTCGATGTCCCCGCACGCAGAATGGTACAGGTCACCGAGGCGTCCGAGACCCCATTCTCGCACGGCTGTCTGAGCCCCACGGGGAGACTGTTCGCATTCAGGGGCCGAAGTCTCTTGCGCGTGGAACTCGACAGCCTCGAGTCAGAGGAGATCTACCGGGTGCCCGACGGCTTCACTCCCGCACTCCCCACGTGCACTGACAATGGTGGTTACGTTGCCTTCGCGTATTGCGAGGATCTGAGCGTAAGCACCGAAGTCGGGCGGATATACTCGTCGATGGCTGAACGGTACTACCAGCATCCGTCCTCGGTGGTGATGCGAGTTAACGCCGACAGCGGTGAAGCCGTCGCCGCGTGGGGGGAGCGCAACTGGATCTCGCATGTATGCATTCATCCGACGAATCCGGATATGATCCTTTTCTGCCACGAGGGCGGCAGTTACGTCAAGCAGCGCATGTGGACGGTCGATCTCACGCAGACAGTTGCGCGCGAAGCGCAACCATTGTTCCGTCAGCACCTGAATGAGTCTTGCTGCCATGAGTATTTCACGCGGCAGGGCGAGGTCGGTTTTCAGTGTAACGTGGCGCGGGAAGATGGGGCTGAGGGGTACAACTGCTTCACCCGCCCCGATGGCACGTGGTTGCGGCAGTTCCTGCTGCCGGGGGCGAGGCCCGGGCACATTCAGTCGAACTCCGACAACTCGCTGGTGGTGGGCGATCGCGGGCACCTGTCTCGTGACGACGATGAGGGTGGAGCATACATGGCGCTGATTCGACATCTGGAGGGGCGCGGAGAAATCACGCGACTGTGTCGGCATGACACATCGTGGAAGACCCAGATCTCACATCCCCATCCGATCTTCAGCCCCGACGATCGCTGGGCACTTTACACATCCGACGCAGGCGGGGCCTGCAATGTATATATGGCCGACGTAACCAGCATCTGAGAGGTGGCAGAGATGGCATCAGAGGGACCGGTTCTGCAGGTGGCTCTGGACTTCATCAATCTTCAGCAGGCGCTGCGCGCCGCGGAGGAGGCGGCTGAGGGCGGTGCAACATGGATCGAAGCGGGAACTCCCCTGATTAAGAGCGAGGGCATGGAGGCGGTACGGGCGCTCAGAGCGCACTTCCCCGACAATACGGTGATCGCCGACCTCAAGATCATGGACGCGGGAAGGACCGAGGTCGAGATAGCCTCCAAGGCCGGTGCGGACATTGTCACAGTGCTCGGCGCGGCCTCGGACGAGACGATAGCGGAGTGTGTCGAGGCGGGTGAGAACTACGATGCGCAGGTGCAGGTGGACCTGATCGGCTGCCCGGAGCCGATCGAGCGCGCGCGGCGGGCCGAGGAACTCGGTGCCTCGATCGTCGGCATACACACCGCGATCGACGAGCAGATGGTGGGCGCAGGGCCGATGGAGATCATTGAGGCGGTGCGCGAGGCGGTGCAGTGCCGCCTCGCGGTGGCGGGTGGGCTCAACTCCGAGACAGCGCCGCGGGCGGTGGCGGCGGGAGCGGACATCGTCATCATAGGCGGTGCTATCATCAAGGCCCCCGACGCGACGGAGGCCGCCCGCAGAATCATGCAGGCGATCTCCACCGGCGAGGCCGTCGAGACGGAGCTTTTCAAGCGCGGCGGTGAGGAGCAGCTTCGCGAGATATTCGCCCGCTGTTCAGCGGCCAACATCTCGGACGCGATGCACCGCCGGGGGCTGGTCCCGGGCATCTTCCCGGTGAAGCCCGGGCTCAAGGCGATAGGTCCCGCGCTCACCGTGTGGACATATCCCGGTGACTGGGCGAAGCCGGTGGAGGCTATCGACCAGGCGGCGGAAGGCGCGGTGCTGGTAATCGATGTGCGAGGCGAGACTCCGGCGGTCTGGGGAGAGGAGGCCACGAAGAGTTGCATCTCCCGCAAGCTCGGGGGAGTCGTGATTAACGGAGCACTGCGTGATTCGCGTGAGATAGCGGAACTTGACTTCCCCGCATTCTCGACCGCGCGCACGCCCTCGGCGGGCGAGCCGAAGGGGATGGGGATGATCGGAGTACCGCTCAAGATCGGCGAGACCACGATTCGCAGCGGTGACTGGATTATCGCCGATGATGACGGCGTGATCGTGGTACCGGGCGATCGGGCGGTCGCGATTGCGAACCGCGCCCAGTCGGTTTACGAGCGCGAGCGGCGCGAGAAGGGCGAGATCGAGGCCGGTCGGACCCTGGGAGAGATAGCCGAATTGAAGCGCTGGGAGCAGCAGGGTGAAGACGGCCTCAGAGGCTTTGAGACACACGGGCCGGAGGGTGAGAGTTCGTGAGCGGCGAGCTTGAAGCGCTGATAATCGGACCGGGCGCCATGGGATGCCTGCACGCGGCGTTGATGGCCGAGGCGGGGCTGGAGGTTGCGCTGCTGGATTATCGTGCCGAGCGCGCGGCACGAATCGCCGAACGCGGCATCATCGTGGAGGAGGACGGCGAAAAACGTACGGTGCCGATCGTGTGTGGCGTGGATCCATCGACGATGGGGTCGGCGCAGTACGGAATCATTTTCGTGAAGGCGTATGACACCGTCGAGGCGGTTACACGGGCTGTCCCCGCACTGCGCGACGATGCGAGCATGCTCACACTGCAAAACGGCATCGGCAACTACGAGCGGATCTCGGAGATTATCCCACCCGCCCGCGTGCTGGCCGGGACGACCACGACGGGCGCCACGCTGCTGGGTGATGGTCACGTGCGTGTGGCCGGAAGGGGCTCGGTGCAGTTCGGATCGCCGAAGGGCAATCCGCGCCGTGTGCGCGCTACTGAGGCCCTGCTCGCCCGCGGGGGTATCGAGCATGAGACGACAATCGCGGTCGACGACGTGCTCTGGGCGAAAGCAATCGTCAATGCCGCAATCAACCCACTCACGGCCCTCACAGGTCTGCGTAACGGAATGCTGGTTGAACACGATGAACTGCGAGAGCTTATGCGCGCGGTAGTGAGGGAGGCCGCTACCGTGGCGCGCGCCTGCGGAATCTTCGTGCGCGAGGACATCGGAATGATGGTGGAGAGCATATGCGGCGCAACCGCGGAGAACCGGTCCTCGATGCTGCAGGACGTGACCGCCGGCAAACGAACGGAGATCGACTTCATTAACGGCGAGATCGCACGCCGCGCGGAGGAGCGCGAGAGAGAGGCACCGATCTGCAGATTACTGACCTCCCTGATTCACGGTCGCGAGCAGGCGGGACTAACTGAGACATGATCCTTATCGGAGAGTTGATAAACGGAACCCGCGCCGAGGTCCGCGAGGCCATCGAGCGCCGCGACGATGACTTCATCGCTGATCTGGCGGTGCGTCAAAGTACGGTGGGAGCGGACTACCTCGACTGCAACGTCGGAACCGCCGGTAAGCGCGAGGCCGAGCGGATGCAGTGGCTGGTCGAGATCGTGCAGTCGGCGGTGGACACGCCGGTTTCTATTGACACCACCAGCCCGGAGGCGATGGAGGCGGGGCTCGATGCATGGCGGGGCGACGCCATGCCGATCTGCAACTCCGTGACACTCGAGCGCGAGAGATGTGAGGCAATGATCCCCATACTGCGCTCCGGCGAGGTGCGAGTCGTCGCGCTGGCGATGGACGATGAGGGTGTCCCCGAGAGCGTGGAGGCGCGGGTCGAGTGTGCCACACGATTGCTCGATCTGCTCGGAGACGCCGGGATCGAGTGTGAGGATATCTTCGTAGATCCGCTGGTCATGCCCCTGAGCGTGGCACCGGAGGGCGCGCTGCTCGTCTCTGAGGCGATTCGCCAGATTACTTCCGCCCGGCCGAACTGTCATACGGTCGTGGGGCTGAGCAATGTTTCGTACGGCCTGCCCGAACGGCCGCTGCTCAACCGGGTATTCCTCGCACAGGCGATCGTCAGCGGGCTCGACAGCGCGATCCTCGATCCCCTTGACCGCGGCATAATGAGCACACTCTACGCCGCCGAAGCACTCGCGGGCCGGGATGAGTGGTGCGCGAACTATCTGCGGGCCCATCGTGACGGCACACTGCGGGGTACGTAGCATTGCAGCGAGCAGTCGGCAGGCCGCTGGCGAATCTGCTGGAGGAGCTTTCTCCGGATGCCTCCGTCCTGGTGCTCGGGTGTGGCGAATGTGCCACGCGTGAGCACTTCGGCGGCGCGGCTCAATGCCGCGACCTGGCCCAGGCGCTGGAGGCGGAGGGCGTCGATGTCGCGGGCTGGATCGCGCCACGGCCCGGTGAGGCAACCTGCAATCCGCGTGTGGTCCGCGCGGTGCTGGACGAAGAGCCTGCTCTCTGCGACGAGGCCGATCTCATACTGCTGCTGGCCTGCCCGCAGGGTGAGGCCGCAGTGGCACGTGTCACTGACCTGCCGATCATCATGGGGACGCAACTGATCATCGGCGGGCCCACCGGCGGAAACCAGGTCTCAGTGCAGGAGTGCGACTTCTGCGCGGAATGCATCGCCGAGGCTGCGGAAGGATTATGTCCCTATGCGTTCTGTCCCAAGCACCTCATCAATGGCCCCTGTGGTGGGGCGCAGTCTGGGCGCTGCGAGGTGTCACCCGATCGTCCGTGCGTCTGGGAGCTTATCTACAGGCGTCTGAGGGAAGCGGGGCGACTGGAGATACTTGAGCGGTATCACGATCCGGTGAGCTTCGAGATAGATTCACCACAAGAGCATGATCGGCAACGATGAAGCTGACCGAGATCGTCCGCACCCGGGGACACGCCATTACCGCCGAGGTTGCGCCGCCGAAGGGCTGCGATCCCTCGCAGGCGCTGGAGGCGGCGAGATGTGCCGCCAGGTTCGTTGACGCGGTGAACGTGACCGACGGGCAGGGCGCGGCTATGCGCATGAGCCCGATCGCAATCAGTCGGCTCATGCTCGAGGAGGGCCTCGAACCGGTCTGGCAGATAACCTGCCGGGACCGCAACCGCATCGCGCTTCAGAGCGACTTTCTCGCCGCTGCGGCGCTGGGGATCGAGAACGCGCTGGTGCTGACCGGCGACCACATGGTCCTGGGCGATCATCCCGGCGCAAAACCCGTCTTCGGCCTCGACTCGGTTCAACTGCTTCACGCGGCAGGAGCGCTGTCGCAGGGGCGGGATCTCGCCGGGAATGAGCTGGATTCACCGACTGATATCTGTGTCGGAGCGGTCACCTCCCCCGAGGCGGATAACGTTGAACTGCAACTGATGAAGCTGCGTAAGAAAGTAGATGCCGGAGCACAGTTCATCCAGACGCAGGCGGTATTCGAGCCGGGAGCGTTCATGCGGTTCATGGACCGTGCCGGAGAGTTGGGTGCGCCGGTGCTGGCGGGAATCATCCCGGTGACTTCGCCGCGCATGGCACGGTTCCTCAACGCGCGCGTGCCCGGGGTTAATGTGCCGCCATGGGTGATCCAGCGCCTCAACGAGGCGAGTCCCGAGGATCTGCGTGAGGTCGCGGGGGAGATAGCGGGACAGATAGCCGCGGCGGTGCTCGATCACTGCGAGGGATTGCACATCATGGCACAGCACTCCCTCGACCTGCTGCCTCAGATCCTGTCGGTGGCGGGCCTGCACAGTCGCGCAAAGAGCTGACCACAGCCGGACATTCGGACAGGGCTTCCACCGGGGGAAGCCGTCTTTTCGTCTGCAGATGCGCGGGCATCGAGAGGTGGTCGGGTTGCTACGCCCGTGGTTCGCCGCGCTTGCGCTGGCCGCTTGCGGTTTGTGCTGGTTGCTCGCCTTCGCGTGGAGCTTGCAGTTCCATCCTCCGGCACTTGTGGCGGGCCTCGCCCGGGCCGCC
>PXBW01000348.1 GCA_003566775.1 candidate division WS1 bacterium
TCGGGCCGTTACCCCCGTCCGGAGCGGACAGCGGCACCGGATCGATTGAGACGAAGCCGGGATCGTCGCCCGCGAGGTTGGTGCCCTCGTCCTCGATCGTGCCGCTCATCTGACCGTGCGACGCGCGCCACCCCTCGGTCAGCCAGTTGTGCCCGAGCATCATCCGCCCCGCGTCGGTGAGCAGCGCGAGGAAGCGGCCGCCCGCCGTGACGTGGACGATGTTGTTGCGGACCACGGCGCTCTCCTCGCCGGTGGACAGGCGCATGAGCACCGTGTTGCCGGGCCGCAGGGAAAGGGCAGTGTTGTTGAAGAAGAAGAGCGTCCCCTTGCGGTATCGATCGACGTCCGCGCTGTCCCCGCCGTAGTGGACCATCTGATTGTTCCCCGCCTCGCCGGGATCGACGAGGATGTTCCCGTAGACGAAGGTCTCGCGGTAGCGTGGATCTTCCTGCTGAGGCGATTCGGCGCCGGCGTCCACCAGGTCAAGCTGGCGGTTGCCGCCCTCGATCCAGTTGTAACGAACCACGAGGCCGGAGGAGCGGTCTTTGAGGTTGTTGCCGCGGCACCCCTCCCGGAGTCGCCCGTAGCGGTTGAACTGAAAGGTCAGGCCGCTCGCCTGAGTGTAACTGTTGTGCTCGTAGATGCTGCCCTCGATGCCGTTGTCGTAGATGTAACAGCCCTCCACCAGCACCTCGGAGGCTCCGGAGGAGATGAACAGTCCGTTGCCGCTGTCATGAAGCACGCAATTGCGGATGGTGATGTGCCGCCCCTTTTCGACGAAGATGGGGGCGGCGTTTGACAGGTAGGTCTCCGGCTCCCCGGCCCTGCCCGTAAACATGAAGCCGGGGCGAGCGCTGCGGACCTCCAGACCCTCGATGACGATGTGCTCGGGGAGGGTATCCGGAGGATTGTTGGCGCCGCCAATCTTCACAATCGAGCGGGGCTCGTTCCAGTAGTTGAGTTCGGCGCGCGTAACGGCGTCACGACCGTCGATGACCGGCAACTGCCCGTCCGGTCCGGGGACGCCGCGCACAGTGATCGGACGATCCTCCGTTCCCGCGCGGCAGATGACCCACTTCTCCCGATAAGGTTCGGGGCGGGCGTGGATGAGGACCGTGTCGCCGGGCTCCAGCGCCTCCCACGGCACCTCGCCGACTGCTTCAAAGGGCCTGCCGGGTCCGACCTCATAGACCATCGGATCCGCCCCGAGACCCGTTCCAACTGCGCACAGCGCGAGGGCAATCAGGAAGGCAATCCGATAACTCTGTCGCAACTTTCCACATCTCCCGAGAATCCGGTGGGCGTTGATGACCGAACATCGACGCCGAAACTGTTGGCCCCCACTATTAATGCACCCGGAGCACGATGCTTTTGCCATATTTCGCCCCTGTTCTCTGAATCATGAGGTTCATGTCACATATTGGCTGTAATTGCTGGTATGATTGCCGCAAACGGCGCCCCCTCCCGGACGGTGCCTGTAACACCTTCTGCCCACGTGCGTATGCGGGCTTCAGGGAGCACCCAGCGAGGTGGCGTGAGACTGATGCCGCACTGATTCGTGCTTTTCGCTGTGATGACGGAAGCCACCTGCATGGTGGAAGCCGCAGGCGTGGGGAGGATCCATCCCCCGCCGCCGGAGCGGGCCGGCCGGGGCAATGATTGATACCGCCGGACCATGGCAGAGCGGCGATTCAGATTATCCGGGACGAAGCGAGAGGAGGGAATCCGCGACGGACCGATGAAAGTGACGCTGTCCGCCACATCCCGTGATACGGAGGCCCATGCGATGAAACACGCCGGTCATCTGATGCTGCCGCTTGTGCTTATGCTCATCGTCCTGACCGTGCCCATAGGCGCGCAGGAGACCATTGTGGTCGAGGATGACTTCACCGCCTACGACGAGATCGATGATGCGATTGCCGCATGGACTCCGCTCACGCCGGACTGGGAGATGCGCGACGGCCTGCTTGAGGCAACTGAACCCCGGCGCAGGGGGACCGTTATCTGGCGCACGGATCACACTTTTGGCAACGTATCCGTGACCGTGCGCTTCCGCATCATCGAAACGGATTGGGGGGTGCGCGCGCCGGGCATTGTGCTGGCCTCAGTGGACAGCAGCCGCTACTACTATGTGCACTACGATAGCGGCAACTCGCAGGTCATCATTGTCCGGCATGACCGTGACGAGGCGTGGAATGATCTGGCACGCGCGCGCAACGTCGAGATCCCGCGCGAGACCTGGCATGAGGCCCGCTTCGAACTGCAGGACGGTGAACTGACCGCCTGGCTCAATGGCCGGAGGATAGTCAGCGCCGAAGACGCGACCTATCCGGTCGGCGTGGTGGGCCTGCGCTCCGGACAGGGGCATATACAGTTCGATGATCTCCGTATCGAAGGGGCTCCTGCCGCGCCCGACGCGGAGTGGGAGCTTCTTGCTGAGAGCGTGCCGGGTGATGATCTCGCTCTGCCGCGACTGACTGAGGCCGAACGAGTGACGGCCGCGTCCGGCCAGGGGTACTTTCCAGTGATGATTCGGCTCGACAACGGCGATCTGGGCGCGGTGATTCGCGGCGGCGCACCCCATATCGGCGTCGAAGGGCGCCTCGACTTCGTCCGCTCGACGGACGGGGGGCGCACCTGGTCGGAACCGACTGTCATCGTGGACTCTGAGTGGGATGATCGCAACCCGGCACTGGGGCAGATGCCCGACGGTACGGTCGTGTGCGCCTATGCCGAGGCACAGACCTATGACGAAGACGGAGAGTGGGATCGCAGCGCAGGCAAGTACGTGCTCTACTACGTGCTCAGCACCGATGGCGGCCGGACCTGGAGCGAGAAGATGCCACTGCATCCTGGCCCGCTCTACGGCTCTCCTTACGGCAAGATCGAGGTGTTGCCGAATGGTACAGCGTTGATGTCGCTCTACGGTAGCGAGGAGCCCGAGTGGGCTGATGATTCGCAGGCTCCTCCAGGCGCGAGGCGCTGGGTCGGAATCGTCAGGAGTCGAGACAACGGCCGCACATGGTCCGATTTCAGCTATCTTTCCACCACCGGCGATCATAATGAGACCGCGCTGCTGGCGCTCAGCGACGATCACATAATCGCCGCCGCCCGCAACTACAGCAATCGCTCGATAGAGATAATGCATTCACAGGACGGTGGTTACACGTGGTCGGACGGACAGGAGGTGACGGAGCACCAGCAGCATCCCGCCGACCTGATCCGTCTGCAGAGTGGCAACATACTGCTCAGTTTCGGCAATCGCAGAGAGCCCCGGGGCGTCGGCGCAATGCTGAGTCGCGATGGTGGCCGCAGCTTCGACTACGAGGGGCGTGCGATGCTGGAGTGGCGGGCCGTCAGCGGTGATTGCGGATATCCCAGCAGCGCGCAGCTTGATGACGGTACCATCGTTACCATGTACTACGCTCTTACGCTTGAGGACATCGAGGGCAGGGAGTTCGCCCTTGCGGTGAGATACACCGAGGAGATGCTCGGCGACTGACGCAGGCTTCACGCACTGCTGATTCGCATGGATATGGCGGCACCCGCGGTGCCGCCATATCATCTGTGCGCGACCTCTTCACGCCGCCGGGATTCCTCGACGCCATCCCGCGAGGCTCGAGCGGCAGTGGCGTGGCTACTGCATGCGCGAATCGCCCTGCCACATGTCCGCGTTCGGGCCGAGTTCCTGCTTGAGCGGGTCGGTGATCTCGTTCAACCTGTCGATTACGTCACCTGACAGGCTGAGACTGCCTGCCGCGGCATTGTCCTTGACCTGATCGGGATTGCGGATGCCCACGATCACGCTGCCCACCGCGGGCTGCTCGATCAGCCACGCGATCGCCACGCGGTGCATCGGCTCACCGATCTCCTCGGCGATCTCGCCGATAGCGCGGATAGTCTCGAAGGTAAGCTCCTCCGCGCCCTCCTCGCCATGACGCGCCTGCGGCCGGTCGCAGGAGAAGTGCCTGCTGCGCGCGCGGCCGTCCGGCACGTCGTCGGGGGTGGAGAACTTACCCGCGAGCATTCCCTGCATGATCGACGAGTAGCAGAGGATCGAGATCTCCTGCTCCTCGCACTTCGGAGCGATCTCGTACTCGATCGCACGGAAGAGCAGTGAGTACGCGACCTGGTTGACCTCCGGATGCCCGTGCTGGAGGATCGCGTCGAGATCGATCGGGCCGAAGTTGGAGACGCCGCCCGCGCGGACCTTGCCCTCATCGACAAGCTCCTGCATCGCGGCCCAGGTCTCCTCGAAGGGCACCTCGCGGCTCGGCCAGTGAAGCTGGTAGAGGTCGATGTAATCGGTCTGCAGCCTCTGCAGCGAGGCCTCGCAGGCCTGCTTCAGGTCATCGGGCGCGTGATGGCTCGGCGAGGCCTTGGTGGCGATGACGGCCCTGTCGCGTCGATCGTGCAGACCACGACCGAGAAGGGCCTCGGATTCGCCGCCGCCGTAGCCCTCGGCGCTGTCGAAGAAGTAGAGGCCCTCGTCGAGAGCCATGTGCATTGCGTTGATGGCGTCCTTCTCGTCCTGATCGCCCCAGATGTTGCCTCCGGCGATGGCCCAGCAGCCGAAGCATATTACTGGAACCTCAAGGTCACTCTGTCCAAGTTTTCGTGTACGCATAGGTATCCTCCAGATTGGTCATTTCCATTCGTGTGTGTGACACCCGGCAGGTTAAGGTGCGGCGGAGTGGGAGTCAAGCGGGCGCATGGGCCGCGCGTGCGCCACGAGGGCGTCCTCAGAACGGCCCCAGCGGCTCACCCTCGTTGACCGCCCGGCACATGCGCTTGAAGATAGTGAAGTAGTCGGTGACCGTCTCGCCCGGAGGGATGATCTCATCGACGCGCGCCATCTCCTCCTCCGTAAGCTCGATCTCCGCCGCGCGGAGGGCGCTCTCAACATGCCCGACCGTGCGCGGGCCGGTGATCGGCGAGGTGATCCCAGGGCGTTGCGCGCACCATGCGAGTGCGAACTCGGCCAGCGACACGTCTCGCGCCTCGGCCAGCGGGATAAGCTCCTCCACAAGGTCGAGCACCTCCGGGGCCATGCGCTGATGGTGGTCCTTCTGCCCCACCTCTTTGAACTGATGGCCCTCGGGAATCGGCTGCCCCTTGCGATAGACGCCGCTGAGCACCCCTCCCGCCAGCGGCCCGAATGGGCAGATCGCAAGACCGTAGCGCTGCGCGGTCCACAGAAGCTCCAACTCGGCGCGGCGGTCGGTGATATTGTAGGGAGGCTGCTCCGCAACGATCTGCGGGCCGCCCGCGAGGTCGGCCTTCCAGAGAAACTCCATGATCAGCGGCACCGGCCACTTGCTGGTGCCGACGTAGAGGATCTTCCCCTGCTTCACCAGCGTGTTGAGCGTGTCCACGATCTCTTCGATCGGGGTGGTGATGTCCGTGATGTGCAGGTAGAACAGGTCAATCCGGTCGGTCTGCAGGCGCTTGAGACACGCCTCGACCGCGCGGGTGAGGTGGTAGCGGGAGGCCCCGTGATCGTTGGGGCCATCGCCCATGCGCGCGACGGCCTTGGTGGCGAGCACCACGTCATCGCGCCTGCCGTTTGCTGCCAGCGCGCGCCCGGTGAACTCCTCCGAGACGCCGCGACCGTAGACATCCGCGGTGTCGATGAAGTTGATGCCACCATCGATCGCGGTGTCCACTATCCGGTGAGCCTCGTCCTCATCGGTACGGTTGCCGAAGCTCATAGTCCCGAGACAGAGCTTCGAGACTCGCATGCCGCTGTTGCCCAGTTGCCGATACTCCATGCGTCTCGCCCCTTCGATTGCTGAGATCTGCTTCGCCCACAGATTCGTTGCGGGCGAGGGATGTCCTGCCCCGAGGGAGGATTCGATGCACTTGCGGCGAACTGTGCCCGCGCCGCGATCACGCGACAACTTGAGGAGAGCAATCATGCTCAACGCTCAGGACGTCAAGGACTACGCTCTGCAGTCGGGCGCCGACCTCGTAGGCATCTCGCCGATGGACCGCTGGGAAGGCGCGCCGAAGCAGATGGACGCGCGTTACATCGCGCCGGACGCGAAGTCGATGATCGTGATGGGCTTCCGCATTCCTCGGGGGACGCTGCGCGGGGTCGAGGAGGGCACCTTCTACATATCATACGCCTCGATGGGCTACGCGGCGATCAACCATGTGCTGCAGCCGATGGTGCTGTGGCGCGTAACCGCCATGATCGAGGACGCGGGCTATGAGGCCATGCCGATTGCCAACAACTTCGCGTGGACCAACAGCAACAATTCCGGGCAGGACCCGGAGCTTACGGGAAAGTGGAACCCGAACTTCAGCGTTCCGGTCTCCCCGGACAAGCCCGCGCCGGACGTCTTCCCGCATGTGCGCCTCGCCGCATTCATGGCGGGAATGGGCGAGATCGGCTGGTCGAAGATGTTTCTCTCGCCCAAGTTCGGCCCGCGCCAGCGCATCGCGCTGATCCTCACCGACGCGGAGCTTGAGCCGGACCCGATCTATGAGGGCCCGCAACTGTGCGACCGCTGCATGATGTGCGCGGATCAGTGTACCGGCGGCGCGATTCCCACCGACCCGAATGACTGCGTGCGGGAGACGGTGGCGGGACACGAGCTTGAGTGGGCGGACATCGATTACACGATCTGCAGCCGCTACTTCTGCGGCGCCGCTCCGGAGAA
>PXBW01000304.1 GCA_003566775.1 candidate division WS1 bacterium
ATAGGAAACCGGTGAGTCCGTAGGATCGGCGGGACATGATAGCGGATCACGAGCGCCTCCGGGCTTGATCGGATCGCCTCCGTCAGGGTCGTCGTCTTCCAGGTACGGTCGGATCGCGGTATGCCAATTGTGCGAGAGAAGGTAGCCATCCTGATCGTGATAGTACATGTTTGCGGCCGCCGCTATCTGTCTGAGTTGTGAGATGCATCGCATCTCCAGGGCGGGACGGCGCGCTCTGAAGAACACCGGCATCAGCATTGCCACAATCACGAGGATAATGGCAGGTGCGACAATAAACTTCGCGAGGTTGCGCCAGCGCTCAGACAGACCTCGCTGCAGAAGTGAAGACGGTTCACTGAGATCGCCGCCAGTGTGACTGGGCCGCAGATCCTCGCCAGGGCCGGAACGAAACCTCTGCATGACGGTTCACCATCCCCGGAGCTTAGTTGCCGTCGCCATCGGAGCACGCAAAGACCACTTTTGCGTGAATCAGACATTCGCCGGCGATCGGGGGGATTCCTCTCGTCAGGAGAATGGTTGGACGCCGAGCGGCTCCGGTAGCGAGTCGAGACGTGCCGAAACAGCCATTGCGGCGCAGTCGGTGCGGGAGCAATACGGTGAATCTTGGCCTGCCGTCCCCGGCATGTCGCGCCCACACGCGGCTTCCTGTGAAGTTTCGTGCACCGTCCATCAGGGGATGACGCGGCGCTATCCGTTTCGGAACGTCTCCTTGGCCATCGCAAGGAACTCGGCGTTGTTATCTGTCTTGCGGAGGCCGGAGATGAGAGTATCGGTGCTGGCTTCGAGATCCATCGAGTGAAGTGCCTTGCGAAGCTGCCAGATGCTCTGCATCTCATCGTCATCGAGAAGCAGCTCCTGGTGGCGGGTGCTTGAGAGTTCGATGTTGATCGCGGGGAATATGCCGCGATCGGCAAGCTGCCGGGAGAGCACGAGGTCCATGTTACCGGTGGCCTTGAACTCCTCGAAGATCATGTCATCCATGCGGCTGCCCGTCTCGATGAGGATTGTGGCGAGTATGGTGAGGCTTCCACCGTCTTCGATATTGCGCGCAGCGCCGAAGAAGCGCTTCGGGCGATAGAGTGCGGTAGGATCGAGACCACCCGAGAGCGTTCGTCCGCTGGGATCAACTGTGAGGTTGGACGCGCGAGAAAGGCGGGTAATGCTGTCGAGCAGCACGACGACATTCTCGCCGTGTTCGACAAGGCGCTTGCAGCGCGACTGCACCATGTCCATAACCTTGATGTGATCCTCGGGCATTCGATCGAAGGTCGAGGCAACCACCTCTCCATCGACTGAGCGGTCGATGTCCGTGACCTCCTCGGGACGCTCATCAACGAGCAGCACGATAAGACGGATATCATCGTAGTTGGCCGTGATAGAGTTCGCGATCTTCTTGATGATCGTGGTCTTTCCCGCCTTGGGTGGGGCGATGATCAGTCCACGCTGCCCTCTCCCGATCGGCGTAATCAGGTCCATGAAGCGACCGGTGACATTGTCCGGGCCGTTGGTCTCAAGCCGGAGACGCTCGTCGGGATAGACCGGGACGAGATCCTCAAAACTCGATCTGTTGCGCGCCTCCTCCGGTTCGCGCTCGTTGATCGTCTGCACGCGAAGCAGCGACCAGTAGCGCTCGTTCTCCTTTGGAGGCCGGACGGGGCCACTGACGAGGTCGCCGGTGCGCAGGTTGAAGCGCTTGATCTGAGTGTCTGCGACGTAGATGTCCGTAAGTGGCTTCTGCTTACGCTCATCCACACGCAGGAAGCCACGACCGTCAGGCATGATGTCGAGGACACCGTAGCCGTAGCGGTTACCGTCCTTCTCACTCTGGGCCACGAGTATCTTCAGGCACAGATCATGCTTCTTCAGGCCGGAGGTCTTCTGCACTCCGAGGTCCTCGGCCATGGCGCGTAGTTCCTGCACGGTCTTCTGCTTGAGTTCGGGAAGGTCAAGCATCTGCACTTTGCACCTCGTCGTAGGGCCAGGCGGTCGGTTCAGGTGGAATTGTAAAGCTCGGGACGGAGAACTCCCACGTAGGGAAGATTACGGTACTGTTCGGCGTGATCGAGGCCGTATCCGACTACGAATCTGTCTGGTATCTGGATCCCCACGTAATCGGCCTCGTAGTCGCACTCTCTGCGTTCGGGCTTATCGAGCAGGCAGCAGCTTCGGACACTCGCCGCATTGCGCTTCCGCAGCATCTGTATCAGCGCCTGCAGGGTGTGGCCGGTATCAATGATGTCATCGACGACGACCAGATGGCGCCCTGCTATGTCGCTCGCCACGTCATTGTTGATCTCAAGCTTCCCCGGCACAGTCTTGTCGCGATAGCTGCTGGCGCCGATGAACTCTACTTCCAACGGGAAATCGAGGATTCGGATAAGATCAGCCAGAAAGACGAAAGCTCCGATCTGCACGCCGATGAAAAGGGGATTGAGATCCCCCACGTCCTCCGTGAGTCTCAGCGCGATGCTGTCAACTGCCGCGGTAAGCTCTTCGGGAGCGATCAGTACCGTTTCGACATCATCGCGCAATGAGCGTTTCCCGGGCATCTTACTCCCACTCGATTGTTCCAGGCGGCTTCGAAGTTATGTCGTAAACCACGCGGTTGACACCGCGCACCTCGTTCACGATGCGGTTTGAGATGCGACTTAGCAGATCATGTGGCAGATCCGCCCAATCGGCGGTCATGAAATCCTCAGTGCTGACGACGCGGAGTATCACGGGGTGCTCGTAGGTACGCCCATCGCCCATCACGCCGACACTGCGCATGCTTGACAGGACCGCGAACCACTGAGCGAGTCCCTTCGTTCCGAATGCCTCCAACTCCTCCCGCAGGATCGCATCTGCTCCACGAACCATTTCAAGCCGCTCCGGCGTAATCTCTCCGATGATACGCACCGCAAGCCCCGGCCCGGGGAAAGGCTGGCGCCACACGATTTCTTCGGGCAGGCCCAGTTTGAGGCCGACCTGTCGCACTTCATCCTTGAAGAGGGAGCGCAGCGGTTCGATGTTCTCAAACTGCATGTCTTCGGGCAAGCCGCCGACGTTGTGATGTGTCTTGATCGTCTCGGTTGTATCGCCACCGCTCTCGATAACGTCGGGGTAAACGGTGCCGTGAGCTATAAACTTGAAATCTCCCAGCTTGCCTGCCTCGCGCTCGAAGGTGCGGATGAAGGTCTCTCCTATGATACTTCGCTTCAGCTCAGGATCCTCGACGCCACGCAGCTTCTCGAGGAAATCGGCAGCCGCATCCACAAAGACGAAACGATCACCCAGGCGCTCACTGAACGTCGCCACGACCTGCTCGGGCTCGTGGCGACGCATGAGCCCGTGGTCGATGAACATGCATATGAGTTGATCACCGATCGCCCGGTCCATCAGCATCGCGACGACCGAAGAATCGACGCCTCCGGAGATCGTGCACAATACCCGATCATCACCGACTCGCGCGCGTATCTCCTCCACGGCCTGCTCGATGAAGGACTCCGTCTGCCAGCTTGCGCTGCATCCGGCGACTTCGTAGAGGAAGTTTCGCAATATGACATCGCCCTCGGGTGTGTGTTGCACCTCCGGGTGGAACTGAACTGCGCACAGGTCACGCTCAAGGTCGGCCATCGCCGCCACAGGACTGTGTTCGGTGCGGGCGAGCACTTCGAAGCCCTCCGGAACCTCCTCCACCCTGTCACCGTGACTCATCCAGCAGGTAGTATGTTCGGGCACTCCATTGAGAAGAACATCAGGCTCAAGCACCTGAAGCTGCGTGCGTCCGTATTCACGCTTCTCACCGGGCGCAACGGTGCCGCCGAGCAGATGGGCCATGAGCTGGCAGCCGTAGCAGATACCGAAGATCGGAATTCCTGCGTCGAGGATCGCCGGATCAAAGCTCGGCGCGTCCTCGGCATAAACGCTCGAAGGGCCGCCGGAGAGCACAAGGGCAGTGGGGCGTGCTGCAAGGAGCTTCTCCGCAGGTATATCACATGGGACTACTTCGGCGTAAACCTTGTGTTCGCGGATGCGCCTCACGATAAGCTGCACGTACTGGGCACCGAAGTCTAGTACGAGCACCTTCTCGTGTTGAGATGGAAGTTGCGTCAGATGGTCCCGCTCAGTCATAACGATGCGCTTCCCGGCATCGACGCGATTCTCTGAGATCAATGCCGACCTGTTGATGGGGTATGCGCGGTCCTGCGATGGGTCTTAAGTGAGGCGACAGAGTCACTCTATTGTCGTGGATCTGTCGCTGTCCGAGGTCATCGTGCTCAACGCTCTACAATACTTCGGCCCGATGCTGCACCGACTTTAGACTGGGATGTGGACAAGGGAAATGATGCAGCCTCTCGCTGCGAAAGATCGGAAATCCATCAGAGGAACTACGCCTATCGAGGCGAGTATAGCAGGGGTCTGAACTCCTGTCAACGCCTCCGGCGAACTTTTTTCGCTCCAGGTGTCGGCCAGAGCCTCTTCCATACGTCTTCCGGCTTGAGAGAGGCGGCCGCAAGAGCGAGAAGCTCGCGCCGTAGTCAACCTCGCTGGCGGTGCATTGCATTGCCTCGCCGGCAGACGCTCTGATGCTTCAATCTTCAGCCGAGGGCGCTTCAACCGCCCTCAGGTCAACACCTGCGAGCAATCCCGGAATCGCCCGGATCAACTCTCCCGCTGCGCTGCGGCTAATGTCCCGGACGGAGGTACATTCGGGCACATGCCGGGCAACGCCGGGCCCGATGCTCACTTCTCCTTCCGCTCCAGAGACTCTCTGATACGTTTGCGCGAGTCCTCGATCATCGGCTGCATCTCTGCCATGGTCCAGGTACGCTCCTCGAAGGTTCGGGCCTCGATCGTCTCGAGAAATGCCTCCATCTCGGCGAAGTAGGATCCGTAGATGTGAAACGAATCGACCATGTGATTGTACTGGCCTGGTGTGATCTCACATCCGATGCGCTCCGACAGCCGCTCGGCGACGATGCGCTGCAGATCGGTGAAAGCGTACATGTTCATGTAGGAGGCCTTGAAGGCATCATTGCTGCGCATGTGGCAGGCCATGACGAGTCTGTGGTCGAATACGCGGAACCACATTCTCTGCAGGCAGGCCGGATCGTCGATCCCGGCGTCCTCCCAGGGCTTCCAGATGGATATCTGTGCCCTGCGGGTATGCGGCGCGTCGGCAAGGGCATCGACCACGTAGTCAACCTGGTTGATGACGCGCCCGTCGGGAAGCGAGTAAGCCTCCATGCGCTCGTGGTAGGTGTACTGCCACTTGCCCGCCTCAGGGTCGATCCAGTTGTCGTGGATGCCGTCAACGACCTCCTGGCGGTAGACCTCGAGGTCGTGGATGCCACCCGGGAGGGCCCGATGAATGCGCGGTTCGGCGAACGCATCGCGGATCGCGAGCGCAAGCGCCACATCTCTGCTGGGAGGGTCGCCCTCACGATCGTATTGCGTGGGAATGGCGGCCCCGCGTTCCCAGCACTCGAGCACCGCGCGCTCCCACCCTTCGGCCAGATTATCGGCCTGAACGCAGACCAGAGGAAGGTCAAAGTCCTCATTCATGGAAATCCATCCGTGCATGGAGATATGCTGTAAAGTACAGGTTTGTCGGCGGGTGAGGAGATTCCTCCTTCAGATCCGTAATGCCTTTGCTCTTGTAGAGCGCCCAATGAGGATCGGCGCAGAATTCGAAGGGAGATGACCCATGATGAAGCCGCTGCTGCTTGTCACGATCATCGCTGTGTTCGGGGTAGCCATGTTCGTCACCGATGTCTACGGCGAGGAGGAGGTGCCCGACCCCGCGCGGGTGATGGAGATCGCGGAGATGCTGCCTGAGGCTCCCGAGGGCCTCGGCAGACCGATTACCGATCGAGATGCCTGGGACGCCCTCGCCGAAACCGATGCGTACGCCCGGGTCATCAACCGGGCAGAGGGCTACCTTGAGGATCCGCTTCCCGATCTCCCTGACGATCTTTACCTCGACTTCTCGCGCACCGGGAACCGGGTGCGCTGGCAGAGGGTCTCGAGCAATCGCCGTTCGCGTCTGCCCGCACTGGTGCTGGCTGAGTGCGCGGAGAATGAGGGGAGGTTCATCGCGGCCATCGAGGAGCTTATCGCGGCGCTCTGCGAGGAACGCACCTGGGTCATGCCCGCGCACGATCGGACCCTGCGCAACTTCAATCAGGAGCAGATCGACATCGACCTCGCTTCCTCCGCTCTTGGCTGGCACCTCACGAGCACCAACTGGCTGCTCGGCGACCGATTGAGTGAGGACACTCGCGAGCTTATCCGCTCGAAGGTCGAGGAGCTGGTGCTTGAGCCGTTTCGAGCCATGTACAGGGGTGAGCGGGATCGTAACTGGTGGTTGACCACCACTAACAACTGGAATTCGGTCTGCCTCGCGGGCGTGACCGGCGCGGCGCTGGCGCAGATCGAGGACCGAGAGCTTCGGGCCGAGTACGTGGCCGCGACCGAGCATTACTCGCGGAACTTCCTGCGCGGCTTCACTCCGGACGGCTACTGCTCCGAGGGCCTCGGCTACTGGAATTACGGCTTCGGCAACTATATCCTGCTGGCGGAGACCATCTACCAGGCGACAGACGGCGGCCTGGATCTGATGGCGCGGTCGGAGGCGGCGGCGCCCGCTACATACGGAGCGCGCATACAGATCATCGGCGGCATCTCTCCGGCATTCTCCGATTGCAGTGTGACGGCTCGACCGGATCGTCGCTCCATGTACTACGTGAACCGCAGATTCGAGCTTGGCCTCGATGGATACGATGATCTGGCGCTGCAGCACACCACCGGGGACCTGGCTTACGCGCTGATCTACGGTTTCCCGAACTCGGCAAGCGAGGACGTCACGATCGAGCGGGCCGATATTGGTTCACCGCTGCGCTCATGGTTCGAGGACGCGGGGGTGCTGGTCAGTCGTCCCGCGCCCGATGGAGACGCAATGCTCGGTGTGGCGTTGAAGGGCGGTCACAACGCCGAGCATCACAATCATAACGACGTCGGTGCCTACGTTGCGGTGGTTGTCGATCGAGCAGTGCTGCTTGATCCGGGTGGTGAGACCTATACCGCTCGAACCTTCAGCAGTGAGCGTTACGTGAGCGATCTGCTCAACTCCTATGGGCATCCCGTGCCGGTCGTCGCCGGTGAGCTTCAGAGCACCGGCAGGGAGGCCGCCGCTGACGTGCTGTCCACGGATTTCGCCGAAGAGCGTGACGAGATTGTGATGGATATCAGCGCGGCCTATGAGGTGCCGGGACTTACCCGGCTCGAGCGCGAGTTCATCTACGATCGCACCGGCGCCGGCTCGTTTACGGTTGCCGACACGGTGGAGTTCGCGGAAGCGCAGAGCTTTGAGACTGCGCTGATCACCGACGGTGACTGGGAGCGTCAGGAGGATGGAACGCTGCTCATCTGGGATGCAAGCCGCGCACTTGAGGTGGAAGTGGATGCCGGAGGCGCAGAGTGGGAGCTTGTCGTCGACAGGATCGAGGAGGATGCGCGCGTGCAGCCCACGCGTCTGGGTATCCGTCTCGCGGGGCCGGTCACCGAGGGTTCCATCAGCACGACAATGACCCCGGTTCCGGACTTCGGCCTGAAGGGTGACAGCGTGCTCTTCAACGGTGACTTTGAACTCGGTGGTGCAGGATGGCGAATGCCGGAGAACTCGCAGGGTGAGATCAGTGATGAGATCGTCGCGGCAGGACGGTACTCGCTCAGAATCGTCGATGACAGTGAGGAGCGCGGCTCGAACATAACCTCGGCGCGCATGCCGGTGGATGGAGCCGGAAGCTGGCTCTGGCGTGGGCGGGTTTATCACGTGAGCGGCTCCGGCATAGGCATGTATGTGCGCTTCTACGATGCCACCGGAAGCAACATAACCCCGATGGACGAGCGGGGCTGGATCTCCCCGATCGGATCGCTCGAAGGGGAGGTAGGGGAGTGGGCTGCGTTCGAGCTGCCCTTCGAGACCCCTGAAGATGCTGCGAGCATGGAACTGTGGATCCACAGCTTCAATGCGGCGCTGGTTGTCGCGCATCTCGATGACATGGAGGTCGTGCCTGCCGATTGACTGCGAAGAGGTGTGACGGGAGGTTTTCCGGCACCCTCGCGTAACCAGAGGCGCCCCGGAAGCCCGGCCGTCCGGGGCGCCTCTCATGCGTGATATGGTCTTAGCGAATCATCAGTTGCGCCAATGAAGGTCTTCCTGCATGGCCTGGCCGGGCGGCATGGCCTTGGCGTGGCCGTCGGCGAAGACGTAGTTGGAGTTACCCATGTGCCTTTCAAGCGATACCCTGGCCCAGCGGTTATATCCTTCCGATGCTGCGCCGCCGTGCGTGCCGTAGGCTCGTTGTCCGTCCGCGCCGGTGCCATCAGTGTTTTCCGCAATCGCGATGAGTTCTGCGGGGCGTTCAATCGCCGCCATGCGAATTACGTAAACCTCACCGGGTTCCGGCACCGTGCCGGGACGGAACAGGGCATAATTGGCTATGTAACTCAGCATGTAGTCGCCTCTGGGCCACGGCTCCGGATCCGTGGGACACTCGTAGAGTTCTGTGTTTCTGTGATAGGGTTCCAGCAGAATGGGCCAGTGCAAAGTTACGCCTTCCTCGGTTCGCGTGTAGGCGAGGTTGTACCGCTCGTCGTAGTCCTGGGCGTACATCAGGATCGCGAGTCCGATCTGTCTGAGATTGCTCAGACATGTCGTCTGCCGCGCTCTCTCACGTGCCCGGGCGAACACGGGGAAGAGGATCGCGGCAAGTATCGCGATGATCGCGATGACGACCAAAAGTTCGATGAGTGTGAAGCCTCTTCTCATCATGATCAGATCTCCTCCATGAGCCAAACCAGATTCGCACCAAACCTGCGACCGAATTATACTACGACGCCCGCGTGATTCTAACCTCCTTTTCCGCGCACAATATTTCTGTGCTCGGTTGGCAGGCTGACTCACCCGGGCCCCGCGCCATGCGAGAGTCGCTCGGCCTCAACCTCCTCGAACCATGCGGCGAGTCGGCGCTGCATCCGTGCGGCGCGCTCCGGCTCCTCCTCGGCGAGATCATGCGCCTCCGCCGGGTCGTCTGCGATGTTGAACAGTTGGGACGGCGGTGGGTTCGACACATCGCGCTCCGGCGGTGTGCGATCGGTCACGTTCGCAAGCAACCCCGGCCTGTCGCGCAGTTCGTGATCATCGGTGTGGTCCTCGGGAGTGGTCTTGAAACACTCCGGCATCGGCGGACGCACCAGCTTCCAGTCTCCATCGCGCATCGCCGCGTTACAGTGTCCGACCGGCTGATATCGGTTCCACTGCCAGAAACGCTGATCGGGCAGATCTGCAGGCTCGCCGCGCAGCAGTGGAAGCAGGTTCGCTCCGTCGGCAGGAGGTTGCTGTTGCATTTCAACGCCGGCCGCGCTCAGAAGCGTGGGGGTCCAGTCGCAGAAATGCACCGTCTCGTCGCAGCGCCCAGACTCCAAGCCTGCGGGCCAGCGCGCAATCATCGGTACGCGAATGCCGCCCTCGTAGATATTACCCTTGTGCCCCGCAAAACCTATGGATCGCGCGCGATCCCCGTTGAACCGCTCGATTCTGCCAATCTCGCTACCAAACTGCGGTCCGTTGTCGGAGGTGAAGAGGACAATTGTGTCCTCCGCGAGGCCCAGCCAGTCGAGCGTCTCGAGCACATGTCCGATGCCCCGGTCCATGCGCCGGATCATCCCGTAGAGGGTAGCGACCGCGTCGCTGATCGCTTCCTGTCCGCGAAAAGACGCGATGTCCTCCTCCGGCGCCTGCAGCGGGGTGTGAGGGCAGTTGTACGCGAGGTAGAGGAAGAACGGCTCGTCGCGGTGGCGTCGCAGGAAGGCGCAGGCCTCGTCGCTGAGGGTGTCGGTCAGGTAGCTTCCGTCGGATCTGCGAAACCAGCCATCGCCGTAGTCGAGCCACCAGTCCCAGTAATCCTGCCAGCCGCCGCGAAAGGCGCAGACCTCCTCGAAGCCCCGGTTCTGCGGCAGATAGCGCTGATCAAGCTCGCCGAGGTGCCACTTGCCGATGAGGCCGGTCGCGTACCCCTTCGCCGCAAGACGCTCGGCGAGAGTGGTCTCCCAGAGACCGAGGCGATCGGTGCCGCGGGCCTCGCGGGTGTCGATCGAGCCGGTGCGGTGCGGATAGCGGCCGGTCAGAAGAGCCGCGCGTGAGGGCGCGCAGACGCATGATCCCGCGTAGTGCTGGGTGAGAAGCTGCGCCTCGCCCGCGAGGGCATCGAGGTGAGGCGTCTGCGACAGACCGTCGTTGAAGATGCCGAAGTCACCGTATCCCATATCATCGGCCACGATCATAAGAATGTTCGGCTGCGACAATGCGCTCACTCCCGTTCGCTCGCTTCGGTGCCCGGCTCGTTTTCGTCAGGCGCATCAGGCTCCAGGCCGTCATCGGGAGGCAGGGTCTCTTCTACAGGCTCCTCCTCAGGTTCAGGTTCAGGCTCAGGTTCGACGACCGGCGCCTCGCGCAGAATCTCCGGCGGTTCGTCCTCGGGGCTGATCGCGACCGTAACGCCCACCCAGGCCCAGAACACGGCGAGGATCGCCAGCAGAAAGCCGAAGACACTCAGACACCCGCGCATCGACGGCGTGTTCTCTGCGAAGTAAGCAGTGAACAGCAGGATGCCTCCCGGCGCGATCACGAGCAGAGCGAGACGGATGTCGAGTGCCACGTCCGAGATCAGCAGCCAGAGATTGAGCGCGATTCCCGCCGCTAGTAACAGGCTGCCGAAGCCGCGCAGGATCTTTGCTCGCGGTCTTTGCTGGATGCTCGTATAATGCGGCTGAAACATCAGGTTGCCTCCTGAGAGAGATGTTCGCGTGTAATCGCGGTCTAACCTGCCTCCGGCGAGCCAGCAAAGCAATGAAGAGGCGGCAGTCTCGAGGCCGTACGTATGCAGGCCGGGCGGAGGGTAACCTTCCGCCCGGCCGGGACCTGCGATCCGGCTGACGCTGCATCTGGGCAGAGCCAGATCCGCCGACTAACCGGAGGCCATCTCCTCGCGGGTGCTGTCGATTGCCTCACGGAAGCGGCGCGCGGTATCGGTGACAACGTCGAAGCGGCCCTCTGCGACGGCCTGCTTGTCTACCAGCGCGCTGCCCGCACAGAGGGCGACGGCGCCTGCCTTCAGGAATTCGGGCGTGGTATCAATGTTCACGCCGCCGGTCGGAACGAGGCGGATCTGCGGCAGCGGCCCGAGGATGGCCTTGAAGTATGAGGGGCCGCCAACGTCCGCGGGGAAGACCTTCACCATGTCGGCGCCCCAGTCCCACGCCTGCTTGATCTCGGTGGGGGTAAATGCGCCGGGCAGGACCGGCTTGTCGTAGCGGTGGGCCATCTCGATCATGTCACGATCAAGGCACGGACCGACTACGAACTCCGCGCCGGAGAGAATCGCCATGCGGCAGGTCTCTGCATCCAGCACCGAGCCCACGCCGATGAGCACCTCGTCACCGTACTTGTCTGCGACTTCCTCGATGACCTCAAGGGCATTGGGCGTGGTCATCGTTACCTCGATGACATCCACGCCACCCTCCTTGATGGCATCGGCCACCTGCATGAGGTGATCGCTGCTCTTCGCGCGAATGACCGCGGCCATCCCGCAGTCTGTGATCCAGTTAATCGTCTCAGGTCGTGTCGGCATTGTGTTCACTCTCCCAGTATTTTGCTGCCGGTCCGACTATTCGGGGCTTTACAGCAGGCGTTCTGCGCTTCCGCAGGCCCGCCCGCGCGAATGGTTAGTTCGACGGTCGTGCGTTGTTCTCCTTGCATCATCTATCGATCAACTCGAGCAGATTCCCGCCAGCGATTGCGGCGATCTGCTCATCCGGCAGGTCGAGAGAGCACAGTTGCTCCAGCGCCTCGGAGGGCTCATTGAACGGATAGCCCGAGGCGAGCATTATACGCCGGAAGCCGATTCGTTCGACGATCGACTCCTGAAGCTCACCGCAGGAACTGTCGAAGAGAATGTGCGCCTGAGGCGCGAGGGCGTTGAGCACCGCGGCGCTGCCTCCGTTCATCGCACCCATCTTCGGGATGACAAACCGGACCTCGGGAAAGCGCTCGATCAGAGCGAGCGTGATCGGAAAGTGTTCGATCAGCCAGACCGGCATCTCAAGCTGCTGCGCGGCGTCGAGCAACTCGGCGATATCGTCCCTGCCGACCGCTTCCTCGAGACTCTCGGGGTCCCACTGTGCGGACGTAGTCGCTCCGCCGAAGTCGAGCGACGGAGAGAGGAAGCAGCGGATGTGAACGGCGTGGTAGCTTGCGAGATTCCCCGGCACATTGATCGGTCCGCGGCGATGGCCGGCGTAGGGGTTGCCGCCGACGTAACAGGCGGCGTAGGGGCCGTCCTCGCCCGCAACGTCGAGCGGCAGCGCGAGGTCGTCGCTAAGCTGAGGGCTCTCCGGATGTGCAGAGACAAGCGCGGTGTCCACCCCTGCCTTGCGCAGCACCTCGCGCACTCCTGCCCAGGGGGTGGTGGAGCGGCTTATGTGAACGCGCGCGTCGATGATCGGAAGAGCCATAATCGGCCACCTCACGGCGGGTATAAGCCTGTGCTCACAACAATATCGCAAAGCCGCGCGAGAGGCAAGCTCAATTGCATCAGGCACTCGATTGTGGTACACTTCGGCCTCGCTGCAAGACTGGACCAGAACGTGGAGAGAATGCTGTGAGTAATGTTGAGGCCCGGATTCGGGGGCGCGGGGTACTGCTGGTGATCGCAGGGCCCTCGGGAGTGGGGAAGGGCACGCTGATCGCGGGGCTGCGGGAGCGGCACCCGGAGATCGAGTGGTCGGTGTCCTGCACGACGCGCGCTCCGCGACCAGGAGAGGCTGATGGCGAGGACTATCACTTCGTCAGCCGCGACGAGTTCCTGCGCCTGGCACACGACGGGCGCCTGCTCGAGTGGGCGGTAGTACACGGAAGCGATCTCTACGGAACACCCCGGGCTCCGGTGGAGGAGGCGCTCGCCGAGGGCCGGGACATGGTTATCGAGATCGACTATCAGGGTGCCAGGAGTGTGCGGGCGGCGCTGCCCGAGGCGGTGGTCGTGTTCGTGGCGCCACCGAGCATCGCGGCGCTGCGGGAGCGTCTGCTTGGACGCAACACCGAATCACACGATACGGTTAAGCGCAGGCTGCAGACTGCCGGAACCGAGTTCGAGCACATCGGCATGTTCGAGTACCTGATCGTGAATGACAGGCTGGAGGCCGCGATCGATGCCCTCGATGCGATCTATCGGGCCGCGCGCCAGCGCACTATGAAGGCGGGCTGGCGCGGCTTTCAGAGCGAGCTTCTGGATGACCTGAAGGAGCTGGACGGATAGTGAGCGGGAGTCAGCTTCAGGGCAGAAGGGTGATCGTGGGCGTCACCGGCGGGATTGCCGCGTACAAGGCCTGCGACCTCGTCAGCAAGCTGGTTAAGGCCGGGGCCGAGGTGCGCGTGATGATGACGGAGAATGCGCGGCGCTTCGTCGGCGAGATGACCTTTGCGACACTCAGTGGCTCACCCGTGCATTACGACATGTGGCGGGAGCGCAGCGAGATAGATCACATCGCGATGGCGGATTTCGCAGAGGCGACGATCGTGGCTCCCGCGACGGCGAACATCATCGGCAAGTTCGCACACGGCATCGCCGATGACCTTCTGTCCACGACGTTGATGACCCTCACAAGCCCGGTGATAGTTGCACCGGCGATGAACACGCACATGCTGGAGAGCGCGGCGGTGCGGAAGAACCTCGCGCTGCTCGCAGAGCGAGGTGTTCGAGTGCTGGAGTGCGCCGAAGGGCGGCTGGCATGCGGTGAGGAGGGCGCGGGACGCCTGCCAAATACGCAGGTACTGCTCGATGCGGTTGTGGAAGCGCTCGCAGGTGAGAGTGATCAGTTTGCGGGTCTGCGCGTGCTGATAACCGCCGGTCCCACGCGGGAGCCGATCGATCCCGTGCGGTTCATCAGCAACCCCTCGTCGGGGAAGATGGGCTACGCGCTCGCGCGAGAGGCGCGACGACGGGGTGCAGACGTAACTCTCGTGACCGGTCCGGTGACGCTGCAGGCGCCTTCGGGGGTACAGACTACGAGAGTGAGTTCCGCGGAGCAGATGCACGAAGCGGTGCAGGCGCTCGCTGGAGAGGTCGACATCTTCATCGGAGCCGCGGCGGTGGCTGACTGGCGACCCGCTGAGCGAGAGCAACAGAAACTGAAGAAGTCGGGCAGCGAGGAGATGGTGTTGCGGCTCCTGCGTACTCCCGACATCATCGACGCAGTCGGAGAGTGGGAGCCACGGCCGCTGATCATTGGATTCGCGGCGGAGACCGAAGACGTTGTGAGGCACGCAGAGGAGAAACTCCGGCGCAAAGCCATGGACCTTATTGTCGCAAACGATGTATCCGCTCCCGGAGCGGGTTTCGAAACCGACACCAACAGGGCGACGCTGATCGATGTCATCGGGCGCGAAACAGACCTGCCGCTGATGAGCAAGGCGGAGCTTGCCGCCGAGATTCTGGACCGGGCCGGATGTCTCATCGCGAGCAGGGAGAGCCAGTGACACCCCGGTAGCGCACGCCCCAAGGGAGGCAGCGAAGGTGAGTAAGTCCTATCAGTTCACATCTGAGTCCGTGACAGAAGGCCATCCCGACAAGATGTGCGATCAGATCTCTGACGCGGTGCTGGACTATGTTATGAAGGAGGACCCGCCGGGACGAGTCGCGATCGAGACCCTCGTCACCACCGGGACCTGCGTGGTGGCCGGAGAGATGACCACCGAGTGCTACGTTCCGGTCGATGACGTGGCTCGCCAGGTGATCGCCGACATCGGATACACCCGCGCGAAGTATGGTTTCGACTCGGAGACGGTGGGAGTATTGACCGCGATTCACGCCCAGTCATCGAACATTGCCGAGGGTGTTGATACCGGGGGCGCGGGCGATCAGGGCATGATGTTCGGCTTCGCGTGCAATGAGACCGACACTTACATGCCGATGCCTATCCATCTCGCACATCGCCTCGCCGAGCGCCTCGCCTACGTTCGGAAGACCGGGGAATTGGACTACCTGCGACCGGACGGCAAGACGCAGGTGACCGTGCGCTACCAGGATGACGTACCGGTGGAGGTCACGAAGGTGCTGCTGGCTGCTCAGCACAAGCGTGGCATGAATCAGGACGAGATCCGCGCGGATCTGATCCAGTTCGTGGTGGAACCGGTCATCCCACGGGAGATGTGCGCGGATGGCATGCAGTGTCTCGTTAACCGCACCGGTGTTTTCGAGATCGGCGGACCTCAGGCCGACAGCGGGGTTACCGGGCGGAAGATAATCGTTGACACCTACGGCGGATATGCGCGACACGGAGGCGGCGCATTCTCCGGAAAGGATCCGACGAAGGTAGATCGCTCGGGCGCCTACTTTGCCCGTTACGTGGCGAAGAACGTGGTGGCGGCGGGGCTCGCGCGCAAATGCGAGATCGAAGTGTCCTATGCGATCGGTGATCCGGATCCGTTCTCGATCGCCGTGTTCTGCTTCGGCACGGAGACGATTCCGGAGAAGCAGATCGCAAAGATCATCGGCGAGAATTTCGACTTCAGCCCTCTGGGGATGATCGAGCATCTTAAGCTGCGGCGCCCGGTCTACCGGAAGACCGCTACATACGGCCACTTCGGACGCGAAGACAAGGACTTCACCTGGGAGCGCCTCGATGCAGTCGATATGCTGCGGGAAGAGGCGTGACTGTAGCTTCGTATCATCGTCTCTTATGAGAGGAGATTCTGACGCTGATCAATCCTGCCGATCAACCCCGCCTGCTGGATCTCGCGGCGAACGAGGAGCCGCAGAGCGACGCCGGAAAGCTTGCCAGGGTCGTAGTTGACCAGCGGGCGCGCGATCTCGACACGGAATTCACATACTCGGTACCTGCCCACCTCGAGGACGTGCTCAAGGTGGGCAGCTACGTTCTCGTGCCCTTCGGCCCGCGGCGCATTCCCGGCTGGATAACGGGCTTCACCACCACGCGACCGGACTTCAGAGTTAGAGACATCGAAGGCTTGCTTGTTGATGAACCCGTGTTCGACGAGCGCGGCCTCGCGCTGGCTCGATGGATGGCGGAACACTATCTCTGCCCTTTGCGGGATGCGCTTCACTGCCTCCTGCCACCCGGCTCCGGGCGGAATGTCGAGACCAGAGTGGGGCTGACGGAGGCGGGCGCAGAAGGCGCGTCAGGTATGCTCTCTCGGGCACCCCGACAGCAACAGGTCTACGAGGTGATACTCGAATGCAGCGAGGAGAGATCGGTCGACTCTTTGGTTGAAGAGCTTAAGGAGCGGGATACCTCGGCTTCGCGCCCCGCCGTTGTGAGCGCTCTTCGATCACTCGAGGTCAGAGGCCTGATTCGGATCACCCGGACGCCGGGTCGGCCGAGCGTGCGCGAGCGGCGTCAGCAGGTGGCGCGACTTGTGGAGGGCCCCGACTGGGAGCAGATCATGGAAGAGATCGGCTCACGCGCCCCGCGGCAGATTGAGACGATCGAGGCGTTACGGAAGGCCGGGGATGGGCTGCCGGTGACGGACCTGAATCGCAGCGCGGTCAACGCGCTCGAGGACAAAGGTCTCGTGACGGTAAGACGGGAGCGCGTGCGGCGGCGCCCGGAAGCGGTGGGGACAGAAGGGGAGGAGAGGCGCTTCCTGCGCCTGACGGACCATCAGAGATGCGCCTTCGATCGCGTGGATGATCTGTTGCGCAGGAGGCAGCACGGAGGCATAGTGCTGCACGGAGTGACCGGTTCCGGCAAGACGGAGGTTTACCTGCACGCGATCAGCTCTGCGCTCGATCGTGGGCGGGGTGCGATCGTGCTCGTCCCTGAGATCGCGCTGACGCCACAGATGGTCGGGCGCTTCCGCGCGCGTTTCGGGGAACGACTGGCGCTGCTGCACAGCGCGCTTGGAGCGGGAGAGCGGTTCGACGAGTGGACGCGAGTGCAGCGAGGGGCAGCCGACGTCGTCGTAGGCGCAAGATCAGCTATCTTCGCGCCGATAGAGGATATCGGCGTGATCGTGGTAGATGAAGAGCATGAGCGCGCCTACAAGCAAGATTCGCCGCCACGGTACCATGCGGCGGAGGTCGCGCGGCGCAGGGCTCGACAGCACGACGCGGTGCTGGTGCTGGGGAGCGCAACACCGTCGCTGGAGACATATCACGCGGCGGAGAGAGGCGAACGCGTCCTGAGCCTCTGTGATCTGCCGGAGAGGATCGATGATCGTCCGCTTCCGGAGGTGGAGATCGTTGACCTGCGCGGCGAGACGCTGATGGGGAAAGGAGGCACCTTCAGCCAGCGTCTGCTCGATGCACTGGCGGGATGCTTCGAGCGGGGTGAGCAGGCGATGCTCTTTCTGAATCGGCGGGGTTTCTCCACCTTTGTACTCTGCAGCGGCTGTGGTTTCTCTATGACCTGTCAGGATTGCTCGGTATCGCTTATCTATCATCACGCATCGCGAGAGATGCGCTGCCATCACTGTGATTTCTCAACCGCGGTGCCGGGGGTATGCCCCTCCTGCAAGTCGGAAGATTTCGGCTTCAAAGGCCTCGGGACCGAGCGGGTCGCGGATCAGGTCGGGCGCGAGTTCCCGGAGATGGCCGCTCTACGCATGGACCGTGACACGACCTCACGCAAGGGGGCGCATGCGGATATCTTGCGCCGGTTCGCGCGAGGGGAGGCGGATGTGCTGATCGGTACGCAGATGATCGCAAAGGGGCATGACTTTCCCAATGTGACGCTTGTGGGAGTGCTTAACGCGGACACAGGTCTGAACCGGCCAGACTTTCGCGCCTCCGAACACACCTTCCAGTTGCTCACGCAGGTCGCGGGAAGAGCGGGGCGCGCGGACAAGCCGGGTCGTGTGCTGGTGCAGACGTACAACCCCGAGCATATTGCTGTCGTAAGCGCCAGCCATCATGACTATGAGGCCTTCTACCGTCATGAACTTGCCAAGCGTGAGGATAACATGTATCCTCCTTTCGCGAGGCTGATCAACCTGACGATCAGCGATGAGGATGAGGCGAAGAGTCTCGGCCTGGCCCGCCGCCTGGCCATGGAGTTACAGAAGCGCGGCCTGCATCATAAGCATGGCAGGATGCAGTTCGTGGGACCGGCCGCCGCGCCGCTGGCAAGACTGAGAGGTCTATATCGCCATCATCTGCTGCTCAAGGGCAAGCGCCTCGATGAGCTTCGCGGAGTCCTCCTGGATGCACTCTCGGCGATGGAAGACGAGGCCTCGGCGGTAACTGTGGACGTGGACCCGCTGGACATGATGTGAAGAGGTCACGCGTTACCCGAAAGGATACAGATAGATGGCCGTGCGACGCATTGTCTATTGCGGACATCCCGCACTGAGAAAGAAGGCCAGGCGCGTTCGTGAGATCGATGAGGGTCTGGCTCAGCTTCTCGATGATCTTGCCGAAACAATGCTGGTGGAGAGCGGGCTTGGGCTGGCGGCGGCGCAGGTGGCCGATCCGTTGGCAGCCGTCGTGGTACGTCGAGACCCCGATGGCGAGGAGATGATAGAGCTTATCAACCCTCGAATAGTTGAACGGGAAGGTGAGCAGGAGGGGCATGAGGGTTGCCTGAGCCTGCCGACGCTGCGAGGGACCGTGTTGCGCCCGGAACGGGTGGTTGTTGAGGCGGTAGATCGCGAGGGTGACGAGATTATCATTGAAGGCGAAGGGTTGATGGCCCGCTGTCTGGCGCATGAACTCGACCATCTCGCCGGGCGTTTGTTCATTGACGTGGTGGAGCCTGAGAGTCTATGCTGGATGCGGCCGGACAGTGACAAAGAGTGTGGCTACCGGCTAGAGGACACCACGATTGAAGACGCGATAGAGGCATTCGAGAGGCTTCGGAAGCAGCGAGAGAGCGAGGCGTAAGCGATGCAAGTCGCGTTCTTCGGAACCCCGCCTCCGTCGGTGAAGTATCTCGAAGCGCTTGATGCCAGCGAGCATGAAGTAGTGGTCGCGATCACCCAGCCGGACCGCCCGGCTGGACGGGGGCGCAAGCTCCGCAAGGTTCCTGTCAGGGAAGCGGCCGAGCGTCTGGGGCTGCCTGTGCTTGCACCTGCATCGGCGGCCGATACGGAGTTCCTGGAGGAACTGCGCGGGTACGAACCGGAGTTGGGAGTCGTGGTGGCCTACGGTCAGATCCTGAGACCTAAACTGCTGGAACTTCCGAGAGAGGGCTTCGTCAACGTTCATTATTCGCTGCTACCTGCTTTGCGCGGGGCTGCGCCGGTCTACGGCGCGCTTCGCCGGGGACTCACCACGACCGGAGTGACCATTCAGCGGATGGTGGAAGAGCTTGACGCGGGGGAGATCATCCTTCAGGAGGAAGTCGAGATCCTCTATGAGGACAATCGTGGTACGCTCACAGAGCGGTTGACGAACGTCGGCGTTGGACTGCTGCTTCGGGCGATCGATCAGATCGAACGTGGTGAGGCGCAGTTCGTGCCCCAGGATGACTCCGCCTCAGACTATGTCGGGCGGGTGGAGACCGACGACTGTCGGATCGAGTGGAACCTGCCGCCAGAGGAACTCAGGAACCTCGTGCGCGCATGCACTCCGTGGCCGGGGGCGTGGTGCATGCTGGGAGACCAGCGCATAAAGGTGCAAGACACTCATGTGGTGCAAAGTGTCTTAAACAAAGAAGGAACACCGGGGGAGATCGTCGAAATTGCCAGTGACAGGGGGCCGGTGGTGGCTGCAGGTGCAGGTGCGGTCGAGATCACGAGGCTGCAGCCTGCCGGAAAGAGATCGATGTCAGGCGCGGAGTTCAGTCGGGGGGCCAGGTTGCATCCGGGCGACCGCTTAAACTGAGGCGGAGGTGCCGGATCAGCATGGCCCGGCGGGAATTGAGAGTACAACCTATCCGGGCGCGGAGGACGCCATCTGATGGCTGCCGATAATACAACTATGCAACAGGCTCACGAGCACCGGATAAACGGTCAATACGATGATGCACTTGAGTTGTATCAGCAGGTGCTGGATGAGAATGCCGAGAATGCCGAGGCTCTCTGGGGCATGGGTCTTTCCCTGATGAACACCGGGGAGTTCGACGAGGCCCTCGAGATGATCGCGAGAGCGGCGGAGATAGAGCCGGAGAACCAGCTTTACCTGCTCGACGCGGGCAAGCATTACACGATGCTGGGGATGTATGACGAGGCGCGTCCCTTCTTCGAGCGGGTGATCGAGCTCGACGCCGGTTCGAAGCATGGCGTCGAGGCGCAGAAACAGCTGTCGTACTACGATTGAGTCGGAGGGTGTCAGGGGTCGGGTGCGCGGGGTGCGATCACACCCCGGCAGCCCGGCTCTTTCGCTATGATTACGGTGAGCTTCAAGCCAGAGGGGGGGGCCGGGGAGGTTGAGGCCGGATCCACGATCCTCGAAGCGGCCCACCAACTCGGTGTCACCATCACTGCACCATGTGGGGGTAAGGGTCGGTGTGGAAGGTGCCGTGTCATATGTGAACGCGGGTGCGCTGAACCGACCGGCGCCGAGCATGATCTGCTTACCGGTGAGGAGTTGCGTAATGGAGTGCGCCTCGCCTGCGAGGCGGTGCTGCTCGCTGATGCACAGGTCATCGTTCCCTCCAACTCGCGCACCGTGAACGGTCAGATACTGTCGGAGGATGCAGGCGACGAACTAACGCTCGCGCCGAATGTCGTCAGTCGCCTCATCCAGCTTCCGGAGCCGACTCTCGCCGATCAGCGCAGCGATTTCGAGCGTATTGCCGACACGTTGGAGATTCCCACTGCAGATCTGCGCATACATCGCGATGCTCTCGCCCAGGTAACACCAATCCTGAGGCAGAACGACTTCTGCATCTCAGTTGTCATGTTAGGCAACGTCATCGTGGACGTGCGTCCTCCCATGAGTGAGCACCCGTGCTGCCTTGGCGCCGCGGTGGATATCGGCACCACCACGGTGGTCGCTTATCTCGTGAACGTGAGCACCGGCGAGAGGATCGCTACCGCGTCAGCGTTGAACCAACAGGCACGCTACGGCCACGATCTTATCTCTCGGATAGAGCATGTGCAATCGAGTACGGGCGGCCTCGAAGAGATGCGCAGCATAGTGGTTAACCTCATCAACCGGCTCCTGGCTGAAGCGGCGGAGAAGGCGGCTGTACGCAGGCGGGATATCTACGAGGTCGCGGTGGTGGGTAACACATGCATGCATCACCTGTTTCTCGGCCTGGATCCGCGCCACCTCGCCCAGGCCCCCTACGTGCCTGTTACGCGTGGGCCGATGGATGTCTCCGCGGCGGACGCCGGGCTTGCAATAAACCCGGCGGGGGGCGTATACTCTCTGCCGGTCATAGCCGGATTCGTCGGTGCCGACACCGTCGGTGTATTGCTTAGCTCACGTATTACCGAGCGCGACCATCCCACACTGATAGTTGACATCGGCACGAACGGTGAGGTAATGCTCTGGTCGGGCGAGCGGCTGCTGGTCACCTCGTGTGCCGCGGGTCCGGCCTTCGAGGGAGGACAGATTCGCCACGGCGTCCGGGCCGCGGAGGGCGCCATCGAGCGGGTCTGGCTGCGCAACGGTTCGATCGGCTTCGCAACGATCGGCGGGGCACATCCGAACGGGATCTGCGGCTCCGGGATATTCGACATCGTGGCCACGCTGCTCGACGGAGGTGTCGCCGACATCACCGGAAGGATCGCAGATAAAGAGGCATCGGAAGATCTGCCGGTCCAGATAGCCACGCGATTGCGCGGCGAGGGGTCTGAGCGAGAGTTTGTCGTTGCGGAGAGGGACGATGGAAGCGGTGAGATCACTTTCACGCAGCAGGATCTGCGGGAAGTTCAGTTGGCGAAAGGTGCGGTGAGGGCCGCGGTCGAACTGCTCTGTACCGAAGCCGGGATAGAGTGTGAAGAGATCGAGGAAGTGCTGTTGGCTGGTGCATTCGGCAACTACATCGACCGACGCAGTGCTCGGAGGATCGGCCTGCTCCCCGATATACCGCTGGGGCGGATTCGGGGGATCGGTAACGCGGCGGGTGCGGGAGCTCTGGCGGCGCTCGTCTCAGTTGATGAGCGACGCTACGCGGCGGAGTTGGCGTCCAGGGCGGAGCACGTGGAGTTGATGGCGAATCCGGGCTTTCAACTCGTTTACGCCGACAGCATGATCTTTCCGAGTTCAATCTGACACAGGGCGCAAGACGCGCCGATCAGGCGCGCCTGACTGATAGAAGGCACGCAATCGCAAACGGGAGGTTTATCAAATGGCGGACTTGCAGGCACTGGCTGAGGCGGTTATCAATGGCCAGATGGAGCAGGCGGAGGAGCTTACTCAGGCGGCCATTGACGAAGGCGTCAGGCCCGGTCAGATCATCAACGATGGACTGATCGCCGGCATGAGTGTGGTGGGAGAGAAGTTCAAGAACAATGAGTTCTACGTTCCCGAGGTGCTCATCGCGGCCCGCGCGATGCAGTCGGCCATGGCCAAGGTCAAGCCGCTGCTGACCGAGGGTGAGATAGAGCCAAAGGGTACGGTCGTGATCGGCACGGTGAAGGGTGACCTTCACGACATAGGGAAGAATCTCGTGGCGATGATGTTCGAGGGCGGCGGCTACGACGTGATCGACCTCGAGGTGGATGTCTCTCCGGAGCAGTTTGTGGGTGCAGTCAGCGAGAATAACGCGAACGTCGTGGCGCTTTCGGCGCTGCTGACCACCACGATGCCCTCGATGAAGGACACAGTGGATGCGCTGGTCGAGGCCGGCATTCGAGATCAGGTGAGGGTTCTCATCGGCGGGGCGCCGGTGACGCAGAGCTACGCCGAGGAGATTGGTGCCGACGGCTACGCGCCGGATGCGGCCTCAGCCGTTGACAAAGCTGCTGAACTGCTCGCATCAGCCTGAAGGGCGGAAGAGATGGACTATCCTGGGGCCTCGCCGCCATCCGTAGAGGCGGCGGCGATGGCTTCTGGATCGTGGTTTCGGGGGATAATCTGTTCGGGGAGTGGAAGCAAGTGCCGATTCGATCCATCATCCTGCTGATTATATCTGTCACACTCGGCGCGTGCGGGCAGATGTTCCTGAAGATTGGGGTAAACGAGCTTGACCTGATCCCGGCGCCCCTTGCGGTCATCCGCGCGGTTTTCACTCCCTACGTGTTCAGCGGCTTCGTTTGCTACGGGATCAGTTCGCTGCTCTACCTCGTCGCTCTGTCGGAGCTTGATCTCAGCTACGCCTACCCGTTTGTTGCGCTGAGCTTCGTGATGGTCACGCTTGCCTCATGGTATTTCCTCGATGAGACACTTCCACTCCTGCGAGTAGCAGGGCTCGTGCTGATCATGTCGGGGGTTCTGACGGTCGCCGTGAGCTATCAACACGAACCTCCAGAGGTGCCACTGATCGAGAGGCCTGCTGAGCCGGATGTGTGATCGACGGCTCACTTTGCCGCACCCGCGCAATCGACGTATAATCCTCGCCATGAGCGAAACGTTCTATCGAAAGCACTTGACCCTCATCGCGCTCGGGGCACTCGCCGCGCTCTGTGTCCTGTTCTGGGCGGACTGCCTCTTCGGCCCCTATGCGCCGCTTGCAGCCGGCTTCCAGGCGGAAATGGAGCCCTGGCTCAGTGAAGCTGACCTGCCGGGGACCGACCGGCAGTGGTCGCCGCTTCTGTGGGATGGTGTGGCGCAATTCTACCCCTGGCGGTTGCTGCAGGCTCGTGCGATTCGGGACGGCGAACTCGCCCTGTGGAATCCGCATCAGATGTGCGGCCACCCATTCGTTGGCAACGGCCAGTCAGCTCTCTTCTATCCGCCCAACTGGCTACTGGCTCTCGTCGATGTCAGGTGGGGGATGGGCTTCCTTGCCGTGCTGCACTATGCGCTCGCGGCGGCGTTCAGTTATCTGCTGGGCAGGATGCTGCGGCTGCGGCACCTTCCTGCCGTGTTCGGTGCGATCGGCTTTAGTTTCGGCGGATTCATTGTCACGTGGACCCAGCTTCCGACGTTGATGAATTCCATTGTCTGGCTGCCGGCGGGGATGCTTGGGGTCGTGCTGATCTTTGAACGCAGACGCTGGGGGATGCCACTTCTCGCAATTGCGCTTGCGATGAGTCTGCTGGCCGGTCACGCACAGATCGCCGTGTATGTATGGCTTGTGACGCTGGTCTACGCGGGCCTGAGGGTACTGTGGGAGGCAGTGAACTACCGCCGGACACATTTCCTGCGTCTCGCCGGCGGCTTCGCACTGGCACTGCTGCTTGCCGCGCCCGGGGCGTTACCGATGCTCGAGCTTGTGCGGAACTCGCCCCGGGGGCACGCCGCTGCTCCGACTGAGACGGGATGGGAGTTTCACCAGGCACGGGCTTTGCAACCGGCGCAACTGATCCTGCTGCTTGATCCTGATGCCTTCGGCAATCCGGCGCACGGGGATCATGTCCTGACCGCGCAGGGCATCCCTTACTCGGAGCACTGCGGATTCGTGGGAATCACCACGATCGCGCTGGCACTGCTCGGACTGGGGTTCGTTCGGACGCGGCACTATGCATTCTTCGCTTTCCTGACCTTTGCGGCGCTGAACATCGCGATGGCAGGGGGGATGGCTGAGGCACTGTACTGGCACGTGCCGATGCTTGGACAGGCAGGGAGCTTCTCCCGCTTCCTTTCGGTGTTAACCTTCGCATTGCCGATGACCGCCGCATTCGGGCTGGACGCTGTCTGCGACCGCGTCTCGGGCATGGAGGGACTTCGCAGACGGCTTACTCTGCCCTCCGGCGTGGATGCAGGAACAGTGCTCGGGGCGCTCGCGGTTCTGCTCGTGGCGATAGAACTGCTGCCGTGGGCGCATGACTTCCTGCCCCGGACGCGACGGGAGGATGTGTATCCGGTCACTCCCGCTATCGAACAGTTGATGAGCGCAGAGGACCGGGTGCTGGCGGTCACTCCCCGGGATCGCTGGGGGATGCACCAGGTGCCGCAAGCGGTCCTGCCGCCGAACGCAGCGACCGTCTATGGCTATGAGAGTGTTGGCGGCTACGATTCGCTGATGCCGATCGGCTACCGGGGCTTCATCGAGCAGGCGGAACTCGGGCCTGCGGCTCCCGCCGTCAAC